>JBFKNN010000103.1:0-10651 GCA_041629335.1 Burkholderiales bacterium | reverse complement strand
CATCTCGCGCATGTACATGCGCACCGGGTCGGTGGTACGGCCGAATTCGGAGTCAACGGTAGAAAGTGCCGCTTCCGCTTCCTCCACGGCTTCCTCGTCCGCCACGGGCGGCGTCGCGTCCGACATGAGCAGCTGCTCGGCATCCGGCGCCTCGTCGTAGACCAGGATGCCCATGTCGTTGATCATGCTGATGATGTTCTCGATCTGGTCGGCATCGAGCATGTCGTCAGGCAGATGATCGTTGATCTCGGCGTAGGTGAGGTAGCTGCGCTCCTTGCCCAGGACGATCAGGTTCTTCAGGCGCGTGCGGCGCGCTTCCGCGTCGGCAGGAGAGAGTTCCTTGCGCTCGAACTCCTTGACCAGCGCCTTTTCCTTGGCGGTCAGCTTGTCTCGGCGGCCGGGCTTGCCCTTGGCTGCCGCGAGCGCGATCAGCTGCTGCTCCTTGAGCAGCGCCTGCTTGAGCAGCGCCTGCTTGAGTGTGCCTTTCTCAGGTTTCCCGGCCTTGAGCTTGGCCAGCACCTTCTTGGCGGCTGCCTTGACCTTCGCGAGCCGCTTGTCCTTCTGCAATGCTTTCGCCTGCGCCGCCGGCCGCGCCTTGGCCTTGGCCGGCGCACGCACCGCCTTGGTCTTCGCTTTCTGCGGGCGCTTGGGACGCGCCGCCGTGCGCGCCTTCGCGGCCGGGCGCGACTTGCCCTTGGCCTTGATCGCCTTGACCTTGGATCTCGCGGTGCCCGCCGCCTTCTTGCGCGCGTGGGTCTTGGACTTTGCTTTAGCTTTTGAGCGCTTGCTGGGCTTTGCCATGTGCCGATTCCCAGAAAAATGAGGGTGCATCAAAAAACCTGAAAGTATACCTCAAAACGGCCCACTATTCATTTCGCCGCCGCTGCCGTAACCGCTTGGGCCGAAACCGCAATCTGCCCGGCGCTGGCGCGACGCTCGACGTCCTTGCGTACCCGGGCGAGCAGGCCCGCCCAGCCGTCGGCGAATTCACGCTGCAGATCTGCCGGGGCGAGATTTAACTCCTGGAGCCGCAGTGAATTCAACTCGGCCTCGCGTATCAAGGCCTCGTGGTCCGTGCCTCTGAAATATTCGGCGAAACTGGTGATCTGCGGTTCGGCCGCCAGAACTTCCAGCAGCCGCTCGACGGTACGCAGCTCCGTTGGATCAACATCGAAACCGACTTGATCGGCCATCCCCGCGAGCGCGCCGCGGTTGGCATACTGCGCAAGCGAAGGATCAAAAATCAGCCGCTCGATGAGCTCGCGGGCGAGGCTCGTCTTCGCGCGGCGCGCTGGCGCATGCCGCGGTGCCGGTTGCGCCGACCGGGGTTTGATCTGGTATTGGCCGTCGAGTTCCTCCTGCGTGATCCCCGATAGGCGCGCGAGCTCCTTGCGCAGTAACAGCGACAGGATCGGTGCCGCGACCTGCTTGACGAGCGGCTTTGCCGCTTGCAGGAGCTTTGCGCGGCCCTCGTGCGTGCCGAGGTCGGCCCGAGCACCAAGCTCATCGAACAGGAACTGCGTCAGTGGCGTTGCGCGGTCAAGCGCAGCCTCGAAGGCCGCTTTGCCCGCCTTGCGCACAAAGGTATCGGGGTCTTCGGCTTCCGGCAGGAAGAGGAACTTCACCTGCTTGCCGTCCACGAGTTGGGAGAGGCTGTTCTCCAGCGCCCGCCATGCGGCGCGGCGCCCCGCTGCGTCACCATCGAAGCAGAACACAATTTCATCGGCCTGGCGCAGCAGCTTCTGCACGTGCACCGGGGTCGTCGCGGTGCCAAGCGTCGCGACCGCATAGCCAATGCCGTGCTGCGCGAGCGCGACAGTATCCATGTAGCCCTCGACCACGACCACCCGTCCCGCATCACGGATCGCGCGCCGTGCCTGGTAGAGGCCGTAGAGCTCGCGGCCCTTCTCGAACACCGGCGTCTCCGGCGAGTTGAGGTACTTGGGCCCGCTCTCGCCTTCGGCGAGCACGCGGCCGCCGAACCCGATCACATTGCCGCGCACGTCGACGATAGGGAATATGACGCGATCGCGAAACACGTCGTAACGCTTGCCTTCGTCGCTCGTTTTCACCAGTCCGGCCACCCCGAGCACCTTTGCCTCATAGTCGGGAAAGACGTCGGCCAGGTTCTGCCAGCCGTCCGGCGCATAGCCGATGCCGAAATGCTTGGCGATCTCGCCCGACAATCCCCGCCGCTTGAGATAGGCGATCGCGTGTGGCGCGTCCTTCAGGCGCGCGCGGTAGTACTGCGCCGCCTTGAGCAGAATGCTGTGAAGGTCCTCGCCTGCCTCCGCCCGACGCTGCGCCGCCTCCGACCGCACCTCCGGCACCGTAAGGCCCACGCCCTGCGCCAGATCCTTCACCGCGTCGACGAAGCCGAGGCCGCTGTACTCCATGAGGAAGCCGATGGCCGTGCCGTGCGCGCCGCAGCCGAAGCAGTGATAGAACTGCTTCACCGGGCTCACCGTGAACGACGGTGTCTTCTCGCTGTGAAACGGGCAGCAAGCGGCGTAGTTCGACCCGGCGCGTTTCAGCTTCACGTGCCGGTCCACAACGTCAACAATGTCGACGCGGCCGAGCAGTTCCTGAATGAAGCTCTGCGGGATCATCGGCGAGCGAATTGCTTTTTGCAGAAGTCGAACCAGCGGGACAGCAGTCGTGACAAGCGCGCACCCCGGCTGACATTAGAATAAACACAATAAACCGCGTTGAACGGTGTGAACTGCGTCCGTCCGAACGCGGCTATCCTCATTATAGGCAACTTCGGCGAATCCGCAGGTTTAATTCAAAAACAACGGGTTAACGCAAAATTCCGCCCTGTTCCTGGGTCTGCCGAGCACCTCGAAAGCGCAACGCCGGCGCCGCGGATGGCGGCAGCCCGTCGCGCCTATCGCCCGCCCGAGAGCCGGGATTTCACCAGTGCGGAGACCTTGCCCATATCCGCGCGACCGGCGAGCTTGGGCTTCAACACCGCCATCACCTTGCCCATGTCCGATGGACTGGCCGCGCCGGTCTCCGTAAGCGCAGCGGTGACCGCCGCCGTGATCTCGTCCTCGCCCATTGCCTTGGGCATGTACGCTTCCAGCACGCCGATTTCGAATCTTTCCGCATCGGCCAGATCCTGCCGTCCGCCCTTCTCGAACTGCTCGATCGAGTCCCGCCGCTGCTTGATCATTTTGTCGATGACCGCAATCACACCGGCATCTTCCAGCGCTTTGCGCTCGTCGACCTCGCGCTGCTTGAGCGCGGCCAGCAGCAGACGCAACGCGTCGCGGCGGCGGGCGTCGCCCGCGCGCATCGCCACCTTGAGTTCGTCGTTAATGCGAATTTTCAGGGACACGGAGATCGGGCCAAGCGGGAGATCGCAAAGACGGTGCCACAAGCGAAAAAGGCGCGAGGATTTTTCCTCACGCCTTCACGATTCGATGCTGTCGCGGAATCAATAAAGCTTCGGCGGAAGCAGTTGCGAGCGCAGCCGCTTGTGATGACGTTTGATCGCGGCGGCGAGCTTGCGCTTGCGCTCCGAGGTGGGCTTCTCGTAATACTCGCGGGCGCGTAACTCAGTGAGCAGCCCGGTTTTCTCCACGGTGCGCTTGAAGCGGCGGAGCGCCACTTCGAACGGCTCGTTTTCCTTGACGCGAACGGTCGGCATGCAAATCCTTTGTTGGATCGGGAAAACTTGTATTATATCAAGCGCCAAGATTTTTTTGAAGCCTGACTTTGTCCCCCGCCTCCCCCACCGCCGGCCTCGTGCTGGGCATTGAAACCTCGTGCGACGAGACCGGCATCGCGCTCTATCACGGCAGCCGCGGCTTGCTCGGCCACGCCCTGTACTCCCAGGTCGCCCTGCACGCCGACTACGGCGGGGTGGTGCCGGAACTCGCCTCGCGCGACCACATCCGGCGGGTCCTGCCCCTCACCCGAGCCGTCCTCGCCCAGGCTGGCTCCCGGCTCGATGACCTCGACGCGATTGCCTATACGGAGGGCCCCGGCCTCGCCGGGGCCTTGCTGGTCGGCGCGTCAGTCGCGCACGGGCTGGGCTACGCCCTGCGAATTCCGGTACTGGGGCTGCACCACCTCGAGTGCCACCTGCTCTCGCCGCTGCTGTCCCGGCCCGCCCCGGCCTTTCCCTTCGTCGCGCTGCTGGTGTCGGGCGGCCACAGCCAATTGATGCTGGTCTCCGGCATCGGCGCCTACGAGACGCTGGGCGAGACCCACGACGATGCCGCGGGCGAGGCATTCGACAAGACTGCCAAGCTGCTCGGATTGCCGTATCCCGGCGGCCCGGCGCTCGCCCGCCTCGCGGAATCTGGCACCCCGGGCCGCTACGCCCTGCCGCGCCCGATGCTCGCGCAAATGGAGAAGACGGGGGATCTTAACTTCAGCTTCAGCGGGCTGAAGACCGCGGTGATGACGCTGGCCCGCGCGCAGCCCCTCGACGAGCAGGCGCGCGCCGACCTGGCAGCTGAATTCCAGGCGGCGATCGTCGACGTGCTCGCCGGCAAGGCGCTCGCCGCGATCCGGCAGACGGGCTTGCGCCAGTTGATCGTCGCGGGGGGCGTCGGCGCAAACCGCCTGCTGCGCGAGCGTCTCTCAGCCAGTGCGCAGCGGCATCGATTTTCGGTGTTCTATCCGGAACTGGAGTTCTGCACCGACAACGGTGCGATGATCGCGCTGGCCGGCGCTCTGAGGCTGCAGCACGCGCCGCGCCCGGCACGCGACGCGGTGCACGGTTTTACCGTGCGCCCGCGCTGGGATCTCGACGCGCTCGCCGCGCCTGCGGCCTAGTCGGTTTTTTCCGTGCTGCCCGCACCAGAGCCGCCCGCCGATTTGCCGAGACGGCTTTCGGTGCCGGCAATGAGATTGCGGATGTTGCTTTGGTGGCGCCAGATGAGCAGCAACCCGATGCCCGTAACCCCGCCCGTGAACGCGTGCATCCCGTAGAGCAGGAAGCAGAAAAACGGCGCGAACACGGCGGAGACGATCGCTGCCAGCGATGAGATGCGAAAGAAGAACGCGATGACGAGCCAGGTGGCGGCCGTGCCCGCGGCAAGATACACATTGAGCGCGAGCAGCACGCCCAGCGCGGTCGAGACGCCTTTGCCGCCCTGGAAGCGGAAGAACACCGGGTACATGTGGCCGACGATCACCGCGACCGCCGCCAGCCCGGCGTCGAGTGGCGTCCCCCCGGCGAAATGCTGCACGAGAAACACCGCGACCCAGCCTTTGATCGCGTCCCCTAGCAGAGTCAGCGCGGCGGCGGCCTTGCGCCCCGTGCGCAGCACGTTGGTCGCGCCCGGATTGCCCGAGCCGTAGCTGCGCGGATCCGGCAGGCCGAAGGCGCGGCTCACGATGACGGCGAAGGAAATCGATCCGATCAGGTAGGCGAGCAGGGTAAATACTATGGTCTGCATGCGATTTCACATAGAATGTGCAGCCACATTTTATCCGAATCGAGGCCGGTCGACGGCGTCCCCGTTCACCTTTCACAACAAACCGACACCGGCATTACATGGACACCATTTTCATCAACGATTTTCGCCTCGACGTCCTGATCGGAATCTACGACTGGGAGCACGCGGTCCCGCAGACGGTGCAGTTCGATCTCGAGATCGGCATCCCGGGGAGCGCGGGCGGGGTCAAGGCGATCGGGGACACGATCGATTACGCAAAGGTGGTCGCGCGCATCGAGGAGACCCTGCGGGGCAATCATTTTCCGCTGGTCGAAAAACTCGCGGAGCATATCGCCCAGCTGCTGCTCAAGGAATTCAAGACGCCGTGGGTGAAGGTCAGCGTGACCAAGCTCGCGCCGCTCAAAGCGGTCAAGCGCCTGGGTGTCACGATTGAGCGAGGCAAGAAGCCGTGATCGGCAAGCAGTGAGCAGTAGGTTAGACTCTTCCGCCTTCCGCCTTCCGCCTCACCCCCGGGGATGGTGCTTCGCGTGCAGCTGCTTCAACCGCTCGCGTGCGACATGCGTGTAGATCTGCGTGGTCGAGATGTCGGAGTGCCCGAGCAGCAGCTGCACGACTCGCAGGTCCGCGCCGTGGTTGAGCAGGTGCGTGGCGAAGGCGTGGCGCAGGGTGTGAGGCGATATCGGCTTCTTGAGCCCCGCTGCGCGTGCGTAGCGCTTGATCAGGTGCCAGAACGCCTGCCGCGTCATCGCCTCGCCGCGTGCGGTGACGAAAAGGTCGTCGCTCATGCGCGCCCCGAGCAGCGCCGGACGGCCCTCCTTCAGGTAGCGCCGCAGCCAGCCGAGTGCCTGCTCGCCGAGCGGGACCAGCCGCTCCTTCGAGCCCTTGCCGGTAACGCGCACCACCCCCATGTCGATGCTGACCTGCGCGAGCTTGAGCGTGGTGAGCTCCGATACGCGCAGCCCGCTCGCGTACAGCGTCTCGAGCATGGTCTTGTCGCGCAGGCCGAGCGCGGCCTCGGTGCGCGGCGCCTCGAGCAGGCTTTCCACGTCTTCCTCGGTCAGGCTCTTCGGCAGCGTGCGCGGCAGCTTCGGCGTCTCGATATTGAGCGTCGGGTCCGCGCTGATGCGTCCCTGGCGCAACGCGAAGCGGTAGAAGCGCTTGAAGCTCGAGAGCTGGCGACTCGAGGTCGTCGCCTTGGCGCGGCGCCGGACCTGATATGCGAGATAGTCGAGCAGGTCGGGATGCGAGGCATCGAGCAAGGTGCGGCCGTGGCGCTTCGCGAGCCAGCCTGCGAACTGAACCAGATCGCGGCGGTAGCTCACAAGCGTATTGCGCGCGAGACCGTCTTCGAGCCACAGCGCATCGCAAAACTGGTCGATCAGCGCAGCGTCAGGCGGCTTCATGGGCAATGAGCCAGCGCTTGATCACGAGCGGCTGCCCGCCCCTCGCGTGCATGAACCCACCGAGGCCGTTGCTCCCCACCACACGGTGGCAGGGAATGACGAGCGGAATGCGGTTCGCTCCGCAGGCGCCGCCCACCGGCCGCGGCGCGGTGCAAAGGCGCCGCGCGACGTCGAGGTAGGTCACCGTCCGGCCGGCAGGAATGGCGCAGATCTCGCGCCACACACGGCACTGGAAATCCGATCCCCGGAATTCGAACGGCAGGTCGAACCGGAACTGCGGGTCGTCGAGGTAGCGCTCGATCTGGCGGCACACGCGCGCCGCAAGTTGATCGAGCGGAGCGAGCGGCGCGGCCCCCGGGGGCAGATAATCGATACCGGTCACGCAGCCGCCGGCCGTGCGTATGGCGAGCACCGCGAAGGGCGCGGGATACTTGGCCTGATACGGCTCGAGCCCGAGCGGGCGGGCGGCCCAGTCGACGCTATCCCGCGGCGGCCCGCGCATTGGGGTGCCAAACCTTCTGTATCACCACAACGCCGATCACCAGCGCGATTCCCACCACATCGAAGAACGCGCGCGGATAAACCAGCATCAGCCCCGCAATGATCAGCATCCAGCGCTCGAGCAGCGTCGTCCGGCGCAGCGCCCAGCCCTGCAGCCCGCCGGCAAGCGCGGCGATGCCCAGCGCGGCGGTGACCGTCACCAGCGCGATCGAGCCCCAGTTCGCCTGCGCCAGATTCTTGAACGAGCCGCCGAGCAGGAGCCCGGTGCCGGAAGCGTCGAGCACGAACATGAACGGCAGCAGGAACGCCGGCGCGGTGTACTTCCAGCATTGCAGCGTCGTGCGGTACGGCCCGCCGCCGGTGATCGCCGCGGCGGCGAACGGCGAGAGCGCGGTCGGGGGCGAGACTTCGGACAGCACGGCGTAGTAGAAGATGAACATGTGCGCGGCGAAATCCGGCACACCGAGCTTGATCATCGCCGGCGCCGCGACCACCGCGCAAATGATGTACGAGGCCGTCACCGGCACCGCCAGCCCGACGATCCACACGATGAGCGAGGTGTAGAACGCGGTGAGCAGGAGCTTCATGTCGTGCAGCAGCTCGGGCGTATTGGCGGCGCCGAAGAAGCCCCAGAAGGCAACCAGTGCGTGCGCACCCGAGTCGGCGTAATCGAGCACGATCGAGCTGAATTTCAGCCCCAGCCCGGTCAGCGTCACCACGCCGACGATGATGCCGGCGGAGGCGCAGGTCATGGCGACGTTGAGCACCCCGACCGACCCGCCTTCCAGCGCCTTGATGAGACCCGACTCCCAGAATCCCTTCAACCAGGGCATGCGACCGCGGAACCAGTCGTACGAGATGAGCGCCGAGTCGCTCTGCAAAAACGAAAACAGCCCGGTGACCATCGTTGCCCAGAAGACCGACAGGATCGGCGAGTAGCCCATCAGCATGAAGACCACAATGGAGAGCAGCGACACGAAGTGGTACCAGTAGCGCTTAGCGAGCTCGAGCGGCCGATGGTGTTTCTCCAGCGCCACCGCGTGCATGCTGAATTTGCGCGCGTCGATCTCGACCATGATGAAGATCGCGAGATAGAACAGGATGGTCGGAATCGTCGCCATCAGGATCACGTCGAGATACGAGATCTTGAGGAATTCGGCGATGAGGAAGGCGGCCGCACCGAGCACCGGCGGGGAAATGATCGCGCCCAGCCCGCCTGCCGCCAGCAGTCCGCCGGCGGCCTCCTTGCCGTAGCCCGCTTTTTGCAGCAACGGATAGGCTACCGAGCCGATCGTCACCGTGGTCGCGACCCCCGAACCGGATGGCCCGCCCAGGAGAAACGAGGACATGACCACGGCCCGCCCCGCGCTCGAGGGCTTGCCGCCCATCGCCGAGAACGAGAAATCGATGAAGAACTTGCCCGCGCCCGAGTACTGCAGGAACGCGCCGAAAATCGTAAACAGGATGATCAGCGTCGATGAGACGTCCACGGCAACGCCGTAAATGCCCTCGAGGGTCATGTAGAGCGAGCCCGTGAGGCGCGAGATCTCGTAGCCCTTGTGGGTCCACGGCGGCGGCAGGTACGGCCCGAACAGCGCGTAGGCGAGGAACAGGCAGACCACGAACGGCAGAATCCAGGTCGAGCTGCGGCGATTGCCTTCGAGAATGATCAGGATCAGCGCCACGCCGACCACCTGGTCGGTGACCGTCGGCACGGTCGCGCGATCGCCCAGCAGATCGCCCCAGTAGAGAATGTAGCCCGCGATGGCAAGCGCGATGACGGCGAAAATCACGTCGAACCACATCAGGCGGTTGCGCAGCGCCTTTACCGCCGGGAACATCACGAACACCAGCGCCAGCGCCAGTGCCACGTGCACGGGGCGCAGGATGTAGGCCGGCACGATCTCGACGGCGGCGTAGAGGTGGAACAGCGACATGCCGACGGCGGCGAGCGTGAGCAGCACCGCCAGCACGCCGGTATATCGATTGTGTATGCCCTCTTCTTCTTCGATGAGCTCTTCGACGCGCCGGCGCGCGTCCTCGCTCATCACGAGTTCCGCCTCCTGGGCCTTATCGTTTTCGCTCATGTACGGCGTCCCCCGGTAACGCTCGACTGTTGCGGGCAAAGCTTAACATAGCGCCGCGGCCCGCCGGCCGGCACTGCGCGCACAAAAAAACCCCGTCCGTCGCCGGGCGGGGTTCTTGCGGAGCCGTGAGCGCTTAGAACTTCGCACCCTTCTCTTTGAAGAACTTCACCGCGCCGGGATGGAACGGCACGGGCGACGCCGCCGGCTTCTGGTTGTCGATCTTGAACTCTTCGGCAGCCTTGTGCACGGCGATGAGATCGTCGCGCTTGTCGAAGATGGTCTTCACGATGTTGTACGCCGACTGGTCGGAAAGCTTCTCGTGCGCAACCAGGATGTTGGCGACGGACGCTTGCTTGTTGTCCGCCGTCTGGCCGGAATAAGTGCCTTTCGGGATCGTATCTTCAACGTAAAGGTCGCCGTACTTCTTGTTCATCGCCGGCACGAGGGCCGCATGGTCGACCAGCTTGATCTTGGTGCCCGGGGTCGCGGCCAGATCCGTCACCGCCGCGGTCGGCAACCCGCCGACCCAGAAGAACGCGTCGATCTTCTTGTCCTTGATCGCGTTGACCGACTCGGCAACACCCAAGCGCTCGCGCGTCATGTCCTTCAGCGGATCGAGGCCGGCGGCCTCGATGATGCGGAACGCCATGACTTCGGTCGCGCTGCCGGGCGAGCCGGTCGACACGCGCTTGCCCTTGAGGTCCTTGACGGTATTGATGCCGGTGCCTTCGACGGTGACGACATGCATGTGATTGGTGTAGAGCACCATCAGCGTGCGCAGCGGGATCGTGGCGCCCTTGAACTTGCCCTCGCCTTTGATCGCGTCCAGCCCCACGTCGGCCATCGACAGTCCGATGTAGGGCTTGCCGGTGCCGATCAGCTTCAGGTTGTCGACCGAGCCGCCGGTCACTTCGGCGGTCGCCTGCATGCCGGGCACGTGCTTCGAGAGCACGTTGGCGATGCCGCCGCCCAGCGGATAGTAGACACCGCCGGTGCCGCCGGTGCCGATCGACAGATTGATCTTTTCCTGCGCGACCACGGGCATTGCCGTCGCGCAAACAGCTAACAATAATCCAATCAACGACTTACGCATTTTTCCTCCTGCAGACTTCGGGGTTGGGTGAAAAAGAAAGCGAGCAAGTGTAGTGACATTCCCGATGCTTGGTCAACTCGATAGCGCGGAGCCAAGGTTTACTTGGCGAAGACCTGCGACAAGTCGCCGAACGCTTTGAACTCGAGCGCGTTG
>JBFKNN010000102.1:0-10676 GCA_041629335.1 Burkholderiales bacterium | reverse complement strand
ACTCATGAAATGTCCTCCTGTGCGTTGAGATGATCGTCTTGAGCAATGTGCGCCATGGCGCGCCTGAGAGCCCGTTCTGTCGCCGGCCTGCAGGCCCGCCGCCAAACCGGGCCGGACCTCAATGGCCAGTTCTTATTATTGCATTGTCTGTCGAAAAGAACCGGAGCAGAAGGAAGCTGGTTATTCCCGATTACTGATTCTTCTTGGCGGTCTTGGCGTCTTGGCGGTTCAATTCGTGTTTTCAACGATCTTGAGCGCCACGGCTTCCGCCACCTCGATCCCGTCCACCGCCGCCGACATAATTCCCCCCGCGTACCCCGCCCCCTCCCCCGCTGGATAGAGCCCCCGCACATTCACGCTCTGGTAGCTCCCGTCGCGCTTGATCCGGATAGGCGACGACGTGCGCGTCTCCACCGCCGTCAGCACCGCATCGTGCATCGCGAAACCCTTGATCTGCCGGTCGAACTGCGGCAGCGCCTCGCGAATCGCCGCCGCCGCGTATTCCGGCACGCACGCGGCGACGTCGGTCATCGTGACGCCGGGCGTATACGATGGAATGACCGCGCCCAGCGCAGTGGACGGCCGGCCCGCCAAAAAATCACCCACCAGCTGCGCCGGCGCATGGTAGTTGCCGCCGCCCGCCTCGAACGCGCGCGCCTCCCAACGACGCTGGAACTCGATGCCCGCGAGCGCGCCGCCGGGATAATCCGCGCGGGTGATGCCAACGACGATTCCGGCGTTGGCGTTGCGCTCGTTGCGCGAGTACTGGCTCATGCCATTGGTGACGACGCACCCCGACTCCGAGGTCGCCGCGACCACGGTGCCGCCGGGACACATGCAGAAGCTGTAGACCGAGCGCCCGTTCCCGCAGTGGTGCGCGAGGTTGTAGTCCGCGGCGCCGAGCTTTGGATGGCCCGCGAACTTGCCGAAGCGCGCGGCGTCGATCAGCGACTGCGGATGCTCGATGCGCAAGCCGATCGAGAATGGCTTGGGCTCGATGTAGACGCCGAGGTCGAACAGCATCTGGAAAGTGTCGCGCGCGCTGTGGCCGACGGCGAGCACCACTTGATCGGCCGCGATGGATTCGCCGCCCTCAAGCGTCACGCCGCGCACCCGCCCCCGGTCGATGTCGAGCCCCGTCACCCTGGACTGAAACCGGATCTCGCCCCCGAGCCCCTCGATCGCCGCGCGCATGTGCTCGACCATCGCGACCAGGCGGAACGTGCCGATGTGAGGCTTGCTCGCGTAGAGGATTTCCGGCGGCGCCCCGGCTGTGACGAACTCATTCAGCACTTTGCGCCCAAGGTACCGCGGGTCCTTGATCTGGCTGTAGAGCTTCCCGTCGGAGAACGTGCCGGCGCCGCCCTCGCCGAACTGGACGTTTGATTCCGGATCGAGCACGCCCCTGCGCCACAAGCCCCAGGTGTCCCGGGTCCGCTCCCGCACCGCCTTCCCGCGCTCGAGGATGATCGGCCGGAAGCCCATTTGCGCGAGCACCAGCCCGGCGAAGATCCCGCAGGGACCGAACCCGACGACCACCGGCCGCGTGGCGAGCGTCTTGGGCGCCTGCGCCACCAACCGGTAGCTCATGTCCGGCGCGCAGGCCACGTGCCGGATGCCGCGCAGGCGCTTGAGCAGCGCAGCCTCGTCGGCCACCTCGACATCGAGCGTGTAGATGAAGACGATGGCCGACTTCCTGCGCGCGTCGATCCCGCGGCGGAAAACCGTGTAGTCGACGAACTGGTGCGCCGCGATGCCCAGCCGCTTCATGATGGCGGCTTCGAGCTCGCTTTCGGAGTGGTCCAGCGGAAGTTTGACTTCGGTCAGGCGCAGCATGGGCCGTGTCTATCGGGGCCAGGCAGCAGTATAAGTCAAGGCGGAAGGAGGAAGTAGGAAGTAGGAAGGAGGAAGGAGGAAGGAGGAAGGAGGAAGGAGGAAGGAGGAATCAACCGGTGACTGGTACTGAAACCCGTGATCGGTGATTGGTGATTGGTGATTGATAGGGTGCAGCTGTAGCGCACCGCTTCAGGCTTCACCACTTACACCCGTCTTACGGTGCGCTGAAGCGGCACCCTGCCGCCTTTGGCCTTCTGTCTCACGCCCTCTGTCGCACGATCTCGGTCTCGTGCCCTCTGTCGCACGATTTCTGTCTCACCGTTGACCAGCAAACAGTGAGCGGTGAACGGTGAGCGGCACCGTGCTACGCCGCGCGCGACGGCTTCAGCGTCTGCGCGAGCCAGCTCGAGACGATGTGGGCGACCGTGTCTTCGTTGCCGTTGTAGAAATGGTCGCAGTCGCGCACGATCTCGACCCGGCACGGGCCGCCCGCGCGGCTTTGAAACTCTTCCGCGGGGTAGCGGTCGACGTCCTCCTTGTCGCCGCGAATGCAGAGAACCGGGCACTTGATATGGGGTGCCAGCGCAACCGTGTCGGGCACGGTCTGAATGCGGTCGAGAAAGCTCTCCGCACTGATCACCCACCACCATCCCGGCAAGAACATGAGCTCGCGGGGGCGGCCGGCCGCCACCAGCGCCCGGGCGTGCGCGGCGAGCTCGTCGAGGCGGTCCGCGGCAAACACGCGCTCGGTGCCGCCCGAGGTCGAAGTGGTCCGTCCGCCACGGCCAGCGGAGAGCAGCACCAGCGCCGGGGTCTGCGGATGGTCTGCGACGTGCTGCACGCCGAGCATGCCGCCGTTGCTATGGCCAATGATCACCGGATGCGGGAACCCGCGCGCCGCGAGCCATTCGGTCGCAAATCGATTGTCGGCAATCGCTTCGTTCGTGGTCTGGAATGCGCCACCGACCGGATCGCGGCTCGCGCGCGTGGAGAGAATGTCGTGCCCACGGCGGTTGAACGCGAGGCAGGCGAAACCCAGGCGCGTCAGCACCGGCGGCAGGAAGCGCAGCGCGCCGGTGTAGAAATTCATCGTGTTGCCATGGAACATCAGCACGGCGCCGGCCTTCGCACCGCTCTCGGGCTCATGCAGTGCCCCGTCGAGCGGCACGGTGTCGGTGGGAATGGAGACGAGCTCGGTGCGCATCACGCCCCGCCCCGCCTGATGATCTCGCTGCCCCGCTGCGCGATCATGATCGTCGGCGTGTTGGTGTTGCCGGAAGTGATCGTCGGCATCACCGACGCATCGACCACCCGCAGGCGCTCGATGCCGCGCACCCTGAACTCGGGATCGACCACCGCCGAGGGGTCGTCGACGCGCCCTATCCTGCATGTGCCGACCGGGTGGAAAATGGTGGTGCCGATGCGGCGTGCGCCTTCGACGAGCTCCTCCTCCGTCCGGAATTCGGGGCCCGGCGTGAACTCCTGCGGCTCGTATTTCATCATCGCGCCGGCCGCGACGATGCGCCGCGTGAGCTTCAGCGCGTCGGCGGCGACCTTCTGGTCCTCGACTGTCGAGAGGTAGTTCGGCTGGATCGCCGGATACGCGCGCGGGTCGGGCGAGCTGATGCGAACGTGCCCGCGCGAGGTCGGGCGCAGGTTGCACGGGCTCGCGGTGAACGCCGGGAACTTGTGCGGCGGGTCGCCGAACTTGTCGAGCGAGATCGGCTGCACGTGGTATTCGAGATTGGGGGTGGCCTGCGACGGGTCCGACTTGACGAACGCGCCCATCTGCGAGGGCGGCATGGTCATGGGGCCGCTGCGGAAAAGCGCGTACTGAAGCCCGATCCTCGCCTTTTCCCACCAGGAAGAAAGCATGGTGTTGAGCGTGAGCACGTTCTTCACCTTGAACGCCATCCTCAGCTGCAGGTGGTCCTGCAGGTTCTCGCCGACCGGCAGATCGTGCGCCACCGGGATGCCGTGCTGCTGCAGCACTGCGCCCGGACCGATGCCCGAGAGCTGAAGAATCTGCGGGCTGCCGATGGCGCCGGCGGAAAGGATGGTCTCGCGCCGGGCCTCGGCGAACACTTCCTCATTGCCCTGGAAGAATTCCACGCCCTGCACGCGCCGCCCGTCGAGCCGCAGCTTGTTCGTGAGCGCGCCGGTCAACACGGTGAGGTTGGGCCGCTCCATCGCCGGCCGCAGGAAGGCCCTGGCCGCGCTCCAGCGCACGCCGTTCTTCTGGTTCACCTCGAAGCGCGACACGCCTTCGTTGTTGCCGCGGTTGAAGTCCTCGATGCGGGGAATGCCGACCTCCGCCGCCGCGTTGCGAAACGCTTCCAGCACCTCCCACTCGATGCGCGGCGTCTCGACGCGCCACTCACCGCCCACGCCGTGCTTTTCGTCGGCGCCGCGCCAGTGATCCTCGAGTTTCATGAACACCGGCAGCACGTTCTGCCACGACCAGCCGGAGTCCCCGGTTAACTGGGCCCACTCGTCGTAGTCGCGCGCCTGACCGCGCAGACAGAGCATGGCGTTGATCGAGGACGAGCCGCCGAGCACCCTGCCGCGCGGATAAAGAATCGAGCGGCCGTTCAGCCCCGGATCGGGCTCGGTCCGGTAGCACCAGTCGGTGCGCGGGTTGCCGATGCAGTAGAGGTAGCCCACCGGGATGTGGATCCACACCCAGTTGTCCTTGCCGCCGGCCTCGAGCAGCAGCACCGAAACGTCGGGGTCGGCCGAGAGCCGGTTCGCCAGCACGCAGCCCGCCGAGCCCGCGCCAACGATGATGTAGTCGAATGTATTCAGATTTCGCATTCTCACTCCCCGGACAGGGCCGACTCGTCGAGAAAGAGCTGCACCTCGCGGAACACCTGCATGCGGTTCTTCTCCAGCATCAGGTAGTGCGTGCCCTCGCTGAACTCAATGTAGCGCTTGTAGGGCGCATTGACGAGCTTCGGAAACAGCGCCTGCGGCATATGCGCCGGCAGTGCGTTGTCCCACTCGGCGTGGGTGAGCAGCGTTGGCGCGCGGATCTCGGCGGGATCGTAGAGCGGCCTGCCGCGCATCCAGAATTCCCGCCTGTCCAGCAATGTACCGTTAGGCGCACGGAGCGCCGGCGGGTTCCGCGCGCCGTATTCCGGATCGCTCGCGAAGGCGGCCGCGACGAGCGCGTCGAACCACGCCTCCGGGACGACGTCCCCTTTCTTCTCTGCCGGCACGCCGCCCAGCCAGTGCTCGATGATGCCTTCCTTCGTCATCAGGCGCCAAGCGCCGAGCGCGCCGCCGGTATCTTGCGACGAGGCGGATGCGGGCCTCATCCATTGTGGCGCATTCAGCACCACCTTGTTGACGCGCGTCTTGTTGCGCGTGGCATACGTCGCCATGACCGAGGTGCCCCACGACCAGCCCATGAGGTTCAGCTTCGATATGCCGCGGCGCGCGAGGATGAAGTCGACCGCGGCGCCCACGTCGGCAACCGCAGTCTCGGTGCGCACGACCGGCGGGTTGGCCTCGGGCGGCGCGCTCATCTCGGGCGGGCGCGTCGAGCGCCCGTAACCGCGCAGGTCGACGAGGTAGACGTCGTAGCCGTGCCGCGCGATGTACTCCATCCACGAGACGCCGCCCAGCACGAGGTCGAATACGACTTCGGCGGGAAGGGTCGAGCCGTGGACAAACAACAGCACCCGCTCCGCGGCGAAGCGGGATACGCCGCGCAGGCGTTTGTTGCGGAGATAAAGGTCGATTCCCGGATCGGCGGCCGGGATCATGAACTCCTCGGTGACGATCTCAGCCAATGCCGCCGCCCCGGGACCGGCGCCGTCCGACGGTCTCATGATCTCAGATACCGAACAGCTTCTGCGGGTTGTCCACCAGGATCCGGCGCCGGGTTGCCTCGTCGGGCGCCCAGCGGCCGAGCAGGTTGAAGAGCTCCACCGAGCCTACCTTGTCCGCAAACGAGAGATGCGGGTAGTCGCTGCCCCAGATCAGCCGGTCCGGCGCAGTCTCGATCAGCGCCCGCGCCATCGGATCGGCGTCGGTGAAGCCTTTCGTGACCGACATGCGGTAGGTGCCGGTGAATTTCACCCAGCAGCGCCCGGGCCCGTTCTTGAGCAGGTCGAGCAGCTGCTGGAATCCGGGCTGCCTGGGCCCGTCCTTGGCGAGGAACATGCCCATGTGCGCGACGCTGAACTGGACCTTGAGCCCGCGGAACGTGGGCAGCAGCTCCTGCGTGAGCCAGCCGGGCGTGAGGAAGTCGAGCATCCAGCCGATCTCGGCGCAGCGCGCGTCGAGCCGCTCGATGCGCGCGAGCATCGTCTTCGAGAAACCCGGCTCGGGGGGCTTGATGGGATTGACATTGACCCGCACGCCGCGCACGCCCAGTCGGTTGAGCCGCGCGATCTCCGCGTCGGGCGCGTTCTCGTCGATATCGACGATGCCGCGCGCCTTCGCGCCGACGGCCTTCAGCGCATCGAGCATGCAGTCGTTGTTGCGGCCGTAGGCCGACGGCTGCACAAACACGTAGCGCTCGATGCCGAGATGCCGCGCGAGCTCGAGATAATCCTCCAGCGGCGCGAGCGGCGGCTTGTAGCGGATGTCGGTGCCGTAGGCGTAGCGCTCCGCCGGACCGAAGACGTGGAAATGCGCGTCGCAGCTTCCCGGCGGCGCTCTGAAATCGGGCGCCCCTTCGTCGCGAACTGGCAATCACCTTCTCCTAATCGATCTTGATGTTCGCCTCGCGGATGAGCCGCGCCTTCTTCTCGAACTCGGCCTTGATGTGGGCGCTGAATTCCTGCGGCGAGGCGCTCGCCGTGAGCTCCACCCCGCGCTCGAGGAAGCGCTTGTGCAACTCGGCCCCCTGCACTGCCTTGTTCACTTCCGCATTGAGGCGCTCGAGAACGGCGCGCGGCGTGCCCGCCGGCGCCGTGAGCCCGTTGAACGTGACGTCCTCGAAGCCCTTGACGCCGGACTCGTCGATGGTCGGCAGATCGGGCAGCAGCGGCGAGCGCTTCGTGCTCGTCACCGCGAGCGGGCGCAGCTTGCCGCCCCGGATATGCCCGATCGAGGTGCTGATCTGGTCGAACATCATGAACACCTGGCCGCTCATGACGTCGACGATCGCCTGGGCGTTGCCCTTGTACGGCACGTGCAGCATCTTGAGCTTGGCATGGCTGTTGAAGAGCTCGGCGGCGATGTGTCCGGTGCCGCCCACGCCGGCCGAGGCGTAGGAGAGCTCGTTCGGGCGCGCTTTTGCGAGCGCGACGAGCTCCTTCACCGACTTCACCGGCAGCGTCGGCGTCACCACCAGCACCTGCGGCACGAGGCAGGTGAGCGAAATGCCCTCGAAGTCCTTCAGCGGATCATAGCCCGCGTCGCGCACCAGCGAGGGCGCGACCGCGAACGTGTTCGCCATCGCGAGCACCGTGTAGCCGTCAGGGGCGCTGCGCGCGACGAGCTGCGCTCCCGGAATGCCGCTCGCCCCCGGCCGGTTGTCGACGATCACCTGCTGGCCCAACCCCGCGGAAAGCGACGGCGCCAGCGCCCGCGCCACCAGGTCGACGTTGCCGCCAGGTGAGAACGGCACAATGATGCGCACCGGCCTTGTCGGATACGCGCCCTGAGCATGTACCCCCGCCACATAAAACGCCGAGATCGCGGCCGCTGCTGCAAGAACGAGCTTGGTCATTACCGGTGCCTCCTGTTGCTGTTCGTCGTCTGTCGCTCGCGGCTCGCGCTTCGTCGCCGCGCGGTGCGCTAAAGCCGCACCCTACGCACCGCTCACTCATCACTCATCACTCGTCACTCGTCACTCGTCACTGGTTCCAACTCACTCCGCCTCGAGCTTCGCGTCCTGCACCACCTTTGTCCACTTGGCGATCTCCGACTTGACGTGTGCCGCGAACTCCTCGGGGGTGGCGGGCGTGACGTCGATGCCCTGGTCCTCGAGGCGCTTGCGCAGGGGGCTCGCCGTGAGCAGCCGGTTCATGTCGGCGTTGAGCTTGGCGAGGACGGCCTGCGGTACTTTGGATTGCGTGCACAACCCGTACCATCCGGTCACTTCGTAGCCGGGCACGCCGGACTCGGCAAACGTCGGCACGTCCGGTATCTGCACGTTGCGCTTGCCGGACGTGACGGCCAGCGCCCGCACCCGGCCCGCCTTGATCGCGCCGAGCGGCCCGCCAGCGAGGTTGCCGACCGAGGATTCCATATGCCCGCTCATCACGTCGGCCAGGGCCGCCGCGGCGCCCTTGTAGGGCACGTGCACGATGTTGATGCCGGTGATGGTCTTCAGCAGCTCGATCGACATGTGGGGCGAGGCGCCGACGCCGGAGGAGCCGAAATTGAGCTTGCCGGGATGCTTCTTGGCATAGGCGATGTAGTCCTGGAGCGTGCGCATCGGCATCGACGGATGCACCATGAAAACGTTGGGCACGCCGCCGATTTTCACCGGAAACGCGAAGTCGCCGACCGGGTCATAGTTGAGCCTTTTCCGGAACCGCGCCGGCGTGACGCCGTGCGATCCGATGTTGCACAGCACCAGGGTGTAGCCGTCGGGTGCAGCCCTCGCCGTGTACTCGGTCGCGATGTTGCCCGCGGCGCCGGGACGGTTCTCGACCAGCACCGTGGTGCCCCACAGGTCGGAGAGCGCCGCCGCGACGATGCGCGCCGTGGTGTCGACGCCGCCGCCGGGCGAGTAGCCAACCATGATGCGCACGGGCTTTGCCGGATAGCTCTGGGACTGCACCGCGCCCGCGGCAACCAGCGAAAGTGCGGCTGCAACCGCCTTAAAGAATAACTTCATGATTGTTCCTCCCGACGATGGATGTGCCGCGATTTTTCTTGGGGGCGGCGTAATTCGCAAATCAAGTCTACCCTGCCGGGAAGGCACTCGCCAGCCTGGAAACCGGCCGACAGATGATGGTGTCCAAGATATGCATACAATGAAGATCGCGCTCCCGCAATGCGGAACGCGAGACCGGCTTCGCATGCCGGCGCTTCCCCCCACGCGCACGGAGGCAATATGGAAACGAAAGAGTCCACAGTCTGGCGCTACACCGCCGCTGCGGTGATCGGGTTGATCGTCGGCGCGGCAATCGTGTTCGCAATCGCGCCGGGCAAGGATGAGCTCAACCAGGTGCGGATGCAGCGCGATGCGCTGAACATCGAGATCCAGACGTTCAAGGAACAGATCGGTCCGCTCAAGGGCGAGGTGAAAACCCTGCAGGAGCAGAACGCCGCACACAAGTCGGAGCTCGACCGCCTCGCCGGCGTGCTCGCCGAGACGGAGCGGGCGGGCACGAAAGCGGCCGAGCAGGTTGGTCCGCTGCACGAGGAGGTGAAGACCCTGCGCGAGCAAAACGCCGGTTTGAAATCAGAGATCGGCCGTCTCACGGTAAAGCTCGCCGAGCAGGAGCAGGCGGGCGCGAAGGCGGGCGGCGAGCTCGCCGAACGCCGCCGCGCAATGGCCGGGCTGGAGGAGCGCAACCGGACCCTTGCCGCGGAAAACGAAGGCCTGAAGAAGAAACTCGCGGGCCTGGGCGAGAAGGTCGAGGCCGCGGCCGCCGAGCGCGACGCGCTGGCGCGCAAGCTCGGCGCGGCCGGACGCACACTGAATGAAGCTCAAGCGCGCTCCGCCGAGCTAAACAAGTCGTACGAAGCGCTGCTCACGGAGAAGACCACTCTCGCGGAGCGTGAGGCGGTACGGCGGGCCGAGCTCGAGAAGACGAAGAAAGCGTTCGAGGACGCGCAGAGCGAAGTCGCGCGCCTGATGGGCGCCCGCGGCATCTACACGGTGCAGAACGGGGATTCGCTGTCCACCATCGCCGCCTTCTTCTACCGCGACGGCTTGCGCTGGTCGGACATCTTCAAGGCGAACTCGTTTCTCATCAGCCACCCAGATCTGATCTACCCGAAACAGGTGCTGATCATCCCGCACTGAGGCGCGCAGCGGCACGCACTTTCGGATCGGGCCGGGACGGCCGGCACGAAGTGCCCTTGGGGCGGGGCACAGCGCCGGTTCCCCTCTCCAACCCTCCACCGCGCTCCTCCGCGCTGCGCGCAGGGGAGGGAATATTTTTCAGGACGGCGTCTAGCCGTCGAGCTCGGGATAAGGGCGGAAGAGACCTGCCGTGCTGAACGGCAGCCGGCGGTCGGAGGCGAGGTACGCGGCAATGCGCCGCCGCGCCATGACCCGCCGGTGCAGGTCGAGCAGCCGACGCCACCTGGATTTGCGCCGCGCCATCGCCCGCGGGAATGCGTAATTCAGCCCGGCGATGACCTGGAACATCGACAGGTCGACGTACGACAGGCCCTTGCCGATCAGGTGGCGGCTGCCGAGCGGATTGGCACCGAGCACGCCCTCGAAGTAATCGAGGAATTTCGGCAGCCGTTGGGTCCTGAAATTGGCGCTGCGGCGCTTGGCTTCCGGTTTCTGTTCCTCGTAGTAGAACGCGTTCGCGATCGGATGGTGGGTGTCGTGAATCTCGGCGACAAAGTCGGCGATGGTGAGCTGCAGCTGGTGCGCCCACAGTCGGGTCGCCTCGGCTTTCGGCACGAGGCCGATGCGCGGGGCGAGAAACAGCAGGATGTTGGCGGTCTGCGCGACCACCTGCCTGCCGGCCTTGAGGAACGGCGGCGCAAATGGCGGGCGCCCGGCTGGCGGGTCTTCCATCAGGCGCATCATCGCCGGCACGCCCATCCCGTCGCGGACCGGCATACGCGCCACGTCGACGTAATCTGCCGCGGCCTCCTCGAGCGCGAGGCGGACGAATTCGCCGCGGCCCTGGATCGTCGGCCAGTAGTAAAGCTCGTATCGCATGAAATGCCTCCTCCCGTAACTCGTT
>JBFKNN010000101.1:0-10696 GCA_041629335.1 Burkholderiales bacterium | reverse complement strand
TCGTCCCGGACGCCGTTGGTTGTCCGGGTTCTCTCAAAGCATGTTCGGTCATGGTTGACCTCCTTTGCCTAAAGGAATTCAGGGGACAGACCACGTTTCCGTCCGCTCGCCGCATTCGCGATGGCGAGGCGGCTGGAAACGTGGTCTGTCCCCTGAATTCCTTTAGGCAAAGGAGGTCAACCATGACCGAACATGCTTTGAGAGAACCCGGACAACCAACGGCGTCCGGGACGACGCAGCCGAAAGGCATGATGGCAATGTGCCCGATGGCGAGGATGTGCATGGGGATGACGGAGAAACGGCCCGCGGGCTTCCTGCTCATGCTCCCGGGCATCCTGATGATCGCCGTCGGCGTGCTGATTGTCGTTGAACCGAAAATTCTCGCCTGGCTGGTGGCGGCGGCATCCGTGCTCCTGGGCATCATGCTGTTGATGATCGCCGGCTTCATCCGGAAAATGGGCGCACGGCTCCGCATGTAGCCCTGCCCGTCGCCAACCCGCGGCACCACGTGATGTCCTTGTCCTTCGGATGACCCGTGTGTCGGGACCTCCGGCGGGCATGCGTGAAGGCGGGCATTTGAACGGACGCACCAACGCGACGCGCAAGACGCGCCGTATCACGGAAGGAGGGAAGGTGACATGACCTTGTGTCCCATCGCATTGACCGCCGGATGCCGGAAATGTCCGGCGCTCAAGGTCTGCCCCTTGAAAGGGGTCATCGGTGATTTCAAGGAAACAGACCAGGCCGAGACGAAACAGCAGGCAGGCGAAACAAAGCGCGACGCGAAATAGCCCGATTTAGGGGACAGACTACGTTCTCCTGACGATTCGCCGTCGCAGCCGCAGGCAGCGAACGGAAGACGCGGTCTGTCCCCGATGTTCCTATTCGTCGCGCCCGTAGTGGATGCGCCGATAGGGCAGCGTCACCACGCTGCGGGAAATCCGCGCGTCGATCATCATCGGGCCGGGCTTGGCGACCCACTCCCTCACCGCGCCGCGCACGTCGTCGAGGCTGCGCGCGATGCGGCCGCGCCCGCCCATCGCCACCGCCACGGCGCCCAGGTCCGGCACCGTGATCGTTGCCAGCTCGGCCTTCATCTTGTGCGCATCGAGCTTGTAGTACTCCGAGCCCAGCGCCTCGTTGTTCATGCAGATGACCAGGAGCGGCAGGTTGTAGCGGACCATGGTCTCGAATTCCGCGAGGTGCATCATGATGCTCGCGTCGCCGTCGACGAGGAACCCGGGCTTGTTCAGCGCCGCGACGCCGCCGATCGCCGCCGGCAGCATCTGCCCGATGCAGCCGAAGAAATGGCTCGCCAGCACCACCGGGCGCTGGCGGCGGAACATGATGTTGGAAAAGCCCGCCGACGAGCCGCTGCCCGTGAACAGGTTGATGCTGTCCGGAATGTCCTCGTCGAGGATACGCACGACCTCGCGCGGGTCGACCGTGCCCGGATCGATCGGGAACTCGGTGCGGTCGTCGAAGTTGTGCGCCAGCTGCTTCTTGACCTCGGCCGTGCGGTAGCCGGTCATCTTGACCGAGCGCTTGGCGAGCAGGCTTTCCAGCGCTTCCACCCCGGCGCGCGCGTCGGTCTGCAGGTAGCAGTCCGCGGAGCGCCCGCCGCTCATCATGACGTGCGGCTTGGCGTCGAGGTGGATGTAGCGCGCCTTGGGAAACAGATAGCCGTGCTCGGTGGTGTAGCGGTTCATGCTGGCGCCGATGGCGATCACGCAGTCGGCCTCCTCGAACAGCCGCATCGCGGTGCGCGTGCCGTAGGTGCCGGACACGCCGACGTGATACTCGGCGTCGCCGAGCCAGGTTTTCGCCATCAGCGTGGTGGCGATCAGCGCGCCGATGCGGTCGCCGAGCCTGGTCACGGCCTCGCCTGCGCCCGACCACACCGCGCCGCGCCCGGCGATGATCACCGGTTTGCGGCTGGCGGCGATGATGTCCGCCGCCTTCTCGAGCGCGACGGGATCCGGGTGCACGGCCCGCAACGGCATCAGCGTGGAGGAGGGCTGGTACGCCTCGTCGCCATCGTCGAAGGTCATCTGCTGCACGTCCATCGGTGCACTCAGCATGATCGGGCGCGATTCGAGCTTGGCGAGGTAGAACGCCTTGCGCACGGTGTCGTCGACACTGTCGGGCGTGTTCAGGCGGATGAAGCCGGTCTCGCAGCCGGCGGCGAAGCGCGCGTTGTCGAGGCGCTGGTTGTACTCGTCGTCGTTCGAGGGATGCTCGCCGACGAAAGCGACGAGCGGCGACGAGGCCCGGGCGGCGGTGAGCAGTGCCGTTGCAAGCTGCGATACGCCCGGCCCGCAGGTCGCGGTGGCGACCCCCGGCGTGCGCGTCACCCGCGCCCAGCCGTCGGCCATGCCGAGCCCGGCGCCCTCGTGGCGCACCTCGAACATCTTCACCCCGAGCTTGTCGAGCTCGTGCATCCAGTACATGTTGCCGTCGCCCATGATGCCGAAGATCGTGGACACCCCCTCTGCGGCGAACGCACTGGCCAGCCTTTGGTACACCTTCATATTCAGCCTCCCGTCGAAATGTCGCCCTGAACCGATTGCCCGGCCGCGCCCGCCGTGCCGGCGCAGCGCGCGGCAAGGCGCCCGGTAAACTCTTTTGTCATGCGCTTTACCACGAGTCCCGCACCGCTTTCCACCAAAGTCGCGAGCCGGCCGGAGATCTCGACCTCAGCCGCGATCGGGATCGTCGCGCCCGGCGGCTGCGCCCGCTCCTCGACCCCGAAGGTCATTTTCGCGCGCATCCTGGTCCCGCCCTGCGTGTCCTTGCCGCGCGAGGTGACATGCCCCGTCATCGCCGCCTCGTCGAGCGCCAGCGCGACCCTTGCGCGGAAGGTGACCTTCGCCGGCCCGAACTTGACCGTCAGCGTGGCATCGAACGATCCGTCCTCCTGCTCCTCGCCCAGCGTTGCGCCCGGCACGCAGTCGACCACGGCGCGCGGGTCCGACAGTAGGGCCCATACCGTCTGCGGCGCGGCATCGACTTCGATTTTTTCGTTGACCTCGATCATGGAGAATCGGATTCGTGTGAGCCCGGCGTCCCGGGCCGTTATCGTTCTTGGACGGTGATGGGATTAGACATCGAATCCGATTCCGCTGTCACCCGTTGCGGACACCTCAGTTCCAGATTCTGGACCGGCCTCCCATTCTGCGCACGCTGCCTGTCGCACGCCTGAGCGGTCTCAAGCGCCGATCACCGGTCACCGGTCACCGGTCGCAGCTTCGTGCCAGATAGACGGCGTTCGCCGCCTCCCGATCCCGCAGCGGATTGCGAAACTTGACGACCTGCGCACCGCAGTCGAGAAAGACGCTTTGGGCCGCGGCGAGAATAGTGGGGACAGACCACGTTTTCCGTTCGCCCCCGCTGCGTGCGCGATGGCGATTCGTTTGGAAAACGTGGTCTGTGCCCTATATTCCTGCGGCGGTATTACCAGCGCAGCAGGCTCGGACCGAGCACGGCGCCGAAGGCGGTCGGGATCAGCATGCCGAGCGGATACCAGAAGCCGATGAAAGGCGCCCCCGATTCCGGGCAGTGCAGGGAATAAACCAGCGCACCGACGGCGCCGGCAAGAAGCCCCGCGCCCGCGCCGGCAAGCCGCAAGCGCGTCGGCGCAAGTCCCTTCATCGCCCACATCGCCGCGATAAATGCCGGCGCGGACAGCAAGGCGATGAGAAGCGGGCACGAGTCCGATGTCTCGCCGTAGAACAACGCGTCACGCTGCGCGGGGTCGGCTTGCAGCAGCGCGATCGCTGCAAGCAGCCAGATCGCGATCACCGGCGCGGCCAGCGCGCCCGTTGCCCATGCAAGCCGTCGGCCCGGCCGCGACAGGCGCGCGGCCGCAGCCAAACTGGCCGCGGCAAGGGACGCGACAAATGCGATCTTGACCCAGAACATCGGCTGCAGGGCTGCCGCGGCGATATCATCGCGCACGCCAAGCATAGGGACCATCAGCGCCGCTCCACCCAAAACGCCGAAGCCGATCGCCGCCGCATAGCGGCGTGCACCCTGATTCGGGTCCACTGCGCCGGCGCCGGTCGCCAGCATGGTCACCAGATCGTCCGTTCTCATGTGTCGCCCCTGATCATTGCCGCCAGCGCCTTGAGCCCGCGGTGCACGCCCACCTTGACCGCGGACTCCGACATGCCGGTGACGCGTGCGGTTTCCGCCACCGACAGACCCTCCAGCTTCATATGAACGATGGGCAGGCGCTGACGGTCGGGCAGCTGCTCCAGCAGCTTGCCGAGATCGCGGCGCGCGTCCGAGGCCGCCGTGTCCGAGGCGGACAGGACGTCCAGCGTATCGTCGAGCGGATCGGTCAGCAGGTCGCGGCTCGCGCGACGGCGCAGGAAATCGACGAGCTTGTACTTCGCGATCGCGTGAACCCACGCCGTCAACGGCTGGTCGGTGTCGTAGGTATGGCGCTGGTTGTGCACGGCAAGCATCGATTCCTGTACCAGATCTTCCACCTCGTCCGGCAAGCGAACGAGACGCCTTCTCAGGAAAGCCCGCAAATGCGCGCTCAACTCCTGCAGGAACGCGCGATAGGCGGACGTGTCGCCTGCGAGCCCGCGGACCAGCAAATCCCTGAGACGCTCCTCGCTTGCGCTTGGACGGCCTTCTTCTTCTATTCGTTGCATCGACGCGTTTGGTTACAGCCGCGTGAAAATAAATTTTATCCGTGCGTGCTTGAGGAGAATTGTGCCCGACCGCGTAACCATACGCCACCTTCGCACGAACTACTTTGAAATCGCATGAAGCGAACGGCTTTCCAGTACGCAGCGCGCGCATGGCGTTGAGCGGGCGCCCGATATCCGATGGGAGTGTTCCCATGACTGAAGACACGAAACCGATACACCCGGCCTGGCTGCGCGTGACGCACTGGCTCAATGCCGTTGCGGTGGTGATTCTCGTTATGAGCGGCTGGCGCATCTACAACGCGTCGCCGCTTTTCGACTTCCAATTCGCCAAGGCGATCACGCTGGGCGGCTGGCTCGCCGGCGCGCTGCAGTGGCACTTTGCGGCGATGTGGCTGCTCGCAGCCAATGGCCTCATCTACCTGCTGCTCAACGCGGGCACCGGGCGTCTGTGGACCCAGTTCTTTCCGCTTTCGCCGCGCGCCATTCTTGCCGACCTGCTCGCCGCGCTGCGCGGACGGTTGTCGCATGCCGACCTGCGCCGCTACAACGCGGTGCAGCGCGCGGCCTACCTGTTCGTGATGGTCGATGCGGTGCTGCTGGTGGTCTCGGGCCTGGTGCTGTGGCAGTCGGTGCAGTTCCCACTGCTGCGCGAGCTGATGGGCGGCTACGAGAGCGCGCGCCGCGTGCATTTCTTCGCCATGGCCGCGCTGGTCGCTTTCGTTGCAGTGCACCTGGCGATGGTCGCGCTGGTGCCGCGCACGCTTCTCGCCATGATCCGCGGCCGTTAAGGAGTGAGTGTGATGATCAGGAAATTCCCCCGAAAGCCCGCAATCGACGGCGACGCCGCGGTGAAGGAAGCACTGCGCCGCGTCGAGGCTCCGTCGCGCCGCCTGTTCCTGCGGCGCTCGCTCACGCTGGGCGGACTGTCGCTGCTGACCGGCTGCGCGATCACCGACGAGGATAGCGTCGAGCGCGCGCTGATGAAGGTCTCGCGCTTCAACGACAAGGTGCAGGCCTGGCTGTTCGACCCCAGCCGGCTGGCACCCACTTATCCCGAGTCGATGATCACGCGGCCGTTCCCGTTCAACGCCTACTACGGCGAGGACAAGATCCCGCAGGTCGATGCGGAGAGCTTCCGGCTCGAGGTTACCGGCCTGGTGGCCGACAAGCGCGCCTGGACGCTGGCCGAGCTGCGGGCGCTGCCGCAGACCGACCAGGTCACGCGCCACATCTGCGTCGAGGGCTGGAGCGCCATCGGCAAATGGGGCGGGGTGACCTTCTCGAGCTTCCTCGCGCGCATCGGCGCGGACACCAGCGCCAAGTACGTCGGCTTCAAGTGCGCTGATGATTACTACACCAGCATCGACATGCCCACCGCGCTGCACCCGCAGACGCAGCTCACCCTGAGCTATGACGGCCAGACGCTGCCGCCGCGCTACGGCTTTCCGATGAAGCTGCGCATGCCGACCAAGCTCGGCTACAAGAATCCGAAGCACATCCAGGCGATTTTCGTCACCAACACCAACCCCGGGGGCTATTGGGAAGACCAGGGGTACAACTGGTTCGGCGGCAGCTGATTACAAATCAGCCGCGCTGAAACACCGGCATCACTGCCGCGCACTTTTCCATTCACTTACCAAGGAGTTCACCATGATCAAGATCACCTCAGCCCTGCTTTCCATCACGCTTCTGCTGGCCGGCGGCAACGCGCTTGCGGCCGACACAATGAAGAAAGACGCGATGGCCAAAGACAGCATGGCGAAAGATGCCATGAAGAAAGACACCATGGCCAAGGACAGCATGGCCAAGGACAGCATGGCGAAAGACACGATGGCCAAGGACGGCATGAAGAAAGACACCATGAAGAAAGACACCATGGCCAAGGACAGCATGAAGAAAGACGCCATGGGCAAAGACAGCATGATGAAGTAAGCCGCCCGGCAGGACGGCGTACGCTGCCGCCTCAGCCGGGGCGGCAGCGCATTCAGGGGACAGACCCCGTTTTCCACAGGACTTGCCACCGCCAACGCGGGGGGAGCGACCGGAAAACGTGGTTGGTTCCCTGAATTCTTTCCAGAATCCTCCTTGCTTGCAGCCTGGCATTGATTCGCGCTCCACAAGAAAATGTTCTACGATCGGCTCAACGACGTCGGCCCCACCTGCGCTACGCCACGTACTCCGCACCACAAACCACAAACCACGAACCACGAGCCACGAGCAAGGAGCCCAGCGCCATGGAAAAAATCAATATCCAGTTCACCCTGTTTTCCGCGTTCTACTCGCCCCTCATCTCGACCATGTCGGGCGGATTCCTCAAGGCCGAAGGCCTGGATCCGCAGTGGTCGGTCGCGCCGCCGGGCGTCTCGGCGCTGGCGGCGTTGAAGGACGGCTCCGCGCACGTCGTGCAATCGGCGCTCTCCCAGGGGTTCACCTCGCTCAACAAGGGCGAAACGCCGGCCGCTGCGCATTTCGCCCAGGTCAACGAGATGGATGGCTTCTTCCTTACCGCACGCAAGGCCGATCCCGCTTTCACGTGGAAGAAGCTCGAAGGCGCCGAGGTCGTCATGTTCAAGGGCGGGCAGCCGCAAGCGATGTTCAAGTATGCCTGCCACAAGGCCGGCATCGACTTCAGCAAGATCAAGCCGGTCACGCCCGGCGGCGCCGCCGACATCGACAAGGCCTTCCGCGACGGCCAGGGGCAATATGTTCATCAGCAGGGCCCGTTCCCGCAGCAACTGCAGGCCGACGGCGTCGGCCACATCGTGGCGCAGGTCGGCCCGCAGATCGGGCCGTGCGGGTTCTCCAGCCTGGCGGCGACCCGCGACTGGCTCAAGACCGATATGGCGAAGGCGTTCATCCGCGCCTACAGGAAGACCCGCGCCTACATGAACGAGACGCCGGCCGCCGAGATCGCCAGGGCGGAGAAGCCGTACTTCCCCAAGATCAACGAGAAGGTTCTCGCCGACTGCATCGCAACCTACCAGAAGCTTGGCTGCTGGACGCCGCACGTGGAGATCACGCGCGCGGCCTACGAGAAGACGCTCGACGTCTACGAGTACAACGGCGAGCTGAAGCAGCGCTATCGCTACGAGCAGGTTTGCGCCGAGCCGCCGGCGACCGACTGAATAGAGATTGGCGCAGGATTGCTGGCCGGTTCGGGCCACACCCGGAAGCACCATCCGGCCGTGATCAACGCCCGCTCTTAGCCAGCGGACTCGTGGCGCCGTGCAGCGCGGGGAACACCTTCGCAAGTGCATGCAACCGGATTGAGTCTCGTTTCGGCTCCTTCCCGGGATTTGAGTGCGATGTCGAGCAGGTTTGCTGGTTAAGCAAAATTGGGGCAAGCTGGGTGATCGTCGCCTCGGCCTTGGCGTCGCTGGTGAGTTCGACCCGCATCGTCCGCACTGAGAACCATGTTGCGTGCTGAACGGCTCCCAGTCGAGCTTTCAAGTGGAATGCACTTCCAGTTAGCGCCAATCGCTAATCTTCGCCGGCACGGAGCTTCGGGCGATGGCCGGCCATGACCATACCTTGAGATGGGGATGAAGCGTCATGGGCAAACAAGAAAAGGTCAAGCGTAGGACCTCCCGCACCGGAAAGACCGGAGCGGCTCTTTCGACGCTGGGCACGGCGGTGCCCGAGATGCGCACGCCGAGTCCGCTCGGCGATCCCAAAGTAAAGAAGAAGAAGCGCAATAAGTTCTACGAGCGCGAACTGCGGCGCCTGCACATCGAGCTGGTCAAGCTGCAGGAATGGATCAAGCACGAGGGCCGCAAGGTCGTGCTGATCTTCGAGGGCCGCGATGCCGCGGGCAAGGGTGGCGTCATCAAGCGGATCATCGAGCCGCTCAATCCCCGCACCTGCCGCGTGGTGGCGCTCGGCACGCCGACCGAGCGCCAGAAGGCCCAGTGGTATTTCCAGCGCTACGCCGCCGAGCTGCCGGCGGCGGGCGAGATGACGCTGTTCGACCGCTCCTGGTACAACCGCGCCGGAGTCGAGCGCGTGATGGGCTTCTGCACGGACGCGGAATACTGGGAATTCCTGCGTTGCTGTCCGGAATTCGAGCGCATGCTGGTGCGTTCGGGCATCACCATCGTGAAATACTGGTTTTCGGTCAGCGACGAGGAGCAGGAGCGCCGCTTCAAAGCCAGGGTCGAGGATCCGACCAAGCGCTGGAAGCTGTCGCCGATGGACATGGAAGCGCGCAACCGGTGGCAGGCCTACTCGCGCGCCAAGGACGACATGCTCGTCCACACCGATATCGAGCAGGCGCGGTGGTACGTGGTCAATTCGGACGACAAGAAGCGGGCCCGGCTGAATTGCATTGCCCACCTGTTGAGCCTGCTGCCCTACAAGGACGTGGTCCCGGACAAGATGAAACTTCCCAAGCGCAAGCCCGAAAAGCGCGACGGCTATGCCCGCCCGCCCCTGGACACCCAGAACTTCGTCCCCGAGATTTACTAGGTTTTAATCAGGAGGCAATAGCCGTGACCGACAGTGCCCCGATATTCAACGTGATCATCGATGCGAAGGGCGTCATCCTGGAGAAGATCAAGCCGGGAAGCCCGGGTTATCGCAAAGCGAGCAAAGGCGTGATCCTCCGCCAGCGCGATGCCATCGAGCGCTACCGGAACCTGAAGGCAGCCGGCAAGGGCTTCAACGGCATCCACAGCTTTCAGTTTCTCGATACCGCCAAGACCTTCGCCATGCTGCGCCTCGAGGCGATGGAGCACGAGGTCCAGGACAATCTGGACCGGGTTCAGGCCTACGACGGAACCGCGAAATCGAGCACGCGCTAAGCTCGGCCCGACGGTGCGCGCGCCATAAGAAACGAATCCGCGCCGCGCGCTGCCGCGAGCGCCGGCGCGTAATGTTATAAGACAGTTACTGGTCTTGCCGGACAAGCGCATCCCTTTCGTCTGTCCCGAGAACGCTCTACATTTGATTGGTCTGCTCGTTAACCCACCCCGGAGGCTTAATCCCATGACCAGCTTCGACCAATACTCGACCAAGTACCCATCGGTGCGCATGCGCCGCGAGGACGGCATCCTCGAGATGCAGTTCCACACCGACGGCGGTCCGCTGCGCTGGAGCAAGACCGCGCACGGGCACCTCGAGTGCGCCTTCCTCGATGCCGGCCGCGACCGCGACAACGAGGTCATCATCATCACCGGCACCGGCGACGAGTACGCGGGCCCGGCGGTGCAGCCGAGCGGGCAGGGCGGGCACCACAACCCGAGAAAGCCGCTCGACGCGATGGGCTGGGACATGACCTGGTACTGGGAGGGCAAGCACCTGCTGATGAACCTGCTCAACATCGAGGTGCCGGTGATCGCCGCGATCAACGGCCCGGCGGTGCGCCACGCCGAGATCCCGCTGCTCTCGGATATCGTGCTCGCGGCGGAGGAGGCGACGATCCAGGACTCGGCGCACTTCAACGGGGGGCTCGTGCCGGGCGACGGCGTGCACATCGTCTTCCCGCTGCTGATGGGCACCAATCGCGGGCGCTATTTTCTCCTCACCGGGCAGGTGCTCAACGCCAAGGAAGCGAAGGACCTGGGCCTGGTGAACGAAGTGCTGCCGCGCGCCAAGCTGCTGCCGCGCGCCTGGGAGCTCGCGCGCCAGTTGAAGCAGCGCCCGCCTCTGATGCTGCGCTATTCGCGCGTGCTGCTGGTGCAGGATCTCAAGCGCCGCATGCACGACCTGCTCGGATACGGCCTGGCGCTGGAAGGGCTGGCGGCGGTGCAGAAAGTCGATTAGCGGACGGAACGCCGAAGAGCGAGGCGGAAGAGAAGACCGATCGCCAGGAAATGGGACTGGGTTCACTTTATTACGGCTGGGAAAATGTGAACATGAGCCATTTGTTCGAGCGTAGGGTGCGGCTTCAGCGCACCACGATTTGCTCCGAGCGTAGGGTGCGGCTTCAGCGCACCACGATTTGCTCCGAGCGGAGGGTGCGGCTTCAGCGCACCACGATTTGCTCCGAGCGTAGGGTGCGGCTTCAGCGCACCACGATTTGTTCCGAGCGTAGG
>JBFKNN010000100.1:0-10763 GCA_041629335.1 Burkholderiales bacterium | reverse complement strand
GTGTCGCAGATATCGGTCGCCGCAATGCAGTCGGTCATTACCCGCAGGCCGCAGCCGATCGCCGCGCGGTAGGCAAGGAAGGGCATCGACTCGCACACCAGGCCGAGCCCCAGCGCGTGCATCGCGATGTAGCCGTTCATCTTCGGGCCCATGCCGAAATTGCGGCCGGCGACGATGATGTCGCCGGGCTTCGCGCGTTCGTGAAAGCCGGGATCCGTCTCCTCGAACAGATGCGGCACGAGCTCCCTGGGGTCGAAGTGGCGACCGGCGATGAGCCAGTTGGGGATCACGCCGCCGGGGTGGGGCACGTCGTGCCCCAGCTTGTAGCAGCGGCCCTTCAGCCGCCATTGGAAATCGGTTGCTACGGTGTCGGTCGACATTTGCGAGTGACGAGTGACGAGTGACGAGTGACGAGTGACGAGTGACGAGCGATGCACTACGCGCCCGCCATCGTGCGCGGATCGGTGATCTTGCCCGCGACAGCGGATGCGGCCACCGTCGCCGGGCTGCCGAGGAAGAGCTTCGCATCCTTTGCGCCGAAGCGTCCCGTGTTGTTGTTGGCCGCGGTCGAGATCGACGTCTCGCCCGAGTGCACCGGCCCGATCACCGCGTCGTTGCACGGACCGCAGCCTGCCGGCAGTATCACCGCCCCGGCCTCGATGAACACCTGCAGCAGGCCCTCTTGAGCCAGGCGCTTCATCGAATGCTCGGTGCCCGGGGTAACGAAGAGCCGCACGCCCGCGGCAATCTGTCGGCCCTTGAGCAGGCGCGCCGCGTCGAGCATGTCCTGGTACATGCCCGAGCCGCACGAGCCGATGAACGCGTGCGTCACCGGTGTGCCCGCGACTTCAGCGAGGTCGACCGCGTTCTGCACGCCGCCCGGCAGCGCGATCTGCGGCTCCAGCCGGCTCACGTCGAGCTCGGCCTCGCCTTCGTAAGTGGCGTCAGCGTCCGGGTAGACCGGGGTGAACGAACGCCCGCCCCTGGCCCTGGCGTGCTCGAGGATCGCCTCCGACGGCGGCAGGAACACGCCGTAGGCGCGCATCTCGGTCGGACTGGAGCAGAGCGCGGTGCGCGCGGCGAGGTCGAATTGATCGAGCTCGCCGGCGTACTCCAGCACGCGATAGTCGAGGTCGAACGGCAGCACGCCCTTCCTGATCAGCGTCGCGATGTGAAAGCCCACGTCGCGCGCGTGCACACCGGTCTTGAGCCTGCCCTTGATGGTGAGCCGCACCGTGCGCGGGACCATCACCCAGTTGGTGCCGGTCGCCAGCACGCGCGAGATCTCGGTGCCCATGCGGAAACCGAATGCGCCGATCGCGCCGGCGTTGGTCGAATGCCGGTCGTTGTCGAAGTAGAACATGCCCGGCAGCAGCATCCCGGTTTCCATCGGGAAGATGTGGCCGTGCCCGCCGCGCCCGACGTCGTAGAAATGCTTTACGCCCCAGTCGCGCGCCGCCCCGCGGTTGAAGGCGCCGCGCTCCGCGCCGCGCGCGCTGGCATAGATCACCTCGTGATCGGTGACCATCAGCACCTTGTCCGGCGCGGCGAGGCGCGTGATACCCAGCGCATCGAGCTCACGCTTGGCGGCCATCACCACCCCGTCGTGGATCATGATGAAATCGGGATCGGGGTAGACGACCTCGCCCGGCCGGACGGACGGCTTGCCGCTCTTCGCGGCGAGGACTTTCTCGATTGCGGTCAAACCCATGGCGGTGTTTCTCGAAAGAACGCCGAGGGTAGCCAGCGCCTCAGGCAGTGTCAAGAAAACACGCGCGGCCGTTGATTCGCGAGAAGAACCGGGGACAGACTCCGTTTTCCCTTGGCGCCCGGTGCACGTTGATATAGTCTGCCCGGAACAGGTTCGATCCGGCGGAGGACAATTGGGGAAGGGAGGCGGTCTGCGCGGCGGGATCACCATCATTGCCGCGATGCTGGGCGCCGCAGATGCGGCGCTGCCGGCAATGGCGGGCGAATACGACAACCTGGCGCGCAGCCGCTTCGTGCATTGCGCTTTCTACCGGGCCTACGCCGTCGACCCGACAACCGGCAACCGGGTCCTGGTCGAGGGCCGGTCCGATTCGCTCACTCACCTGCAGCGCATTGGCAACGAGCGCGACCGCGCGCGGGCCATTTACACCGGCGTCGCCGGCGCGCGTGACGTCGCCGTGATCAACACCGGGAAGCGCTTGCACTACATCGACCACATGGCGGGTATGTACGTCGTCACCACCATCGATTCCTGCCTTGAGCACGACGAGCGGCGCGGGACGTGCCTCGTCTACGGTGCGACCCAGGCGCGGCATTTCGATTCGCGCGTGCTGCTCGAGCCGGACATCGTGTACCAGGGAATCAAGGCCAACTCTGATCCCGGCTTCTGCGACTACAGCTTCATTGGGCTGCAGCAGGCGGAACGCGAAACGCCCTAGGGAAGCTCTGAACCGGCTCCGACGGCCGGCGGCCTCGCGCGACAGCGATGAGCACGTCTCTGTTTAAAAATCGTTCCTGCGCCTCGCTTGCGCCACGGCGCGGCGCGACCCGCATGCCTTCAAAACTTCCCTGGGCCGATCTTAGCGCGCGCCGCCGGGGCGGCAAGCGTCCTCCGTGACAAATATCAGCGACAGTTGCCTGTCCGGGACGAGCACTTCCACCATGCGTCCCGCGGTCCCAAGTTGTCCCTTGGCAAACACCGTATGCCCGCGTGCGCGCATGAGGTTGACGAATGCCTCCGGGTCGCGCACCTCGCCGAGATCGGGAATCTTGCGCTCGAGCGCCGCGATTTCGGCGCACTCGCCGTGGCGCGACATGAGCATCCATTGCGAAGCGGCCGCGGTGGCGGGCGGGAGCGCGGCGGCGAGCAGCAGGCCCGCGACGAATCCGGCTCGAACGTTCCGCGGAACGGGTGTCATGAGGTTTTCAACCTTCCCGGCACGTGGGTGGCGCAACCGATTGAAGTGGGACTAATCCAGCCTCGCCCATTGAATCCCTTCCTCAAGGGAGCAGAGTCTCGTGCAGGTGAATCCACTCGACCCGGCCGTCGCTTTCACGCCGGCGGAACACGGCGGTGCAGATACGAGCGCGACCCGGCTCCCCCCGATGCCGTTCTTCGTAGCCCATAACGCATAAACGCTCGGCGACCGCACGCGCGCAGATGTTGCTGATGTCCATCGCGTAGCTCGGGTCCTTGCTGCCGTAAGCCTTGTGGAAGGCCTCCAGGACACCCGACCTGCCGTCGGTCCTGCCCGAGGGGTGGATCACGAGAAAGTCGCGCGCCAGCGCGTCACGCAAGCGCCGGAACTCGTTCTCCGACTGCGTGACCGAGCCCTTCAGCCAGGCCTGAAGAAACTCGTGCAACTCGCGTATTTCCCGTTCGCAATCGTCCAGCATGTCTCTCGATACGGCCGACACGGCGCGGCGGCCGGCAGCGGCCCGGCGCCTGATCAGGCCCGGAAGCGCCGCAGATTTGTCTCCATCGGACCTCCGACCCGCCTCTCCCAGTGCGTGATGGCCTAGTGCACTCGTACGAGCGATAGCATTAGCGCGTCGAGCGCCAAGGCTTCCAGGAACAGAAAAATGCCGATCCCGGACATGAGAAACGATACGGGCTCCCGTTTTCGCTGGCGGTCACGGTAACGCAGCACCTCGACGGCCATCAGCAGAGCGGTCGCCAAGGGCGTCACGAGAAACAGCACGATCAGGACGCCGAACGCCGCGTCGGTTCGGTTCCATCCTCCCAGCAGGTCTAAGCTTCCGCCGAGGAGCAGCAGCGCGAGGATCTGCGGCAGCAGCGTGGTCCCTAACCGGAATGCGTTCACCCGGCTGGGTCAAGCGGACGCTCCGCCTACGGGTGCCACATCCGGCCCGGATTCGGCTCGCGGCGGCTCGGGAGGCACCTGCACGCGCACTTGGTTGCGGCCGCCGTTCTTGGCTGCATACAGCGCCTGGTCCGCCTGGCGCACGAGGTCGGCCGCGCTGCCGGTGATCGTCAGGGCGCCGGAGACGCCGATGCTGACCGTCGTCTGTATGGTCGTGTCGCCCTTGAGATAGACCGGTATCTCGGCGATGATGTTGCGGATCGCTTCGGCGACTGTCGTCGCCTTGTTGGGGGCCGTCTCGGTCAGCATTACCAGGAATTCCTCACCGCCGTAGCGGGCGACGAGGTCGGTCGAGCGCAGCCGTCCGGCGATGGCTTTCGCGACGTTGCGGATCACGGTGTCGCCGACCGGATGCCCGTAGCGGTCGTTGATCGACTTGAAGTGATCGATGTCGATCATCAGGACGGACAGGGGATGCCGGTAGCGCTGCGACCGGACGACTTCCCGATCGAGCGCGTCATCGATCTCGGCGCGGTTGGCGATGCCGGTGAGCGGGTCGATCCGGGCAACGCCCTCCATGGTCTCGACGAGTTCGCGCTGATCGCTAATGCGCCGTCCCGCGTACCACAACCCGAGCACCGCCCACGGTATGAAGGCGAGGATGAACTCTCCCATGGGGAACATCGCGAGCTGGCGCGTAGCCGTGTGAATGAGCTCGAAAGCGTCGGTCGCCACGATGGCGAGGGTCAGCGCGACGCCGAGCACGCATACGGTGAGTACGTCGCCTGCGCGCGCCCGCTTGTTTCTGGCCAGTATGGAAGCAACCCTGTCGTCCATCACATTCTCCAATCCCGGCTGATTGGCACTGCCGCTATCGACCAATTTTCGTCATGGATTGGTCGCCATGTCACATCTTGCCACCAAATCCGGCTAGTGTACAGGCTGATCACAGGGTTTTCACGCGGGCAGTCCCCCTGGAGGGGGTGGCGGTCGCGTCCCGGCTCTGCGGCCCGGCGCGCGGCCAGCCGTGCCGCCGTGCCCGATGGCTTCAAGTCTTTGGTGTGGGGACTTCTTGCGCGGGCGCCTGCGGGCGCTCAGCGCGGCACGTCGCCGTCGAGCGTCACGCGGTGCAGCATGCGCCGGAACCCGTGGTAGTCGTTCACCGGGTTGTGCTGCGCGCAGCGGTTGTCCCAGAAAGCGAGCGAGCCCTCCTGCCAGACGAATCGGCAGGTGAACTCCGGCCTCACCTGGTGCCGGAACAGGTGCTCGAGCAGAGGCGCGCTTTCCTCGATCGTCCAGCCCTCGAACTGGGTGGTATGGCCGACGTTGACGTAGAGCGCTTTGCGCCGCGTCTCGGGGTGCGTGCGCACCACCGGATGCTTGCCGACGAGCACTTTCATTTCTCCGCCGGCGGCGCGCACGCGGTCCTCGCGCGTTCTGGAGGCGTCCGCCTTGAGCGAGGAGTTGATGCCGGTCAGCCGCTCCAGCACCTGTCGCAGGCCGTCCGACAGGGTCTCATAGGCGAGGTACTGGTTGGCGAAGAGCGTGTCGCCCCCGTAGGGCGGGATCTCGAGCGCATAGAGCATACTCGCCATTGGCGGGCGCTCGAGATAGGTCGTGTCCGAATGCCAGATGCCGCCGAAATTGACGCGCTCGTGCTCGAGCTTGACGACCGGTGTGATGAACGGGCATTCGGGCAGGCCCTTCAGCTGCGGGTATTCCATCGGCTTGCCGAAGCGCTGCGCGAAGGCGAGCAGCTGCTGCGGCGCGAGCCTCTGGCCGCGGAAGAAGATCACCAGGTGATCCAGGAACGCCTGCCGGATCTCCTCGACGATCTCCGCCCCAAGGGGCTGTGCGATGTCGACGCCCTCGATCTCGGCGCCGAGCGCGCCGGCGATGGGGCGCACCCGAATGTGCCGGTAGTCGCGGCGTGCCGCGTTGTCCACTCTTGCCTCCGTTGAGATTGCGGTGCGCTGCGGCTCCATCGATGATCAGATTCTCGACGGCGACAGCACCCCCGCAAGGATATTGTATAGCCATCCGAAGATCGCGCCGCCGATCGCCCCGTCCACGAGGCCGTAGAGCGAGCCGATAATGACTTGGCCGAAGCCCGGGCCGGGGTGGTAGCCGGGGTAGATCGACGCGACGAGCTCGAGAAACGCCTGTCCGTAGCCGGGGAACATCAAATTCGCGGTGCCCACGATCAGGATCGCGCCGCTCCAGAACAGTCCGGCGGCGAGCGATAACGCTGGGATGCTGAAGCGCATATGGCCTCCTGTCACGGTAAGGGCGGATCGGAATGATCCGCCATGCTTACTTCGACAGGGGTGGCGCTTCGAGGTGCCCGGCCGGCCGAGGCTAGGCGGCAAGCCGTCCCGCGCGGCAGTCCGCAATCTTGCCGCGGAGGTGCTGCACGGCGTGGTCGATCTCTTCCTCGGTGTTGAAGCGCCCGACGGTGATGCGCAGCGCAGCTCCGGCGCGGGCAGCCTCGGGATCGAGTGCGGAGAGCACGTGCGAGACGCTGCCCGAATCGCACGCGGCAGTGGAGGAGATGGCGATGTCGGTGAGCGCGGCGAGCACCGTCTCGCTGCCGGTCAGCGTGAGCGTGAGGTTGAGGTTGTTCGCGATGCGCTGCTCCATGTCGCCGTTGACGGTCAGCTCCGGGATGTCGCGCAAGCCCGCCCGCAGCCGGTCGCGCAGCCCGCGCATGCGCGGCACCTCGGCGGCCATTTCCTCGCGCGCGATGCGGAAAGCAGCGCCGATGCCGGCGATCTGGTGGGTGGCGAGGGTGCCCGAGCGCATGCCGCGCTCGTGGCCGCCGCCGTGCATCTGCTCCTCGATTTTCACGCCGTTCCTGACGTAGAGCGCGCCGATGCCTTTCGGCCCGTAGGTCTTGTGCGCGGTAAGCGACATGAGGTCGACCGGCAGCGTCTTCAGGTCGATCTCGACCTTGCCGGTCGCCTGTGCCGCGTCCACGTGGAACAGTATGCCGCGCTCGCGGCACATCGCGCCGAGCGCGGCGATGTCCTGGATCACGCCGATCTCGTTGTTGACCAGCATCACCGACGCCACGATGGTGTCGGACCGGAGCGCCGAGCAGAACCTCTCCGGGTCGATGAGGCCGCTCCTTTCCGGACCGAGGAAGGTCACGCTGAATCCGCGGCGCTCGAGCTCGTGCATGGTGTCTAGCACGGCCTTGTGCTCGGTGGACAGCGTGAGCAGGTGCCGGCCGCGTTCGGCACTTGCCGCCGCGGCGCCCTTCAACGCGAGATTGTTCGATTCGGTCGCGCCCGAGGTCCAGACGATCCGGGCCGGGTCCGCATTGAGCAGCGCGGCGACTTCGGCGCGCGCCTGCTCCACAGCGCGCCGCGCGGTGTGGCCGAAGGGGTGGGTGCCGCTCGCCGGGTTGCCAAAGTGCTCGCCGAGGTAGGGCAGCATTGCCTCAACGACGCGCGGGTCGACCGGTGTCGTGGCGGCGTTGTCGAGGTAGATGGGTATTTTCATGAATGCGTGACTGGTGACCAGTGACTGGTGTTCCCCTCACCCTAACCCTCTCCCCCATGTTGGGGAAGAGGGAACCATGACCAGGGCGCCTGTCAAACTCTCGTCACTCGTCACTCGTCACTCGTCACTCGTCACTCGCCACTCGCCACTCGCCACTCGCTCTCAGTGCTTCTGCTGCTCCTGCGTCAACGCAGCGATCACGCGCTGGCGTTTCGCTTCGACTTCCTTTGCGAATCCCGGGTGCTGCTGCTCGACGAAGCCGGTCGCGAGCCCGAGCTTGAGCAGGGCGACGGCAAACGTTGCGGAAAGATCGTCAAGATCCGGGCTCACCTTGGCGAGCTGGATGGCCTCGATGGTCTCGTCGAAGAGCTGCTGCATCGCCTGGTCGAGCTCGTCCTGGAAAAGCTTGGCCATGTGGATTCCTGTATCGCGTGAAGGGGAATTCTAACCCGTTTACCGGCCGCGGCTCGCCGGTGCGCGGTTAGAATAGGAGCCCACAAGGAGGACAAAGTTCGTGGGCTCTCGGGCGGGAAGGCGGAGCGCGGCAGCGTGGGCGATCGCCGTAATGGCGGCCTGGGCCGCATTGCCCGTCGCGCTCGCGCAAAACTACCCCAGTCGCACCGTGCGGATCATTGCGCCGGCCGCTCCCGGCGGCGCGACCGATATCCTCGCCCGCATCCTCTCAACGAAGCTCTACGAATCGTGGGGCCAGATCGTGCAGGTCGACAACCGTCCCGGCGCCGGCGGCGTGATCGGCAGCGAGATCGTGGCGCGGGCTCCGCCGGACGGCTACACTCTGCTGATGGCGCTGACGACGCACGTCACCAATCCCGCGCTGCAGGTGAAGCTGCCGTACGACACGCTCAGCGATTTCGCCCCGGTATCGATGGTGGCGGTGGTCCCGAGCGTGCTGCTCACGCACCCGTCGCTTCCGGCGCGCTCGGTGAAGGAGCTCATTGCGCTGGCGAAGGCGCGGCCCGGCGAGCTCGACTACGGCACGTCGGGCACCGGGACCGCGGCGCACCTCGCTGCGCTGCTGCTCTCATCGATGACCGGCATCAAGATGGTCCACGTCGCGTACAAGGGCGGTGCGCCGGCAATCTACGACCTGCTCGGCGGCCAGATCTCGCTCATGTTCGGCAGCACCGCCTCCGGCGCGCCGCACGTGCAATCCGGCAAGCTCCACGCGCTTGCGGTGACCAGCCCGAGGCGCTCGCCCGCGTTGCCGGCAGTGCCGACCATGATCGAGGCAGGATTGCCGGGCTTCGAGGCCATGGCCTGGTTCGCGCTGCTCGCGCCCGCGCGAACGCCGGGCACGGTGATCAACAAGCTCAATTCCGAAGTGGTCGCCGTGCTGCAGCGGCGCGAGGTGGCCGAGCGGCTCAAGGGGCTGGGCGCGGAGGTGCGCTCGAGCACTCCCGGGGAGCTCGATGATTACATCCGTGCGGAGATGGCAAAGTGGGAGCGTGTGATCCGGCAGGCCGGCATAACACTGCGGTGAGCGGTAAAGCGGAAGGAGGAAGGAGCAAGGAGGAAGGAGGAAGGAGGAAGGAGGAAGGGCGAAGGGCGAAGGGGGAAGTGCGAAGGAGGAAGGAGAGAGGGCCTGACTCACCGCTCACCGCTTTGCTCGCCCGAGCGCCTCCGGGTTGCGTACCTTGACGACCTTGCCATCGAGGTGCGCGAGGGAAGAAATGGGTGCGCCCTTTTAATGCGCGCCTTGACTTACATCAACCGCCCCATTCGCATGAGCAATTAGCATCGGTTGACTGCTACGACACTACTTGGAGGTTGCGATGGCGACGCTGTTCACACACACGACATGGCGCGTGAAGCCGGGGCAGGAGGACGAGTTCGTCCGGCGCTGGCAGGAGTGGGCCAAATGGAGCCACAAAGAAGGGCTCCGCGCTCACGCGAGACTGCTCCGCGACGCTGAGAGCCCGGGCACGTTCATCAGCTTCGGTCCCTGGGAGACGTTGGATGCCGTCCGCAACTGGCGATCGAAGCGCGGATACCAGGAGCGGGTTGCGCGACTCCAGGAGGTGGTGGAGAAGTTCGAACCGCATACGCTCGAGCAGGTCGCCGAGAGCTAGGCTCGGCAGTAAACAGGGGCAGAGTGAACCGACCCTGTTTCTTGGAATCAGCTCACCGTTTGCGGGTGGCCGTCAGGGCTTCCGGGTTGAGGACGTTGACCGGCTTGCCCGCGGCAAAGGCGAGCAGGTTGCTGAACGCCTCGTCGAAATAAAGCTCGTAGGTGCCGCGCTCGATCCAGGCGCTGTGCGGCGTGCAGAGCGCGTTTTCCATCTTGAGCAGGGGGTAGTTGCCGCCCTGCACCGGCTCGTTCTCGTAAACGTCGACTGCGGCCATGCCGGGGCGGCCAGCCTTCAGCGCGGCTGCAAGCGCGCCGGGCGCGATCAGTTCCGCCCGTGCCGTGTTGACGAGGAGCGCCGTCGGCTTCATGCGCGCAAGATCGTCCGCCGTGACGATGCCGCGCGTCTCCTTTGACAGCCGCACCATCAGGTGCAGAACGTCCGACTGCTCGAACAATTCCTGCTTGCTCGTGGCGACGGCATAGCCTGCCTTGCGCGCCGCGGCCTGCGACGCCTCGCGTCCCCAAATCAGCACTTTCATCCCGAAGCTCGCCCCGGTCGCGGCGATCAATGTCCCGATTTTGCCCAGGCCGAAAATGCCGAGGGTCTTGCCGTGAAGCCCCAAGCTGAACGACTCGCGCCACCGTCCCTGCTTCATCAGGGCCGCTTCTTCCGGAATCCGCCGCAATGCGGACAATGTCAGCGTCCACGTATGCTCGGCAACTGTGTAAGGCGAGGCATGCGTGCCGTGGCAGACGACGATGCCGCGCTCGGTGCAGGCTGCGATGTCGACGTGATGCGCACTGCGGCCGGTCTGGCTGATGACCTTGAGCTTCGGCAGCTGCTCGATGACGTCGCGGGTGAAATCCGTGCGCTCGCGGATCGGCACAATCGCCTCCGCGTCGCGCAGGTTGCGTATGGTGGTCTCGAGCGGCGGCGCAACGTCGCGGAAAACGCGGACCTCGTGCGCGGCAAGCGTCTTGAAGCACTCGAGGCGCGGCACCAGGCCGTGATAGTCGTCGGGGATGGCGATGATCATGATCGCGCGAGTGTAGCACCCGGGCGATCACACCAGAAAAAGCAGGGCACGCGCCAACCGTAGGGGAGGGAAGTCCGGTTGTCCGGGAAGGAGTTACGCGTGCCCCGTACTGCGCTGCTTCACCAAGAGCAACAGTTCATTTAACGGCAGCTTGAATTCGGCTGGGCGCCCATGTTGCCGCCGACGATCGCGCCGGTTGCTGCGCCGATCGCAGTCGCGGCGGTGTTGCCCCTGCCGCGGCCCACGGTCGAGCCGAGGATGCCGCCGGCGACTGCGCCGATGGCGTGGCCTATGTTGAGCGACGGCTGGCACGGGTCG
>JBFKNN010000099.1:0-10780 GCA_041629335.1 Burkholderiales bacterium | reverse complement strand
GGGCTGGTGGCATTTTGCGAGGTCGTCGGGCGCGACCCGTTCTACCTCGTCGGCCGCGCGCCAAATCCCCGGTTCCGCATGGCGGATCTCGAGGGAAAGCGCGTCGCGACGGTGAGCGAAGTGCCCACACCCTGGTATTGCCTCCAGCACGACCTGCGGCTCGCGGGGATCGAGCCGTCCACCATCAGGCGCGCGCCACCGGGCAGCATGGCCGAAAATGCAGCCTTGATGCGCGCGGGCGAACTGGACGTGATCCAGTTATTCGAGCCGATCGCGCGCAATCTCGTCGACGAAGGCACGGGCCACATCTGGTACGCCGCCGCGAGCCGCGGGCCCACGACTTATACCACGCTCAACACCACGCGCGACTTTCTGGCGCGCGAGCCCGATACCGTGCTGCGCATGACGCGGGCGATCTACCGCACGCAGAAGTGGATTGCTGCGCACGATGGCCGCGATCTTGCCGAGGCGATCTCAGAGTATCTGCCCGACATCAGCATTGGAACCCTCGCCGCCTGCTGTGATGGCTACAAGGGAGGCCGCGTCTGGAACGCGAACCCGGTCCAGCAGCGCGCGGGCCTCGAGTGGCTGCGCGACGCGATGCTGGCCTGCAAAGCGATACGCACGAAGTTTTCCTACGAAGACCTGGCCGACATGCAGTTCGCGGAACAGGTGCTGAAGGAAGACCCGCCGTCGATCTGAGCACCGTGCGCCGCGCGTCGCGCATTGTCGCCGCACTAACGATACTTTCAAACCGGGAGAGCACACATGAATGCCGAGAACGCGATCTCGCGTCCGCCGGAGCGCCTGCCACGCATCGCGCCCGAAAACATGACCGACGCGCAGAAGCGGGTCGCCGCCGAGATCGCCGCCGGCCCGCGCGGCGAGCTGCGCGGGCCGTTCATCGCGCTGCTGCGCAGCCCCGAGCTCGCGAGCGCAGTGCAGAAGGTGGGCGAATACCTGCGCTTCCGCTGCCCCCTTGAGCGGCGGGTGGCGGAGATGGCGACGCTGATGGCGGCGCGCCATTGGACCCAGCAGTACGAGTGGAACTCGCATCACGCGCACGCGATGAAAGCGGGCCTGAATCCCGCCATCGCGCAGGCAATCGCCGACGGGCGGCGGCCGCCCGGCATGGCGGAAGACGAGGACATCGTCTACGAGCTGATCACCGAGGCGCTGCGCAACCAGAGCGTGAGCGATGCTACCTATGCGCGCGCACTGGACAAATTCGGCGAGCACGGCGTGGTGGATCTCGTCGCCATCACCGGCTACTACGGCATGCTGGCGATGGTGCTCAACCTGGCGCGCACCGCGCTGCCCGGCGGCAAGCCGCCGCCGCTGCCGTACTTTCCGCGTTAGCGGGCGCGAAATGCGTTAGGTCAAGATCAAGATCAAATCGAACCGCCAAGGCCGCCAAGACCGCCAAGAAAAGCAAAAGAAAACAAAAACTAGAATCGCATCTCCAACGAATACCCATGACGGCATTGTTCAAGGACTGAACGTGTAGGCTATTGCAGTTGGTCTTGATATTCATCCTGGATTTGCTCTTGGTCTAATTAATGAATTGTTTTTCTTGGCGGTCTTGGCGGTTCAAGATTTTTGGCCTTAAAGGAAAGCGAATGAAAGCCCTGGTAGTCAAAGAGCACGGACCAATCGAGAACCTGCTGCTGCAGGACGTCCCGGACCCCAAGCCCGGGCCCGGCGAGGTGCTGGTCGACGTGCATGCGGCGAGCGTCAATTTCCCCGACCTGCTGGTGATCGAGGGCACGTACCAGACCCTGCCGCCGCGCCCGTTCAGCCCGGGCAAGGACATGGCCGGCGTGGTCGCGGCGGTGGGTGACGGCGTGACCATGGTGAAGCCGGGAGATCGCGTCGCTGCGCAAAACGAGTACGGCACCTACGCGCAGCGCTGCGTCGTGCCGCAGATGAACTGCTACGCCATGCCCGCCCGGATGAGCTTCGCCGACGCCGCGGCGATGGGCCTCACCTTCGCCACCGCGCACTTTGCACTGGTCGAGCGCGCGCGCTACGCGCCGAGCGAGTCGGTGCTCGTCAACGGCGCCGCCGGCGGAGTCGGTACCGCCGCCGTTCAGGTCGCGAAAGCCCTGGGCGCCACCGTCATCGGGAGCGTGAACAGCGAGGAGAGAGCGGCGCTCGCACGCAAAAACGGCGCCGACCACGTGGTGCGCACCGATGTGCCGAACCTGCGCGATGCGTTCCGCGACCAGGTGTTCAAGGCGGTGGGCGAGCGCGGCGTCGACGTGATCGTCGATCCGGTGGGCGGCGATGTATTCGATGCAAGCATGCGGGTCATCGCATGGTGCGGACGCCTCGTCATCGTCGGCTTTGCCGAAGGCCGCATCCCGGAGATCAAGGCAGGCCACCTGCTGGTCAAGAACATATCCTTGATCGGGCTGCAGTACAGCGCGTACCGCGAGCGCGAGCCGGAGAAGGTACAGCGGGTTCAGCGCGAGCTCTTCGCCTGGCACCAGGCCGGAAAACTCAAGCCGCATGTGATGGCCGAATTCCCGTTGGCGCGATACAAGGAAGCGCTGCACGCCGTGCGCGACGGCAGGGTGCTGGGCAAGGTCGTGATCCGGATGCGGGATACTTGATTTAGGTCAACCCGTGCCGCCGCCGGCCCTGTAGATTGATGGTATGGTCCCGGCTCGGGACTGACCCCGACAGGGTATGTACATGACTCCAAAGGCTTACTGGACACTCTGGCTGGCTGGCGCCGCCGTCGCGCTCGCGGCGGGTGCGACCCCAGCCCTGGCGCAATACAAGGTGGGGCACGGCATCAACGTCACGGTTTATGAAAGCCCGACGTGAGGCTGCTGCACCAAGTGGGTAGGCTACCTGCGAGATCACGGATTCAAGGTGGACAAGAAGGACGTCTCGGACGCTCAACTGGAAGCGGTCAAGGTCAAGTATCGCGTGCCCCCGCCGCTGCGCGAGTGCCATACGGCGATCATCGACGGCTACGTCATCGAAGGGCATGTGCCGGTCGACGCGATTACCCGGCTGCTGAAGGAGAAGCCGGCGATCATCGGCTTGTCCGTTCCGGGGATGCCGCCCGGATCGCCCGGAATGGAGAGCCCAAATCCCCGGCCCTATAGCGTGCTCACATTCGACCAAAACGGTCGCGTGACGGAATACGCCCGCAAGTGAACGGCGCACGGCCGCGGTAGACGCAACAGCTTCTGATGTGATCTTGTCTCGAGCCCTGGCGCTGCCGGTCCAGCTTGCCCGCAGCCGACGGGAATGCCGTCAATCCGCGCGGAACTCGAACTCCACGACCAGCACATAATGGTCGGAAGCCGTGGTGGACTTCACCGCGTGGCGCAGCGGGCGCAACTCGCGGCTGTAAAAGATATGGTCGAGCACCAGGGGCTCCCGGCGCCAGGTGGCGCGTGCCGACTGGACCGTCTGGTAGCCTGCGTTCGCGAACTGGCGCGCCAGCGCCTGATGGCTCGCCACGTTGAAGTCGCCGCCCAGCAGCGTGGGACCTCTTGACTCGCGCAGGATCTCCAGCACGCGCCTGCGCTGCATCGGGTAGTCGTGGCTGTCCGCATTGATCATGAAGAACGCCAGCAGGTGCGTGTTGAAAATCTGCAGCTCGCGCCCTCCTACCGTGGTCCTCACCCCGATCAGCAGGCGATCGGTGGGCGTGGTCCGTCTTCCTTCGAACTCGAACTCCAGCGGTGGCGACGGCAGATCTCGCCGCATGGTGTCGCGCAACGGCGTCTTCGAAAAGATCGCGAGTCCGATGCCGAACGGGAGCTCGCGCGGGTCCGCCTTCGGATAAGAGAAGAAACAGTCGTAATCCTTGAGCGCCTGCTTGAGCTTCGTGCAGTTTGGCGGCGGTTCGACCTGTTCGCCGCCAAGGTGCCCCTGCTCCACCTCCTGCAGCAGGATGATATCGGCGTCGTGGCTGCGGAGCTCGGCTATCGTCCGCGCCACGTCGATCGGGGCGTTGTCCGGGTCGGCCTCGTCCCAGACCCGGCCGAACTGCATGTTGAACTGGATTATCTTGAAGCTGGCCATTGTTCTTCTTGCGCCCTGAAGGAACCCACTTCCGGCATGAGCACTCGATCGACGCCGTCGCGTTGCACCGCGCCCATCTTAACCGCGCCTTCCCGCCGCCGATAGGGCGCCGACGGCCTTCGGACGGCGCCATGCAGCAGGCCCACAGCGACCGCCACGCGCGGGAATCGCCTGCCCGTCACGCCGCTATTTTCCGTTCCGCATTACGATTTTCGTCCCTTCCCTTCCGACCGGCCGCGCCCAGTGGCATCAAACCCGACAAACCTCGGCGCCGCAGCCCAAGTCCCGGTCGGCATCGGCCAGCAGCCGGTCGAACGCCTCCGGCACGCGGACTACGCGCCCGGTGACGCGCGGCGAGTGGGCCTGCAGCCAGTGCGCGTGCGTCGGGTGGGATCCTCCGGCAACGATAAACACGATGTTCCCCGGGGTAGCGGCAATCGGCCATGGATCGAGCTTGATGCTCTCCCGCGTGACGGGATTGGCGTCGATCTCGATCCACGCCGGCCCGCCGGCCCGGCGCAGCTGTTCCATCGGAATCTTCGAGTTCTCCCACAGGAATTCGCGCACCGAGTGCTTGGTCCAGCCCAGCCCGGCCATCGTCTGCGCAACCACCGGCGGGATCATCATCATGCCGGGCGTGCCGTGCTCCCAGCCCGCCAGTGCGGCGAGGTTGGGCGTGCGCATGAAATCCGCCATGCGCCATAGCCCGTTCTTCACGTCCTCCTCGGGCGTCTCCTTCTTCGCGCCGCGGCGCCGGATATTGGTGACGCCACTCGCGAAGAACACGGAAACCGAGTTTGTGCCCGGCGCGAACCCGTGGCGCTCCGTCGCGTGCGGCTGCCAGCCGGCCGGCAGCGCATCCTCGTCCTCGGCCAGCACCACGTTGGTGTAGCGCATCGCGCCGTAGATCGCCATCGTGCCGGTGCCCGGCAGCGCGCCGCCCACGTTCTGCTGCAACAGCCGCAACGCGCGCCCGATGCTCGCCCCCGCGGGCCGCTGCGGATCGGGTCCGAGGCAGCCGAAACCGGAATTGACCCGGATCTCCTTCGCGATCGGCCCGTTCACGATTACGACCGGGAACGGGCCGCCGGAGGTCGCCTGCAGCTGATCGAAAAATGTCGCGGGGTCGAGGCAGGCCTCGACGGCGGCGATGAGCACGGGCAGATACTCGGGCCTGCCGCCCGCCATGGCGAGCGCCACCGCGCAGGTCTCGACCGTCGTAACACCCCCGCGCGGCGGAAACTTGCCGATGACGTGCGTGCGTGGCAGCGCCGCGCCCTGCAGGATCCATTCCACGCGCTCGCGCGTCGCGGGCCACAGCGGCAGGCCATCGCCCCACATATTGGTAAGCAGCAGATGGTTCGCCCTGGTCAGGGCGTCTTCGTACGTCGCGCCCTCGACGGCAAGCATCGGGCTTGCGCCCGCTTGCGCGCCGGCGAAGCCGGATTTCCAGCGCGTGAGACCGTCGTAGAATTCGCGCCTGCGCGCCTTCAGCGGCCCGAGGTCGCTGCCCGGCAGGAACATGTCCATCGGAAAGGTGACCATGGCCGCATCCGGCGCGAGACCCATTCCGGCCACGGCATTCTTCATCACGCCGACGAAGTCCGTCCGCGTCAGCGTGACGGTGGGAATGCCCTGCGCTTCCATCCTAGCGGCTGCACGGCCGCATGCTGTGGCGCAGGATCCTCAGGCCGCGTTGCCGACGATGACGGCGTCGACCTTGCTCTTCTTGACCAGCGCGGCGGTCTCTTCGCTCCCGATCAGGGCATTGCCCTGCGGGAAAGCATCGACCGGGAGCACTTCGACCCCGGGAAAATCCGTCTCGAGCATGTCCTTCAGCAGCGGCAGCATGCGGTACGCCTGCCACTGCTCGTTGCTGACGAAGCCGATACGCTTGGCTTCGAAAGCGGCGAGCCGCGGCGCGTGCGGCTGCGTCACTTCGAGCACACCCGACGGGTCGTGGAATTCCAGTCTTACCATGGAACCTCCCCTTGAGCGACAGTCGCATTTGGAACGGTCCGAATCTACCACAATCCACAGATGCCGGGAGAGCGGGAGGGCGCGGCACCGGGCGATCGGATAACGCATGAATACAATTCACGAGCTCGCGCTCTCCCGCCCTTGGGCGCTCAGGTGCGAATCAGCTATGCTTCCGCCACCGGGCCCTCACGACGTCTCGCACAACGGAGCGCACATCCATGACGAACGGCAAGCAGGAACTCGCTGGCCAGGTCGCGCTTGTCACCGGCGCGGGACAGAACATCGGCCGCGCGATTGCGATCGAGCTGGCTGCGGCCGGCGCGGCGGTCGCCATCAACACGCGGGCGTCGCGCGCGGCGGCCGAGAGCGTCGTGCAGGAGATACGCACGGCGGGCGGCACGGCGGAAACGTTCATGGCCGACATCGCCGATGCCGAACAGGTGCGGGCGATGTTCGACGCCGCCATGAAGCGCTACGGGAAGATCGACGCACTCGTGCTCAACGCCTCGGTGCGCAAGGAAGTATCGTTCGCCGACATGAGCTTCGCGGACTGGCGCGTTCCGCTGTCGATCTCGCTCGACGGCGCGTTCCATTGCATCAAGGCCTGCCTGCCGTCGATGATCGCGGCCGGCCGCGGCAGCATCGTCGCGCTGACCGGCGACTCGGCGCTCACCGGCGCCGTCGGCAAGGTGCACAGCTCGGCCGCGAAATCCGGGTTGACGGGCATGGTGCGGGCGCTCGCGCGCGAGCTCGGCCAGCACGGCATCCGCGCGAACTGCGTGTCGCCGGGCCACATCGATACCTCGCGCCCGGCGCACCGCTCGGCGCGACCGTCGGCGCAGGGCCTGATCCCGCTCGGGCGCTGGGGCGAGTCCACGGAAATCGCGGCGGCGGTGCGCTTCCTGTGCGGGCCCGGTGCGAGCTTCATCACCGGGCAGACCATCCATGTGAACGGCGGGCAGATGATGTTTTAAGGGCGCTGAAAACCGGAATCGAACCGCCAAGATCTCGATACCCCCTTGAGGGGTACGCCAAGAAACGCAGAAACGTCAAAAGCGAAACGAACCGCCAAGGCCGCCAAGACCGCCAAGAAGAACGAAAACCAGGCGAGAACTCAATTGAATTCCGACCAGACGACGCGCTGTATTCCGCTCTTCAGCAGCCGCTCATTGAAGTTGATCAGCAAGCCGAGCTTGCCCCTCGTTGCCCTCAGGTACGACATCACCTGCGCTCTGTGAATAGGCAGAAGTTTTTCGACTGCCTTGATTTCGACCACCAGACAACGTCCGACCAGAAAGTCCATTCTTCCCTCGCCGATGCACTGGCTCTTGTAGCCCAACGCAAAGGACTTCTGGCGTTCAAACTCAACCCGGTTCAGCCGAAGCTCGATTTCAAGCGCCTCTTCATAGACGCTCTCCAGATAGCCGGGGCCCAGAACGCGATGGACCTCTATCGCGGCGCCGATAACGACTCTTGCCAGCGTATCGACTTCAGCTCCGGGCTCCATCGGCATCGCCCCATCTTGAGGAACAATGCAAGTAACGCTTGACGTTTACCCGGTGTGTACCGCCGGCACACGCGATCAGCGGCTATCGGAGCGCATCCTGCACGGTTAGATTATTTAGCCTTTGACTTTCTTGGCGGCCTTGGCGGTTCGATTCGTTTTTGACCTATCAGCCCTTCACGCACACCAGCGGCTCCACGCGAGCGACCTTGCGCGCCAGCCCCGCTGCGTCCGCCGCATCCACCACCGCCGACACGTCCTTGTATGCATCGGGGGCCTCCTCTGCGATCCCTCGCATCGACGGGCTCTTGATGATGATGCCCCGCTCCGCAAGCTCGTCCACCACCTGCCGCCCCTTCCACGTCTTGAGCGCCTGGTGGCGGCTCATCGCGCGGCCCGCGCCGTGGCAGGCCGAGCTGAACGCGAGCGCTTCCGACGCCTTCGTCCCCGCCAGCACGTACGAGCCGGTGCCCATCGAGCCGCCGATCAGGACCGGCTGGCCGGCCTCGCGCAGCGGCCCGGGCAGGTCCGGGTGCCCCGGCCCGAATGCGCGCGTCGCTCCCTTCCGGTGCACGTAGAGCGTGCGCTTGCCGCCGTCGACGCGGTGCTCCTCGACCTTGCACGTGTTGTGCGAGACGTCGTAGAGCAGCGGCAGCCGCGCGTGGGGCAGGATGCCCGCGAACACCTTGCGCACCAGGTCGGTGAGGATCTGCCGGTTGGCGAGCGCGCAGTTAATCGCCGCACGCATCGCACCGAGATAATCCTGGCCGACCTCGGAATTGATCGGCGCGCACGCGAGCTCGCGGTCGGGCAGCGCGATGCCGTGCTCCTTCGCCGAAATCGCCATGCGCTTCAAATACTCGGTGCCGATCTGGTGGCCGAGGCCGCGCGAGCCGCAGTGGATCATCACCACGATGTCGCCCAGCCGCAAGCCGTAGGCTTCGGCGATTTGCTCGTCGAACACCGCCGTCACTTCCTGCACTTCGAGGTAGTGGTTGCCGCTGCCGAGCGTGCCCATCTCGTCGCGCTGGCGCTTCTTCGCCTGCGGCGAGACGTTGCCGGGTCGCGCATTCGCCATCTTTCCGTGCTCCTCGACGCGCTCCAGGTCCTCGGGCACGCCCCAGCCGCGCTCGACCGCCCACTGCGCGCCGCCGGCGAGCATCGCGTCCATCTCCTTGTCGTTGAGGTGGATCGCGCCAGTGCTGCCCACGCCCGCGGGAATGCGCTTGTAGAGCATCCCGGCCAGCTCCTTCTGCACCTTCAGGATATCGGCACGCGTGAGGCCCGTGTGCAGGCAGCGCACGCCGCACGAGATGTCGAAGCCGACGCCGCCCGCCGACACGACGCCGCCCTCGTCCGGGTCGAACGCCGCCACGCCGCCGATCGGGAAGCCGTAGCCCCAGTGCGCGTCCGGCATGGCGTACGACGCCTTGACGATGCCGGGCAGCGTCGCGACGTTGACCGCCTGCTCGTAGACCTTGTGGTCCATGTCGCGCATCAGGGGCTCGCTCGCGTAAATCACCGCCGGCACGCGCATCGCGCCCTGCCGCGGGATCTCCCACTCGAATTCCGCGCGCCGCTCGAAAAGACTCAATTCCATCTCACACGTCCACCACGGTTTGCGCCACCCAGCCGCTGCCCTCGCGCGCAACGCGCAGCGTGGTATAGGTGGCGCCCTTCACCTCGACCGCCGGATGGTGCCGCCCCGGGTCGACCTTCTCGCCCCACGCCTCGGCGATGAGCCGGCCGCCCTCGCGCCGCACCGTGAAGCGGCTGAACAGCATCTTTCGCGTGGACATCTCGTAAATGAGTTCGTTCAGCCACGCCGCGAACAGGAGCTCGTCGTCCGGCGCCTCGCACTCGATGGCAACGCGCTCGCGCTGCGCCACGTCGGCCGGGTCGGCGACGACCGCCGTGAGCGCGAGCGCCGCCTGCTCGAAGGCTTCGGTCTGGCTCGCGCCGCGGCCGCGCACGCCGATGTCGGCGCCATGCGCGTAATGCTCCCAGCCCGCCGCGGGGCCCGCCTGCCGTGTCGCACGCTCGCCCGGATTTTCCATGAACCATCTTCCGCCGGCCGGCGGCCGGCCCGCTTGATCCTCGTCAACAACCCGCCCCGGCAGCCGCGGCAATATAAAGTGCCGCGTCTTCCCGGCCCCGCATTCGGCTATCCTCGCCGGAACGCGCAACAGCGGAGACTACAGTGAGCGAACCCATCCAGATCCGCATGGGCGGTTACGGCCCGCCGACCACGACCTGCAGCCGCGGGCTGAAAGTGATGGGCGACGCGCTCGTCGCGGAGTTCGGCAAAGCGGTCGACGTCAAGTATATCTGGAACGTCATGGACCTCGGCTACAAGGGCGGCGACCTCTTGTGGATGACCGAGCGCGGCATTCTGACCCTCTCGTACCAGACCACGAGCTACCTCGCCGACCGCGCGCTCGAACTCGATATCGCCGACCTGCCGTTCCTGTTCGAAACGCGCGCTCAGGCGAGAGCCGCCATGGACGGAGAATTCGGCGCCCGGATGAGCCGCAGGATCGAGGAACGCTTCAACTACCGCATGCTGGGCTATTTCGAGAACGGCTACCGGCATCTCTCTAACCGGCTGCGCCCGGTGCGCACGCCCGCCGATCTCGCGGGCATGCGCATCCGGCTGATGCCGGGCAAGGTGCACACCCGGACATTCGAGCTGCTGGGTGCGGTTCCGTTTCCCTGCGATCTCAAGGAAGGGCTCGATGCGATCGTGTCCGGCGCCGTCGACGCGCAGGAGAACCCGCTCGCCAACACCGTTGACTACGGCGCGCACAAGGTCCATCACCATCACACCCTCACGGGCCACACCTACATGTCGCGCGGCATCTATCTCCACCGGACCGCTTTCGAGGCCTGGCCGAAGGAACTCCAGGACGGAATGCAGCGGGCCGCGCGCGCGGCGATCGACGAGCAGCGACAGCTCGCGGTGAAGGAAGAGGAGATCGCGCGCAAGGCGATCGAGAGCGAGGGCGGAAAGGTCGTGGCGCTTACGCCGGCGGAACGCGAAGCGTTTGTCAGGGCCGTGAAACCGCTGCATGACGAGATGCGGGGGCGGTTCGGCGGCGAAGTCTTCGACTTGGTGCCTGCGGCAGCCGAGAGCTAAGAATATCGGAACCGCCAAGACCGCCAAGAAGAACCGAACGAGAATTAAGACAAGAACAAAGACAAGCTCAAAATCAAGGAATGGAGTTGACCCGCTTTCGTGGACACCTCATC
>JBFKNN010000098.1:0-10849 GCA_041629335.1 Burkholderiales bacterium | reverse complement strand
GCACCCGCGCATCGGGCACGCCGGGCTCGAGCCTGAACGCGACACCGAAGCGCTGCGCGTACATCTGGTTGACTTCGATCGCGTGCCGGAGGAAATCAGCGGCGGCGAGCGGCTTCAACGCGAACTCGGTCTTGCCGGCCTCGATCTTCTCGATGTCGAGGACGTCGTTGATGAGCGCGGCGAGCCGCTCGCTGTTCTTGATCGCCATGTCGAGGAACGTGGTGGAATCCGCTGAGAGCTTCTCGGCCCCTGTTTCCTTGAGCAGCTCGAGTGACCCGATGATCGACGTGAGCGGTGTGCGCAGCTCGTGGCTGACGGTGGCGATGAACTCGTTTTTGAGGCGCTCGACTTCCTTGCGGTCCGTGATGTCCGCGTTGGTGCCGGTAACGCGTATCGCCCGGCCGGTCTCGTCGCGCTCGACCACCTTGGCGCGGCTCGCGATCCACTTCCAGTCGCCGTAATGCGTCTTGACGCGGTGCTCGACGTGGTAGCGCAGCGCGTTGCCCTTGAGCACGCCGTAGAGATGCCGCCGCAGCTCGGGCGCATCCTCGGGATGAACCAGCGCCTCCAGCGCCTGGATCGTTGTGACGGTGGGCTCGGGCGCGCCGCCGAGAATTATGCTCCAGCGCTCGCTCAGGTGAACCTCACCGGTGGTGACTTGCCAGTCGAACAGCGCGAGGTTGGAGCCGTCGAGGGCGAGCGTGAGCTGCTCCCGGTTTTCCTTGAGCGCCCGCTCGGCCTCGTAGCTCGCGGTGATGTCTTCCAGGGATCCGGTATAGCCCGTGATCTGCCCGTCTTCCTGAATGGCCGCTGCCTTCACGCTGACCCACAGGACCTTGCCGTTGGAGCGCAGCAGCCGGTGGGTGCCGCCGGCGGTCGGGACGCGTTTCTCGACCACGCGCCGCCACCCGTGCAGCACCCGCGCGCGGTCCTCGGGATGGACCGCTTGCGACCAGCCGTCCCCACGCACCTGCTCGGCGTTAAGGCCGGTGAGCTCCTCGTACTTCCGGTTGGTGTAGACGCAGCGGCCTTCGGCATCGGTGCGGAAGATGCCGAGCGGTGAGGCATCGTTGATGGCCTCAAGCTGCGCGCGCCGGGCGCTCGCCTCCGCGCTCATTCTGCGGGCGAGCGACAGAGCGCGCGCGCGCAGGGTGAGAAGCGTCCAGACGATCATCAGCAGCATCACGCTGATGACCGTTCCCGCGACCAGCACGAGGCGCGGCTTGTCGCGGTCTATCCCCGCCTCGAACGCCGGCAGCGACACGACGGTCAGCGACCAGGCGCGCTCGTGCATGATTACGCTGAAATCGGCAGTGAACATCGGCCCTGCGCCGCCGGTCCGGCGGGCCGCGCTGTCGTAGAGCAGCGCGGGCGCACCGGGTTTCGGCCCGTCGTAGATCTGCAACCCGATGCCGGGCACGTGGCCGAGAATGCCGCGCACAAAGTCCCGTGTGCGGAACGCGCCGTACACGTAGCCCTGCAGTGCGGCACGCCGCTCCCGAATCGTGGTGACCGGCGCGCCATTGCGGTAGACGGGCAAATACAGCACGAAACCCGGCTGCACGTTGCGGTCGGTGTCCTGAACCAGCGTGACCCTGCCGGAGGCGGCGGCGCGCCCGCTGTCGCGCGCGCGCTCCATTGCCGCGCGGCGCGTGGGCTCCGAGAACATGTCGAAGCCGAGGGCGCGCAGGTTCCGCCCGCTGAACGGCTCGATGAACAGGATCGGCGTGTATTCGGTGCGAATTCCCTTGGGATGCACGGCAAAATCCGGGAATCCTGCGGCGCGAACCGACTGCACGAAACCGGGCAGCGCCGCCTCCGGCACCTGGGGTCCGTAGCCCAGCGCCTGAATTCCCGGATATTGCTGATCGAGCTTCAGGACTTCGTGGTAGGCGCGCCATTCGGCCCGCTCCACGCTGGTCGAGGCGGCGAACAGCCCGGCCGCGCCGCGCATCACCTGCTCGTAGTCGCGCATGCGCCCGGCGATCGCGTCGCGGATCCGCCTTGCCTCGAAGTCAAAGCGCGCTTTCGCCTCGTTCTGCGCCTGGTTGCGTTCGGCCTTCCAGGCCACGGCGGTGACTGCTGCGGGCAGGAGGATCGCCATCAGCGCGGCGGCGACGTTGTAGGTCGACAGATGAAACAAGCGGGTCCGCCGAAATGCGCCGGAACGGTTCTCGGCCGGCGACATCCTAGGCGCCTTTCTGCCAGCTTGCGGTGCGTGTCATCTCGCCCCAGCGCGCCTTCGCGCCCGTCATCCAGCGAATGAGGCCCCACAGCCGCCATACCGAGTTCAACTGGCGGTAGCCCGCGTTCTCGAGCACGACCGCCGCGCAGAGCGCGAACAGGTGACCGGCCTTCGGGTAGACGTGGAACGACATCTCCTCGAGCATCAGCGCGCTCGCCGACAGCAAAAGCCCGAACCCGAACGCGAGCACGATGAACGCCACGAACGCGTTAGAGGAGACAACGCCCAGCAGGAATCCGATGATCATGAACGCGTAGCCCAAGACTTCGATCAAGGGGCCCAACCATTCGAACACGACGAAGAACGGGAACGCAAACCAGCCGGGCCAGCCGCCGCGGCGGTGACAGAGCAGGCCCAGGTTGAGCGACAGGCTTTCCGAGAGCCCGCGCTGCCAGCGCACGCGCTGGTTCTTCAACACCTTAAGCGACTCGGGCGCCTCGGTCCAGCAGATGGGATCGGGCACGAACACCACGCGGTAGGGGCGGCCCTGGGTGCGGTAGAGCCGGTGCAGCCGCACCACCAGCTCCATGTCCTCGCCCACGGTGTCGTGGCGGTAGCCGCCGGCGGCCACCACCGCGTCACGCCGGAACAGCCCGAACGCGCCCGAGATGATGAGCACGGCGTTGACGGTGGACAGCCCGAGCCGCCCGAACAGGAAGGCGCGCAGGTACTCGACAATCTGCATGAGCGGCAGGAGCTTCCCCGGCAGGCCGATGCGGGTGACGAAGCCGGCGTCGACCTCGCAGCCGTTGGCGATGCGGACCGTGCCTCCGGATGCGATGGTGGTCGGGTCTTCGAGGAAGGGCTCGACCACGCGGCGCAGGCTGTCGCGCTCGAGCACCGAGTCGGCGTCCACCGCGCAAAACAGCGGAAAGCGCGCGGCGTTGATTCCGACGTTCAGCGCGTCGGCCTTGCCGCCGTTTTCCTTGTCGATCACGCGCACGTTGGGGTGCACGGTGGACCGGTAGATGCCGCGCACGGGTTTCGCTGCGATACGCTGCCAATACGCCTCGGGAAAGGGCACCAGGGCGAACTCGCGCTGGAGCGCCGCGAGCGTGCCGTCACGCGACCCGTCGTTGATGACGACGACTTCGTATTCGGCATAGTTCAACTGCAGCATCGAGCGCACCGATGCCGCGATCGTCGCTTCCTCATTGTAGGCGGGGACGAGCAGCGACACCGGGAGGTCGAATTCCGTGTAGTAGTGCGGCAGCGCATCGAGGCTGTGCGCCTCGACGTAGCGCCTGATGCTGGCAATGGACATCAGGTTGAGCAGAAGGTAGCCGCTGTTGATGCCGACGAAGTAAAGGAGAAAGAACCACTCGGTCAGCGTGATCCAGTCGGTGAGCGTCATTGCTCCTCCGCCAGCACGTGGCCCAGTATGTCCCGGGCAAAGCGGTCGGGGAGCACGGCGCGCACCTTTTCCAGATCCTCGGCGTTGGTGGAGGGAAGCGCGAGCAGCGCCTGCGCCGCGCGGTAGCGCACCCACCAGTTGCGGTCCTCCAGCATGTCCACCAGCAGCGGCCGGTCCGCGGCGGTGCCGACCGTGCCCAGCTGATGCACGGCCGCGACGCGCACGATCCAGCTTCGATGGCTGCAGTGTTCGCGAAACAGATCGCGGTCGCCAGGTTCGTTGAGCGCGCGCAGGCATCCCGCGATGACGCTCTCGTCGCGCGCACCCGCCAGCACCCGGCGCACGACCGGCGCCACGCGCTCCGGGTGCACGGTCTCCAGCAGGCGCAGGATGCGCACGAGCTCCTCGGATGGCGCGGCGCCAATGACGAGTTGCTCCAGTGTGACCGACAGCGGCAGTGTGATCCGGTCGGCGCCCAGCTCGACCAGCATGGTCGCAATGCGCGCGAGCGGCCAGTCGGTGCGCTTGGCCGCGAGCGGCAGGAACCAGGTGAGCGTCGATCTCGCCTCGATGCGCAGCATCGCGCGTGCCGCGGCGAGCGAGAGCGCCGGCGAGGGCTCGTCGGCGAGCAGCCGCAGCTCGTGCCACCGTGTCTTGTCCCGGAGGTGCCCCAGCGTGTTCAGTGCCAGCAGCCGGCTGCGCGTGTCGTTGCGTGCGAGCAGTTCGCGCGCGACGCGGTCTATGCCGACGCCGGCGGCAAGCTGGTTCAACTGCTCGGTCGCGGCGCCGCGCAGCGACTCGTGATAGTGGTTCCAGAGTTGCAGCACCGCCTGCTCCTCGCCGCGTTCGAGGGGGCGCAACTGCTCGGGCACCCGGTCCGCGCACTGCGCGAGGAGCGGCCGCCAGAACTCGACCGCGCGCTGCTCGCGGCGCTGCCGGGCGAAAAGCCGCAGGCGCATCAGGATCACCAGCAGGAAGGCCAGCAGCGAGATCGCGATGGCGGAAATCCCCACCCACCAGGCGAGCTCCAGCACCGGGTCGACATAGGCCGACAGCGCGGCGAATTCATCATCAGGCGGCGCGATCGACGGTTTTCGCGTGATGCTCAGGGTAAAGTCAGAAGCTGTGGCGGATTCCAAGGCGTAGTCCCTGGCGCCGGTAGAGACTGCCCTGCTCGTGGGTCAGCAGATCGTAGGTGAACGCCCAGTCAGGGGCGAACCAATGGCGGCCCGACAGCGTCCAGTCGCGGATGTCGCTGGAGATTACGCCGAGCGGCGGGCCGACGTTCTCGACTTCGCGCCCGGTGGTGTAGGACAGGCCGACCGTGCTGCGCTCGGCGTAGTAATAATTGAGCTGGAAGCGGTGAGCGCTCGCCGACGATGCGTTCTCGGGCCGGCCGTTGTAGAGCGTGTAGGCGCCGCGGAAATTGCCCCAGTAACGGTCGACAAGCACCGTGACGATATTGGCGTAAGTCTGCGTGTACTCGCTGTGACGGAGGCCCGCGCCGACGCCCCAGCCTCCGGCAAGACGCCGCTCGAGCTGGCCATAGATCGAGTACTGCGGCAGGACGTTGTGCGATTCGCTGCCGCGCGCTTCGATCAGCGAGATCCAGTTCTCGGCCAGCGGATAGTAGAGGCCCGCGTGCGCCTCGGTATCGTTGAGCCCGAAACGCCGGGTTTCGCGCAGGCCGCCGTAGAGCGTGTGATTCCGCCGGAAGTCGTGAGCCGCGTCGATATAGATGCTCGACCAGTCGCCGCGGTTGTTGGTGAGCGACTCGTGTGTGCCGCCCGCCTCGACTTGAGTGCGCCCGGAGCCGGCCGCCGCCGCGATGACGGGCGCGAGCGCGAGCACGAAAGCCGCGACGGCGAGAGCGGGAGCACGGCGCTTTGCATACGGGAGACTCATGCGGACTTCACCAGGCGCTTGATGCGCGCCCGGAACTCGTCCGGCTTGAACGGCTTGACGATGTAATCACTCGCGCCGCCCTCGAGCGCGCGCACGACGTCTTTTTCCTGCGATTTGGCGGTCAGCATGAGAATTGGCACGTCCTTCCATCCGGGCTTGGCCCGCGCAGCCCCGAGCAGTTGAAAACCGTCCTTGAACGGCAGCATCACGTCGAGCGTCACGATCGCCGGCGGCGCGAGCTGCCCGATCAGTTCCTCGGCCTTGCGCCCGTCGCGCGCAAGCTCCACGGCAAAGCCTTCGCGCTCGAGGATGAACTTGAGCAAGAAGGCGATCTGGTCGTCGTCTTCGACCACCAGTGCGGTGCCGCGGTTTGCGGTGCTTGCTGCCATCTTGTATCTTCACCGTTGAGGCGCGGTGACCCGAAATCGTTCTTATATTCATAGAATAACAGAATCCCTCTGCGGCGCGAAAAGATACGCCGGTGGATGCCCGCACATCAATTATTGCCACATGAGGATCCCTGCCAGGACAAGTGATTGCGCAGTGCCGGGTCGGACCGATGACTAGACCGGTATGGTGGCCAAGTGCGCAGCTCGCGCTGGCTGCGGCGTTCGCGCTCCTGCCGCCGGGCGCGGGCGCGGCGTGGTTCAGCGTTTGCGATGATGCGGCGGTACCGCTAGGTGCCACGGTCTTCTCGAGCATGTTGCGGCCCGACGGCGGTTCGGAATCGCTGATGGCGGCAGATCACCCGCGCCCGGACTGCCGGGGGGTCGAGCTCCCGGTGGCGCCGAGGCGGGTGCGGTGGGCGCAGTTGATCACGCGCGAAACGGCGGCAGGCCTCGCCGGCGGCGTGATTCTCAAAGGCACGGAAGACGGCGCGAGACTCATCGTGAGCGAGGTTATCGCGCTCGCGGAACCCGTGGCGCGCGGGGGCACGCTGCCGGTCGGAGACGATCTTCTGCCGGCGCTCCGCGCGACGGCCTTTGGCGGCGACCGCGCGACGGTGCGGGTCCTGGATACACGCGTCGTTCTCGAGTGCGGGCCCGGGCAGTCGGCGGCCGGCGTGGTCCTGGCTGCCGCGCAGGCAGCCCTGCCGGCGGGCCCAACGCTCGCGCTGCAACTCGGGTTCTCGGCCCGGGGCGAATTTGCCGTGACCGGCAGCGGCGTGGGCGGGGGCCGCAAGGTCGGCGCATCCCCCGCACGCCATACTCAAGCGCGTATCGATCTGGCGCCGGCGCCCGTCGGCGAATCGACCGCATCGTGGGTCTTCGCGTGTCCATATCATGCGGCGAGACTCGAGATCCGCTCGGTGCATCTGAAGCCGAGACATGCGAAGGCGACTGCCCCCGCACGGGCGTTGTGGGTGTGGCGCCCCGAGGCGTGGGCGGCGCAGCCGGATGACTTGTTCGCGCTGCTCGCGGCCAATGGCGCCGATACCGTGTTCGTTACGGTGCCGGTGACCGCGGATCGCAAGCGCGTGGCCGAGCCGGGTGCGCTGGAGAAGTTCATTACCCGGGCGACTGCACGCGGCGTTGCCGTGTGGGCGCTTGCCGGCGACCCGCGCGCGGTACTCCCGGCCGAGCGCGCCGGCTACGTCGAGCGCGCGCTCGCGTACGCTGATTACAATCGCGGCGCGCCTGCCGCGGCACGCCTTTCGGGCTTGCAGCTCGACATCGAACCGTACCTCAATGCCGGCTATCACATCGACGCCGAAAGCTGGCTGTCGGCGTATCTGGAAACGCTCGCGCTGGTGAAGCCGGCCGTCGCGATGCCGCTCGACGTGGCAATACCATTCTGGTGGGCAAGCCAGTCGTACCGCGGTGGCCGGTTTTTAGATCATCTCGCGCCGCTGGTCGATGTCGTGACAGTGATGAATTATCGGACCGACCGCCGGCAGATCCTCGAGTTCGCCGAACCATTTCTGGCGTGGGCCGCTCGGGCAAATCGCAGGGTGCGGATCGGGCTCGAGGCCGGGCCGATCCGGGACGAGTCGCTGCGCGTGTTCCGCAGCCGGCAGGAGGGCGAGCTGTGGCTCGCGCCGTTGGGAGAGCATGCGCTGCTGGTGTTGCTCGATGCGCCTGCGGCAAATCCGGCGGGTGCCGCTTTCGCCTATTCGCACACCACGCGCTGGCGCGCGAGCAGCATCACTTTCCGCCAACATATCGGCGCCCTGCGCAAGCTGTTGCCCGGATTCGAGCAGGTGTGGCGCGCCTGGCCGGCGTTCGCCGGCGTCGCGCTGCACGGGCTCGACGCCGATTGAGCGGAGAGGAAGAAGGGACTTGCCCGGCGGGCGGCGATCAGAAGCGGTAGCGCAGGCCGAGCCCGAATCCCGGCGATTGCAGCAGGGCGGCGGGATCGGAAGCGTAGATGTCGTAACTCATCGACCAGTTTGGTGTGAGCCAGTGCTGGCCGACCAGCGAGAAGGAGCGTAATCCCGGGGTCAATCCGTGCGCCCCGTAGAAATTGCCGGCAATGCTCTGCTGGTAAGCCATGCCGACGCTGTAGCGCGTGCCATGCAGATAGTTTACGTTGAGCTCGTAGCTCGAGCCGCCGGCAAGCCGGTCGGCCAGCAGCGCGTCACTCGTCCCGACGGGATCAAGTCGGCTGCCCAGGGGCGCGCCGGGCGCCGCGCGTTCCGCGCCGCTCAATTTCAGGCCCAGGCTCAGCCCGTGCCCGGGCAGGAATGTGGTGTGCAGCTGGCCGCCGAAAGAATAACGCGGCGCGGCGATCAACGAATCGCGCGAGACGCCGACTTCCAGGGAGGAACCCCATTTGTCCGACAGGGGCTGGAAGATTCCGCTGTAAGACTCGGTCGTGCGCAAGCCGGGCCGTGCAACGTTGCGCGCGCCGCCATACAGGCTGCCTGCGCCGCGCAGCTGCAGGTTCTCGGACTCTTCTTCCGAGCGCCATACCGGATTTTCTGCCGGGGCCTTCAGCCCGAGTGCCACCTTGTAAGCAGACCGGGCTTCGTGATTGCCGGTCGCGGGCTGCGCCACGCCCCCTGCCGCCACCGTATCGGTGCTGGCGAGAGCGGCGATCACCATGACTGGCAACAGTGCACGCATCGAGATTCCCGATCAGGAACGGAAAAAACCCTTGTCCCTGCTTCCTTTAGCCTAAGTTTAGTCTAGTTTACCGAATCTTTCGCGCGTTCCAAAACCCCATTTCCTGTAGAAATTCGCGCCAGCGTGACGTTGTTCCCGGCCGGCCGGCGGTTGCCCCGGCTCCGATCTGCACCATTTTCAGGCACGCGTGCGCCAGAATCGGGCCTCGGCGGCCGTTCCCGCGCGACGTTATTTCATATGTATATGATTATAAGAAGAGAATTTACTGGCACAGCCATTGCTATCCATCTTGCCGGGGGTCCGTGCTGGTAAAGAGCCGCTTGATCGAGGAGTGAGGTGTTGGGCTGGACCAACGTCATGAGAAGGGTCGCCGGGGCAGACGGCGAGTCGGGCGAACGCGAGGAGGAGGACGCCTACCGGCTGTTCGCCGCAATGCTCGACGACGGCGTGCGCGACCTGGAGTTGGGCGCTGTTCTCGCCGGCCTGCACGCGAACGACCTGTCGCTGGCGCAACTCCTCGGCTTTCATCGCGCGCTCATTGAGCGCTGTTCGCGCCTCATTGCGCCGGATGCGGTGGCGCGGCCGGTAGTGCTGGCGAGCCACGGTGGCACGCGCGAGCAGCCGAACCTGCTGCCGCTCATCGCGCTCTTGCTGCAGCGATTCGGGGTGCCCGTGCTGATGCATGGCGCGCTTGGCGGCAGCTGCGGCACCGGTGCTGCAGCGGTGTTGCGCGAGCTTGGCATCATGCCGTGTGCTCATCTCGCGCAGGCGCAGCACGAGCTGTTCGAGCGCAAGATCGCGTTTGTGCCCACCGCGCTGCTGGTGCCGGGGCTCACGAAGCTCACCGGCGCGTGCGCGCGCCTCGGGTTCGGCGACATGATGGCATTGCTCGCGCGGGCCGTGGACCCGTTCAGTGGCGCCTCACTCCTCGTTGCCGGCGCGGACAGCGCGCAGGCGCATCTGCTGCTGCACGATTTCTTCCAGGCTGCTCGCTTATGCGCCCTGCTGCTCGACGGCACCGAGGGCGAGGCGTTCGCCCATCCGCTGCGACGGCCCGAGCTGATGCACTTTCGCGAAGGCGAGGGCGAGCTGCTGTTCAATGCGGAGGCCGCGCCGCTCCGACGGCTCGCGACGCTGCCGCATTCGACCGACGCATCGAGCACGGCGATCTGGATCGAGCGCGTGCTTGCCGGCGAAGTGCCGCTGCCGCTGCCGCTCGCCAATCAGATCGCGTGCTGCCTCTACGGCGCCGACTTCACCAATGACATGAACCAGGCGAAGGCGATCGCCGCGATCGACGCCGGCAGTCTGGTCGCCGCCTGACTGTCTCTCGCGCGAGGCGGCTGCGCCGCGCGCGAAATTCGTGCCGGAACAGGCGGATCGCCTGGATGCCCCTTATGTAATGTCGAGTAATGCCGGCGATGCCCGTGTGCTAGAATCCTCCGAGTCGTTGTCATCAGAAAACCAAAGAAAGGAGCCGACACATGGGGGCTATTCTTCAATCTCTCGGACGGACCGTCACTGCCGGTGTCGTCCTGCTGGTCATCCTCGTCGCCATCGTGAACGGCGCGACCGACGCGGGGGTAAGGCTCGGCGACCATAGTTGGTGGACGTTCTTCATGCGCTGGCTGCACGTGCTCTCCGGCGTGATGTGGATCGGGCTGTTGTGGTACTTCAACTTCGTGCAGATCCCCAACATGCCGAAGATCCCGGACGAGCAGAAGCCGGCGATCGGCAAGGTGATCGCGCCCGTCGCGCTGTTCTGGTTCCGCTGGGCCGCGCTGGCGACCGTGGTGACCGGACTCATCGTGGCCGGCATGCAGGGTTACCTCGGCGCGGCGCTGTCGCTTTCCAAGGGCGTGCACGCCATCGGCCTCGGCATGTGGATGGGGCTGATCATGGCGTTCAACGTTTGGTTCGTCATTTGGCCGAATCAGAAGATCGCGCTCGGCATGGTCGAAGCGACGGCGGAGCAGAAGCCCGCCGCGGCGCGCAAGGCGATGCTGTTCTCGCGCACCAACACGCTGCTCTCGATCCCGATGCTCTTCTGCATGGTCGCGCAGCAGAACGCGGGGCTGTAAGGCGCACCGGCGACTGCCGCAAAACGAAAAAGCGCACGGGGTGCCCGTGCGCTTTTTTTGTGCGCGTCTCGCATTGCCTCTGCGATCCGCGCATCCCTCGTCACAATCCGCCTCGGGACCGCCGGCCCTCAAGACGGCCCGGCGTCCAACGAGAGGTCCACAGGACCTCTCGTTGTGTGCGCGTCTCGCATTGCCTCTG
>JBFKNN010000097.1:0-10894 GCA_041629335.1 Burkholderiales bacterium | reverse complement strand
GGCGGCGGCGGTGGGTGGTGAATCGGTGAGCGGTTGGCGGTTGGCGATTGGCGATTGGCGATTGGCGATTGGCGATTGGCGATTGGCGATTGGCAGCAGTTAGAGCGCATTCCGCGAGGCGTTCCGGACTTTCTGCCTACGACTCTCCGCATTTCTGTTATCCTGTCGCGAACCGCGTGACGCGACAATAATGCGGATCGACAGCGAGCAACTACAGCACCATCTCGGGCGCGAACTGAAGCCCGTCTATACCGTCTTCGGCAACGAGCCGCTGCTCGCTCTGGAAGCTTCCGACCGCATCCGCGCCAGGGTTCGCGCAGCCGGCTACACCGAACGCGAAATCCTCACCGTCGAATCCGGTTTCAAGTGGAGCCGTCTCGCGCTCCTGGGAGGCTCGCAGTCGCTGTTCGCTTCGAAGAAGCTGCTCGAGTTGCGCGTTCCCACCGGCAAGCCCGGCACCGAGGGCGCCGCGGCGCTGCAAGCCTATTGCGCGGCGCCGCCTGCCGACACCATCACGCTCGTCTGGCTGCCCGACGTCGACTGGCGGGCGCTGAAGACCGCCTGGTTCGAAGCGCTCGACCGCGCCGGGATCGCCGTGGAAGCGAAGGCGATTCCGCGCAAGGCTCTGCCACAGTGGCTGGCCGGACGGCTGCAGGGCCAGAACCAGCAGGCCGACAGCGCGACGCTCGAGTTCATCGCCGAGCGCGTCGAGGGCAACCTGATGGCGGCTTACCAGGAAGTCCAGAAGCTCGCGCTGCTGTTTCCCGCGGGACCGATCGCCTTCGACCAGGTGCGCGATGCCGTGCTCGACGTGGCGCGCTACGACGTGTTCAACCTCGGCGAAGCGGTGCTCGAGGGCGATCCGCTCCATCTGGCGCGCATGATCGACGGTCTCAGGGGCGAAGGCGCCGCGCCGCCGCTTGTGCTCTGGGCGATCAGCGAAGAAATCCGCGCCATCGGCAAGGTGGTGACCGGGCTTGCCGCCGGACGTCCGACCTCGATGTTGTGGCGCGACGCGAAAGTGTGGGGCGCGCGTCACCAGAGCCTCATGCAGCAGAATTCGCGGCGCTTCACGCTGGCGCAGGTGACAGATGCGCTGCGCCATGCGGCGGCGATCGACCGCATGGTGAAGGGCCTCGGCCGTGGTGACCTCTGGGACGAACTGCTGCAGCTCGCGCTGCGCTTCGCGCGCGGCAACACCGGCATCGCCGCGCCGCGCCCGACCCGCAAGACCATCGCCCAGGCCGCTGCCGGCCAGCCCGCCCTGTTCTGACCGGCGCGATTCCCCGTCGCTGCACTTACCGCGGGGCAACTGCTAAACTTCCGTCATGGACGTTCAGAGCTACATGACCGGCGTCGGCCGCCAGGCACGCGCGGCGGCGCGTGCGATGGCGCGCGCCGGCACCAGTGCGAAGAACGGTGCGCTTGCCGCGATGGCGCAAGCCATCGAGCACACCGCGCGGGTGTTGCTCGATGCCAACACCCGCGACGTCGATGCCGCCCGCAAGAAAGGCCTTGACGCCGCCCTCATCGACCGCCTGACGCTGACGACGAAGGCGATCGAGGCGATGGCGGACGGACTGCGGCAGATCGCGACCCTGCCCGACCCGGTCGGAGAGGTGATCGGCCTGAAATACCGCCCGTCCGGCATCCAGGTCGGGCAGATGCGCGTGCCGCTCGGCGTGATCGGCATCATCTACGAGTCGCGACCCAACGTCACCGCCGATGCTGCAGGCCTGTGCGTGAAGTCGGGCAATGCGGCGATCCTGCGCGGCGGCTCCGAAGCGATACACTCCAATCAGGCGATCGCCGCCTGCGTGCACCAGGGCCTGAAGGCGGCCGGCCTGCCGGAAGCCGCGGTGCAGGTGATCGAGACCACGGACCGTGCCGCGGTCGGCGAGCTGATCACGATGCAGGATTACGTCGACATCATCGTCCCGCGCGGCGGCAAGGGCCTGATCGAGCGGTTGATGCGCGAGTCGCGCATCCCCATGATCAAGCACCTGCACGGCGTGTGCCACGTCTACATCGATGACCGGGCTGATCTCGACAAGGCGGTCCGCATCGCCGACAACGCCAAGACCCAGCGCCTCGGCACCTGCAATACGATGGAGACGCTGCTCGTTGCGCGCGGCATCGCGGACAGGGTGCTGCCGCAACTCGCCGGGATCTACTTCGAAAAAGGCATCGAGCTGCGCGGCGACGAGGCCTCGCGCAGGATCGTGCCGCAAATGAAGGCAGCCACCGAGGAGGACTGGTACACCGAGTACCTCGACGCGATCCTCGCGGTGCGCGTGGTCGACGGGCTCGAGCAGGCGATCGAGCACATCGCGACCTACGGCTCGCAGCACACCGACGCCATCGTCACCGAGGACATCACGCGCGCGCGGCGCTTCCTTGCCGAGGTCGATTCGAGCTCGGTGATGGTCAATGCCTCGACGCGCTTTGCCGACGGCTACGAGTATGGGCTCGGCGCCGAGATCGGCATCTCGACCGACAAGCTGCATGCGCGCGGCCCGGTCGGCCTCGAGGGCCTCACGTCGCTCAAGTACGTGGTCCTCGGCGACGGACAAATAAGGCAGTAACCGCAATGGTTTTCATTTGGCGCGCAGGGACGTCGGGCAGCGGCGCCCCGGGTTCGTGCCCGGCATGACGCAAAAGGTTGTTCAATGGCAAACGTAATCGAAGTCAAGGTTCCCGACATCGGCGATTTCAAGAACATCCCGGTGATCGAAGTGCTGGTGAAGCCGGGCGACCGCGTGAACAAGGAAGACCCGCTGATCACGCTGGAGTCCGACAAGGCGACGATGGACGTGCCCTCGCCGGCCGACGGCACGGTGAAGGAACTGAAGCTGAAGAACGGCGACAAGGTCTCTGAGGGGTCGCTCATACTCGTCCTGGAAGCGGGGGACGCGGGGAGTGCGGTCGCCGCAAAGCAGGAGACGTCCGCGGCGAAAGCCCCCGCGGCCAGGGCGCCGGCGCCGGCCGCACCCAAGACACCTGCGGCCACACCCGCGAGCCCGGCGACGGCGATCAAGGCCGACATTCACGCCGAGGTGGTGGTGCTCGGCGCCGGCCCCGGCGGTTACACCGCCGCGTTTCGCGCCGCCGACCTGGGGAAGCAAGTCGTATTGATCGAGCGCTACCCGACGTTGGGCGGCGTGTGCCTTAACGTCGGCTGTATTCCGTCAAAGGCGCTGCTGCACGTCGCCAAGGTGATCACCGAAGCGGACGAGATGGCGCATGCCGGTGTCGCGTTCGGCAAGCCGAAAATCGACCTCGCCAGGCTCAGAAACTGGAAATCCGGGGTGGTCGGCAAGCTCACCAAGGGGCTCGCCGGGCTCGCCAAGCAGCGCAAGGTCCAGGTCGTCACCGGACGCGGCGAATTCGCCTCGCCCAACACGATCAAGGTGACTACGGGCGATGGCGTCAAGACCGTGGCGTTCGACCATTGCATCATTGCCGCGGGATCCAGCGTCGCGCGCATTCCCGGTTTCCCCTACGACGACAAGCGCATCATCGACTCGACCGGCGCGCTCGAGTTGCCGGAAATGCCCAGGCGCCTGCTGGTGGTGGGTGGCGGCATCATCGGGCTGGAGATGGCCACGGTCTACGACGCGCTGGGCACGAAGGTCTCCGTGGTCGAGTTGATGGACTCGCTGATCCCCGGCGCCGACAAGGACATCGTCAAGGTGCTGCACAAGCGCATCGAGAAGCGCTACGAGAAGATTCTCCTGAAAACCAAGGTGGCGAAGGTCGACGCACAGAAGGACGGACTCAAGGTCACGTTCGAAGGCGAAAACGCGCCCAAGCCCGACGTCTACGACTTCATCCTGATGTCGGTCGGCCGCCGTCCCAACGGCAAGGAGATCAACGCGCAGGCCGCCGGCGTGAAGGTGGACGAGCGTGGCTACATCCCGGTCGACAGGCAGCTGAAGACCAACGCGCCGCATATTTTCGCCATCGGCGACATCTGCGGCGAGCCGATGCTTGCACACAAGGCGACCCACGAAGGCAAGGTGGCGGCCGAGGTGATCGCCGGCCACAAGGCGTACTTCGATGCGCGCACCATTCCTTCCGTCGCCTATACCGACCCCGAAATCGCATGGATGGGGCTCACGGAGACCCAGGCCAAGGCGGACGGCGTCGAGTTCGACAAGGCTGTGTTTCCCTGGGCCGCCAGCGGCCGCGCGCTTGCCACCGGGCGCGACGACGGCGTGACAAAACTCCTTTTCCATAAAGAAAACAGGCGCATACTGGGAGCCGCGATGGTCGGTGTTAACGCCGGGGAATTGATCGCCGAAACGGTGCTCGCCCTGGAGATGGGCGCGGACGCGACCGACATCGGTCTTACCGTGCATCCGCACCCGACGCTGTCCGAGACCGTGTGCTTTGCCGCGGAAATCGCGGAAGGATCGATCACCGATCTGTATATGCCAAAACGGTAGCCGGGTTTACCCGGGGCCGGAAATCTGCGGCACGGCTGCCGTCCGGACGATGGGGGGAGCCGCTATGTTCGATTGGCTGCAAAGCACGATCGGGAAGAAGCCCGATCACCCGATGCACGACGTCGCGGCAGCGCGGAAGCTGCTGCAGGAATTGCCTGCGGACAACGGCAAGGCGCTGGAGGAACTCTCGTCCTGGCTCGAGACGGTAGCCGGGACCGAGGGTTTTGACCCGGGCGAACGCGCCGGCGTGGTAAAGCTCCTGGACGAGACCGCCCAGGACCGCGAGCGCGCGGCACTGATGACGATCTTGCGCGGCACCGGCCTCAAGGAGTTCGAGCGGCTCCACCTATGGCAGTTGCTGGTGGACTTCTGGGAGTACGTGGCGGGCGCGTATGGCGTGTGCCTGCAGGAAGGGCCCACGGGCGCGAAAGCGGGCTCGTTGGAGCAGGCCGCGCGTGCATTGCTCGCCGCGCGCGCCCTGCGCGCGCTCGCGAACGAGGCCAAGCAGTTGCAGTTCCGCTACCTGCCGGTGCGCCCCGCGATCTGGCAGGGTCTCAGCGAGATCTACCGCATGGCCGAGCAAGACGGTATCGCCGACGTGTCGCAGAAGGTCTACGCCGGCGACGCCGTGCCGACCACGCCGCGCCAGGAGTTTTTGCGCGCGCTGATGCTCGATCTTTCCCGGCCCGAGTCCGAGCGCCCCGAACATATCGAGATCGCCTCGCGTGTCATCGCCCGGCTGTCCCGCGGTTTCGCGTACAGCACCGAGCCCGAGGCGGGCTGCAATCTCTGCTTTGATCTTGCCCAGCCGGCGCGTCCGGTGCACTGCTCGCCCGGGCAGCCTGCGCGCGAATCGATGCGCTACTTCGGCGCCGGCCGGGTGCAGGGCGCCATGCAGGAAATCATCGACCGCCACACGGCGCATCCGGAAGAGCCGGAGCGGCGCTTCGGCGACGAGTTCTCCATCGGGGACAAGCTGATCGTGCTCAAGCACCTGCTCGTCTGCTGGAAAGAGGCGCCGCCGCAGCAGGTCGAGCCCATGGTGAAGATCAACGCGCCGATCAAGCTTGCGCATGGCTTGGCCGGCGCCTCCGGACTTGTCACCCGCGTCGAGTTCAGCGGCATGGCGGAAATGACCGAAGACCAGCTGATCCGCATGAAGGAGCAGACCGGTCTCGGGCTCGAGGAAAGGAAGATCGTCGTGCCCACCGTCGAGTGGGTCGAGCGCGACGCGGCGAAGTGGGGCATCAGCGTCGACATCCCCCGCCAGGACGAGTCCTGGGCGAGCATCGGCACCTTGTGCACGTTCGAGCCTGCCGGTCGCCACGTGTGGTGGCTGGGCGTCATCCGGCGCCTGTACCGGGACGAGCGGGACCGCGAGCATGCCAGCGTGGAGATTCTCGCAAAGAAACCGCTGTCGGTCTGTTTGCGCGGCCTGGGCGAAGGGGCGGAGCGGGCGGACAACTGGGCCACTTCGTCCGGATCGTTCGAGTTCACCTATGCGAGCGCGCTGATCCTTGGGGAGGGCGCGCAGTCGGATGCGGGCCACGACCTGGTCGTCGCGCGGGACAGTTTCGTCAAGCCCGGCATCATCTACGAGGTCATGATGGGGGACAAGCCGCCGCGGGTGAGATTCGAGGAGCTGCTTGAGCGCGGCGAGGATTTCGACCGCGTGCGGGTCACGTGGCTCGGTGCGGAGTAAAGACCCTTATGGTTAAGGTGCCATCCCGCCCCGAGCCACCACGTGAAAGCGCTTGCGGGCAAACGCCGCTTCCTCGTTCTGCTGCTCGCAGCATCGGCCTTTCCAGCATTGCGCCGATGGCGTAAGATAAGACGTTGTAATGACACCATTAAACCGTTTCTGGGCTCAGGCGTTGGTTATCACCATCCGGTGCAGCCGAGCGGCAAAGGACGACACGGCTTAACGGAGAGGTGAAGTGAAGCCAACCGATATTTCACAGCCGGACTATTTTCACAAAGTCGTCGATTGTCAGTGGGCGTGTCCGGCCCACACTCCGGTTCCCGAGTACATCCGGTTGATCGCGGCGGGTCGCTACAGCGACGCCTACATGGTCAACTGGAAGTCGAATGTCTTCCCGGGCATTCTCGGCCGCACCTGCGATCGCCCCTGCGAGCCGGCGTGTCGCCGCGAGCGCGTCGAGGAAGGCAATCCCGACTTGCGCAAACCGAGCGCGAGCGGAACAGCGCAGCCCGAACCGGTCGCGATTTGCCGCTTGAAGCGCGTCGCCGCCGATTTCAAGGAAGACATCACCCCCCGTCTGCCCAAAGCGCCGGCGGGCAGGAACGGCAGGCGCATCGCCTGCATCGGCGCAGGGCCGGCCTCGCTCACCGTCGCGCGGGACCTCGCCCCGCTCGGCTACAGCGTCACGATCTACGAAACGGACCCGAAGGCGGGTGGCTTCATGCGCACCCAGGTGCCGCGCTTCCGCCTTCCTGAGGCGGTGATCGACGAGGAGGTCGGATACATTCTCGGCATCGGCAATATCGAGCTCGTCGCCGGAACTCGCATCGACAGCCTGAAACAGGTGCTAGCGGAAGGTTACGACGCCGTGGTTGTCGGCACCGGCGCACCGCGCGGGCGTGACCTCGATGTCCCGGGCCGCAGGGAGGCCGCGGCCAACATCCATATCGGCCTCGACTGGCTCGCCAGCGTCTACTTCGGCCACGTTACCCAGATCGGCAAGCGCGTCATCGTGCTCGGCGGCGGCAACACTGCAATGGACTGCTGCCGCTCGTCGAAGCGTCTCGGCGGCGATGACGTCAAGGTGATCGTGCGCTCGGGTTTCGAGGAGATGAAGGCGAGCCCGTGGGAGAAAGAGGACGCGACGCACGAGGGCATCCCGATTCTCAACTATCTCGTGCCCAGGGAATTCACGCACGCGAACGGCAAGCTCACCGGCGTCACCTTCGAGAAGGTGAAGGCGGTGTACGACGACAAGGGCCGGCGCAAGCTCGTGCCCACCGGCGAGCCCGACGAGCACCATCCGTGCGACGACGTGCTGGTGGCGATCGGCCAGGAGAACGCGTTCCCGTGGATCGAGCGCGACATCGGCATCGAATTCGACCAGTGGGGAATGCCGGTCGTCGACAAGGTCACCATGCAGTCCACCCACCCGAAAGTCTTTTTCGGGGGAGACGCGGCATTCGGGCCGAAGAACATCATCTGGGCCGTGGCCCACGGCCATGACGCCGCGGTGTCGATCGACAAGATGCTGAACGGGGAAGACATTGCCGAGCGCCCCGCGCCGGGTGTCAGCCTGGTGTCGCAGAAGATGGGCATCCACGAGTGGAGCTACGACAACCAGATCTCCGCCGAGCAGCGCTACAAGGTGCCGTGGCAGGACAAGAAGATCACGCTGAAGGACATCAAGGTCGAAGTGGAGCTCGGGTTCGACGTGCGCACCGCCTACGCGGAGGCGCAGCGCTGCCTCAATTGCGACGTGCAGACGGTGTTCACCCCGAAACTGTGCATCGAGTGCGACGCGTGCGTCGACATTTGCCCGATGGACTGCATCACCTTCACGGCGAACGGCGAAGAGGCCGACCTGCGCAAGCGGCTCACCGCCCCCGCCGCCGACCTGACCCAGGATGTCTACGTGTCGGACACGCTGAAGACCGGGCGCATCATGGCGAAGGACGAGGACGTGTGCCTGCACTGCAGCCTGTGCGCCGAGCGCTGCCCGACCGGTGCCTGGGACATGCAGAAATTCCTGCTCGAGATGACGCAGGCGGGACCGGGGTGCCGCAAACCGCAGCGCAAGGCCGCTTAGAGTTACTGTCATAATGAAACGCATCGAAGCCATCAACGATTTCGTCGTCAAGTTCGCCAACGTCAACGGCTCGGGTTCAGCGTCCGCCAACACCCTGTTCGCGCGCGCCATCCTCAGGATGGGCGTGCCGGTCTCCCCGCGCAACATCTTCCCGTCGAACATCCAAGGCCTGCCGACGTGGTACGAAGTGCGCGTCACCGAGGACGACTACCAGGGCCGCCGCGGCGGCGTCGACCTGATGGTCGCGATGAACCCGCAGACGTGGAACGAGGACCTGAAGGAGATCGAGGCCGGGGGCTACCTCTTCTACGACAGCTCCAAGCCACTGCCGAAGTCGCGCTTCCGCGAGGACGTCAACCCGATCGGCATGCCGCTCACCGAGATCTGCAACGCGACCTACGCCGACCCGCGCCAGCGGCAGCTGATGAAGAACATCATCTACGTCGGCGCGCTCTCGGCGCTGCTGGACATCGACCCCGCGGAGATCGAGAAGCTCTTCTCCGAGCAGTACAAGGGCAAGGAGGCGCTCCTGCAGTCGAACGTCAAGGCGCTGCGTCTCGGGCGTGATTACGCGCTGAAGAACCTCTCCTGCCCGCTCGGCATCCGCGTCCGGCGCAGCAACCGGGTAGGCAGCAAGATCTTCATCGAAGGCAACGCCGCGGCCGCGCTTGGCGCGGTCTACGGCGGCGCAACGGTGTGCGCGTGGTACCCGATCACGCCCTCGTCTTCGCTCGCGGAGGCATTCAGCCGCTATTGCGGCCGCCTGCGGGTCGACCCCGCCGACAACAAGCGCCGCTACGCCATCGTCCAGGCCGAGGACGAGCTCGCCTCGATCGGCATTGCCATCGGCGCCGGCTGGAACGGCGCGCGCGCGTTTACCGCCACCTCGGGCCCTGGAATCTCGCTGATGACCGAGTTCATCGGGCTTGCCTATTTCGCCGAGATTCCGGTGGTGATCATCGACGTGCAGCGCGGCGGCCCGGCCACCGGCATGCCCACGCGCACGCAGCAGTCCGACCTTCTCGCCTGCGCCTACGCCTCGCACGGCGACACCAAGCACCCGCTGCTGTTCCCCGAGGACCCGACGGAATGCTTCCACCTCACGGCGCAGGCGTTCGATCTGGCCGACCGGCTGCAAACGCCGGTGTTCGTGATGACCGATCTCGACATCGGCATGAACCAGCGGCTCTCCGAGCCGCTCGAGTGGGACGACGCCCGCACCTACGACCGCGGCAAGGTAATGACCTACGAGCAGCTCGAAGCGGGCAAGGAGTTCGGCCGCTACCTCGACGTCGACGGCGACGGCATTCCCTACCGCACGCTGCCCGGCACGCACCCCACGCGCGGCGCGTATTTCACCCGCGGCACCACCAAGGACCGTTACGCGCGCTACAGCGAGGCCGGGCCCGATTACGTCGACAACATGCAGCGGCTCACGCGCAAGTTCGAGACCGCGAAGAGCCTCGTGCCGAAGCCGGTGCTGTTCCCGGCCGAGAAGCCCGCCCGATTCGGCGCGATCTTCTACGGCTCGACCAGCCCGGCGATGCAGGAAGCGCTCGATGTGCTCGCCGCCCGCGGCGTCCACATCAACGCGCTGCGGGTCCGCGGCTTCCCGTTCCAGGACGAGATCGCCGACTTCGTGGCCTCGCACCCATGGGTGTTCGTGGTCGAGCAGAACCGCGACGCGCAGCTGAAGACGCTGCTCGTGAACGAGGCCAAGATCAACGCCTCGCGCCTGATCTCGGTGCTGCACTACGACGGCACGCCGATCACCGCGCGCTTCATTGTCGGCGAGATCGCGCAGCACGCGGGCTCGCATACCGTGGTGCCGCTGAAGCGGGCATCCTGAGCGCAGATTGAGAATGAGCTGACATCATGACGTATCTCGCGAAACCGAAGATCCACCACCCGTCGCTCAACCGCAACCAGGTCGGCTACACGCGCCGCGACTACGAAGGCACGGTCTCGACGCTGTGCGCCGGCTGCGGCCACGACTCGATCTCCGCGGCGATCGTGCAGGCGTGCTGGGAGCTCGACATCGAGCCGCACCGGGTCGCCAAGCTGTCGGGCATTGGCTGCTCCTCGAAGACCCCGACTTATTTCCTCGGCAACTCGCACGGCTTCAACAGCGTGCACGGGCGCATGCCCTCGGTGCTGACCGGCGCAAACCTCGCCAACCGCGAGCTCATATACATGGGCGTGTCGGGTGACGGCGATTCCGCGTCGATCGGCCTGGGGCAGTTCGTGCACAGCATCCGGCGCGGCGTGAACATGGTCTACATCGTCGAGAACAACGGCGTCTACGGGCTCACCAAAGGACAGTTCTCGGCGACCGCCACCAAGGGCTCGAAATCCAAGCGTGGCGCGTTCAACCCCGACCAGCCGATCGATCTCGTGGGCATGGCGCTCCTGCTGCGCGCGAGCTTCGTCGCGCGCAGCTTCTCCGTCGACAAAGCGCAGCTCGTGCCGCTCGTGAAGGCGGCGATCCGGCACCCGGGCGCAGCGTTTCTCGATGTCATCTCGCCGTGCGTCGCCTTCAACAACCACGAGGGGTCGACCAAGAGCTACGACTACGTGCGCGAGCACAACGCCGCGGTCAACGCGCTCGACTTCATCGAGGGCAAGGAGGAAATCACCGCGCAGTACGCGCCGGGC
>JBFKNN010000096.1:0-10962 GCA_041629335.1 Burkholderiales bacterium | reverse complement strand
TTGATCGCGACCATCTTCTCGCGCAAGCCGTCGGAGCGCTCCTCGCCGGTATGCATTTTCCCTGCCTGTATCTTGGCCATGACGTATCCCGTTTAAAACTTGAGGCCGGACTCGCGCGCCGCCTCGGCAAGCGCCTTCACCCGTCCGTGGTACTTGTAGCCGGAGCGATCGAACGCGACCTTTTCGATGCCGAGCTTCCTCGCGCGTTCGGCGATGCGCTTGCCGACTTCCGCGGCGGCCTTCACGTTGCTGCCGATCTTGAGCGTCTTGCGCATTTCTGGCTCGACGGTGGAAGCGCTGGCCAGAACCCTGGCGCCGCTCTCATCGAGGACCTGGGCGTAGATGTGGCTGTTGGAGCGGCATACCATCAGCCGCACTGCCCTCAGCTCGGCGAGCTTTGCGCGTGTCTGGCGCGCCCGCCGCATCCGTGCCTGCTTTTTCTCAATCATCTGTCGCCCCGCTTACTTCTTCTTGGTTTCCTTGAGCACGATCTGCTCGCCCACATAGCGCACGCCCTTGCCCTTGTAGGGTTCGGGGCTGCGATAGGCGCGCATCTCGGCGGCCACCTGGCCGACAAGCTGCTTGTCGGTGCCCTTGATCACGATCTCCGTCTGGGTCGGCGTCTCGGCCTTGATGCCCTTGGGCAACTGATGCACGACCGGGTGCGAGAAGCCGAGCGAGAGGTTCACCTTGTCACCCTGCGCCTGCGCGCGGTAGCCGACGCCCACCAGAGCGAGCTTCTTCTCGAATCCCTTGCTCACGCCCTTGACCATGTTGGCGACCAGCGCGCGCAGGGTCCCGGACATGGCGTTCGCATGATGCGAATTATTGGTCACCTTGAACTCGAGCCGGTTCTCGATCTTCTCGACCTTCACCTGGGGGGAGAGCTTCTGCGTGAGCACGCCAAGCGGCCCCTTCACCGAGATCTCCGCCGGGGTAAGAGTCACTTCCACTTTTTCCGGCAAAGCAACCGGATACTTTCCGATTCTCGACATCGTCTACTCCCGTCAGGCAACGATGCACAACACTTCGCCGCCGACCCCGAGGCCCCGCGCCTTGCGGTCGGTCATCACGCCCTGCGAGGTGGACACGATGGCCACCCCCAGACCGTTCATGACCCTCGGAATGTCCCGGCTGGGCTTGTAAACCCTCAGCCCGGGGCGACTGATGCGCTCGATCTTCTCGATCACCGGCTTGCCGGCGTAGTACTTGAGGCTGATCTCGAGCAGCGGCTTGCCCGCATTCTCGCGCAGCGCGAAATCCTCGATGTAGCCCTCGTCCTTGAGCACCTTGGCGATCGCGGCCTTGACCTTCGAGGCCGGTATCGCCACTGACTGCATCTCCGACAGCTGCGCATTGCGGATGCGCGTCAGCATATCGGCGATCGGATCACTCATACTCATTGCTTACCCCCTACCAGCTCGCCTTGATCACGCCCGGAATCTCGCCGCGCATCGCGATATCGCGCAGCTTCCCACGGGCGAGCCCGAACTTGCGGAAAACGCCCCGCGGACGGCCGGTCAGCGCGCACCGATTGCGCAGCCGGACCGGGCTCGCGTCCCGCGGCAGCTTCTGCAGCCGCTGGCGCGCGTCGTAGCGCTCTTCCGGAGGCAGCTTCTGATTGTTGATGATGGCCATGAGCTCCGCCCGCTTCGCAGCGTACTTCTTCACCGCTGCGCGGCGCTTCCGCTCGCGGTTTATCAATGCCATTTTTGCCATAGTGGGTCCTTACCTCAGTTCCGGAACGGAAACTTGAACGCCGCGAGCAGCGCCTTGGCTTCCGCGTCGCTCTTGGCGGTGGTCGAAATCGTGATATTCATGCCGCGGATCGCGTCGATCTTGTCGTACTCGATCTCGGGGAAAATAATCTGCTCCTTCACGCCCATGTTGTAGTTGCCGCGGCCGTCGAAGCTCTTTCCCGAAATTCCCCGGAAGTCACGGATCCGCGGCATCGCGACATTGACGAGGCGGTCGAGGAACTCGTACATGCGCGCCCCGCGCAGCGTCACCTTGCAGCCGACCGGGTAGCCGGTGCGGATCTTGAAGGTCGCGATCGAGGTGCGGGCCTTGGTGACGATCGGTTTCTGCCCCGCGATCTTGGTCATGTCAGCGACCGCGTTGTCCATGATCTTCTTGTCGGCCACCGCCTCGCCCACGCCCATGTTGAGAACGATCTTGTCAATCCGCGGCACCTGCATCACCGTCTTGTACCCGAACTGCTGGGTGAGATCCTTCACCACGCTGTCGCGGTAATGGGTCTGCAGGCGCGCGGGCGCAGCCGGACGCGCCGGACGGGATTCCACCACGGCCTTTGCTTCCTTGCGCGGCTTGGCTTCCTTCGCTTCTTTGGTTTCCTTGGCGGGCTTGGCGTCCTTGCCCGGCTTCGCCGCCTTGGGCTCCTTGGCAGGCTTCGCTGCCTTGCTGTCTTTTTCAGCGCTCATACGTCAACCACTTCGCCGTTGGACTTGAAATAACGTACGCGCCGGCCGTCCTCGAGGACCTTGATGCCGATGCGGTCGGCTTTCTTGGTTCCCGCGTTGAACAGCGCGACGTTGGATACATGCAGCGGCATCTCCTTGTCGACGATCCCGCCGGTGACGCCTTTCATCGGATTCGGGCGCTGGTGCTTCTTCACCCGGTTGGCACCCTCGACCACGACGTGCTCCGCATCGACGACCCGGAGCACCGTGCCGCGCTTGCCGCGGTCACGGCCGGCCAGCACCATCACATCATCGCCTTTCCTGATCTTGCGCATGGCTTGTTCCTCTTACAGCACTTCCGGAGCGAGCGACACGATCTTCATGAAACGCTCGGTCCTCAATTCGCGCGTGACGGGCCCGAAAATGCGCGTCCCGATGGGCTCGAGCTTGGGGTTGAGCAGCACCGCGGCATTGCCGTCGAACTTGATCATCGAGCCATCGTTGCGGCGCACCCCTTTGGCGGTGCGCACCACCACAGCGTTGTAGATCTCGCCCTTCTTGACCCGGCCGCGCGGTGCCGCGTCCTTCACGCTGACCTTGATCACGTCGCCGATCCCGGCGTAGCGCCGCTTGGAGCCACCAAGAACCTTGATGCACATGACCGAGCGCGCACCGGTATTGTCAGCCACGTCCAAAATGGACTGCATCTGAATCATTTTTTTGCTTCCTGCTGGTCTTTATCATCCCCAACTTGCTACGGCAGCCATTCGGCGCCAGGCAGTTTTGGAGCCCGTCCGGGTCGGATCGCCGAACCCCGACACCGGGCTTCGGCGAAAAACGTTGAATTATATGTGCTTTTGCACACCCGCGCAACGACCTTTCAGACCGTGCGCGCCTTTTCCACGAGCTTGATTACCCGCCAAGCCTTGGTGCGCGCGAGCGGCCGGCATTCCTCGATGGTCACCAGATCGCCCTCGTGGAACTCGTTCTGCTCGTCATGGGCATGGTACTTTTTCGAGCGCGTGATCACCTTGCCGTACAGCGGGTGCTTCACCCGGCGCTCGACCAGCACCGTGACGGTCTTGTTCATCTTGTCGCTCACCACACGCCCGGTCAGCGTGCGCTTATTCGCTTCGCTCATTCTGGTCTGTCCTATCGCGACTTCTCTGCCAACAACATGCGCACGCGCGCGATGTCGCGGCGCACGTTGTTGAGCTGGCTGGTGTTGGAAAGCTGCTGGGTCGCCTTCTGCATGCGCAGGGAAAACTGCGCCTTCAGCAGCGACTGCAGTTCTTGCTGTAATTCATCGGCCGACTTCGCCCGCAACTCGCTCGCTTTCATGCCTCAACCTCCGACCAGGCGCTGCACGAACACGGTCTGGAGCGGCAGCTTGGAGGCAGCCAGCCGGAACGCTTCGCGCGCCATCGCCTCGTCGACACCGCCCATCTCGTACAGGACCGCGCCGGGCTTGATCTCGGACACCCAGAATTCGGGGTTGCCCTTGCCGTTACCCATGCGGACCTCCGCCGGTTTCTGCGAAATCGGCTTGTCCGGGAAAATGCGGATCCAGATGCGGCCGCCGCGCTTGATGTGGCGTGTCATCGCCCGCCGCGCGGCTTCGATCTGGCGCGCGGTGAGGCGGCCGCGCACGACCGCCTTGAGCCCGTACTCGCCGAAGCTCACCTTGTTGCCGCGGGTCGCGACACCGCGGTTGCGGCCTTTTTGCTCCTTGCGGAATTTACGTCTTGCTGGCTGTAGCACGTTTCGCTCCTGACTTGGCTGCCGTTCTCCGCGGCTTCTTCGCCGGCGCCGGCTCGGCTTCCGGGGCGGGCGCCGCGGGCGCGGCGACCGGCTGTTCGTTCTTGGCCATCACTTCGCCCTTGAAAACCCACACTTTGATGCCGATCACGCCGTAGGTGGTCTTGGCTTCCGAGAAGCCGTAGTCGATGTCCGCCCGCAGCGTGTGCAGCGGCACGCGGCCCTCGCGGTACCATTCGGTACGCGCGATCTCGATGCCATTCAGCCGCCCAGCGCTCATGATCTTGATTCCCTGCGCGCCGAGCCGCATGGCGTTGGTGATAGCGCGCTTCATCGCGCGCCGGAACATGATGCGCTTTTGCAACTGCTGCGCGATCGAGTCCGCGATCAGCTGGGCGTCGAGCTCGGGCTTGCGGACTTCCTCGATGTTCACGTGCACCGGCACACCCAGCATCTTCTGCAGCTGGCCCTTCAACGATTCGATGTCTTCGCCCTTCTTGCCGATAACCACCCCGGGGCGGGCGCTGAACACGGTGATCCGGGCATTCTTGGCCGGGCGCTCGATCACCACCCGCGACACCGCCGCGTGTGAAAGCTTCTCCTTGAGGTAATCACGGACCTTGATGTCCTCGAGCAGCATGCCGGGAAAGGACTTGCTGCTGGCATACCAGCGTGAGGCCCAGTTGCGGTTGACCGCCAGGCGGAAGCCGGTCGGATGAATCTTCTGTCCCATGGCTAGTTCCTCCCGTCGCCAACCGTAATGAAGATGTGGCAGCTCGGCTTCAAGATGCGCACGCCCCGGCCCTTCGCCCGCGCCGCGAAGCGCTTCAGCACCGGACCCTTCTCGACGCAGATCTGCGTCACCTTCAGCTCATCGATGTCGGCGCCGTCGTTGTGCTCGGCGTTGGCGATCGCCGACTCGAGCACCTTCCGGATGATGGTGGCGCCTTTCTTCGGATTGAACTGCAGAATGTTGAGCGCGTTTTCGACCGGCTTGCCGCGGATGAGATCGGCGACCAGCCGGCCTTTCTGGGCCGACAGCCGCACCCCGCGCAGTTTTGCTGTGGTGTTCATGCTGTTTTCCTCACGCCTTCGCCGCCGGAGCCGCCGCCGGCGCAGCCGCCGGCCCGGCCGCCGGCGTCGGGCTCGACTTCTTGTCCGCCGCCGCAGCCGCCACGGAGCCGGCCTTCGAGTGCCCCTTGAAGATCCGGGTGTGCGCGAACTCGCCGAGCTTGTGGCCCACCATGTTCTCGGTGACGTAGACCGGGACGTGCTGCTTGCCGTTGTGCACCGCGATGGTGAGACCAACGAAGTCGGGCAGGATGGTAGAGCGGCGCGACCAGGTCTTGATCGGACGCTTGTCGGATCCGGCCCGCGCCGCCTCGACCTTCTTCAGCAGATGCGTGTCGACGAACGGGCCCTTCTTGATCGAACGTGCCATGTGCTATCCCCTAACCGATGCTCTTCGCATTGCGGCGACGAACAATCATGCTGTTGGTGCGCTTGTTCTTGCGCGTCTTGTAGCCCTTGGAGAGCACGCCCCAGGGACTCACCGGGTCCTGCGCCGCAGCGGTCTTGCCCTCGCCGCCGCCGTGCGGATGGTCGATCGGGTTCATCGCAACGCCGCGCACCGTCGGGCGCTTGCCGCGCCAGCGCACGCGTCCGGCCTTGCCGATGGACTCGAGCGAATGCTCTTCATTGCCGACTTCGCCGATCGTCGCCCGGCAGTTGATGTGAACCTTGCGGATCTCGCCCGACCGCAGCCGCAGCTGAGCGAAGTCGCCCTCGCGTGCCAGCAGCTGAACCGAGGTGCCGGCTGCCCGCGCAATCTGCGCGCCCTTGCCCGGCGTCATCTCGATACAGTGGATGGTGGTGCCGACCGGGATGTTGCGCAGGGGCAGGGTATTGCCGACCTTGATCGGCGCATCGACCCCGGAGACGAGCTGCGCGCCGGCCGCGACGCCCTTCGGCGCGACGATGTAGCGCCGTTCGCCGTCCGCATAGCACAGCAGCGCCAGATGCGCACTGCGGTTCGGATCGTATTCCAGCCGCTCGACCCTGGCGGCGATCCCGTCCTTGTCGCGTTTGAAATCGATCTTCCGATAGTGCTGCTTGTGACCACCGCCGTGGTGGCGCATCGTGATGTGGCCGTGGCTGTTGCGCCCGGCCTTCTTGGCCTGACTTTGCACCAGCCCCGCCACCGGCTTGCCCTTGTGCAGGCCCGGCGTGACGACCTTGACGAGCTGACGACGGCCCGGAGACGTGGGTTTGACTTTGACCAGCATTACTTGGCCTCACCTTCCGCAAAATTGATTTCCTGCCCCGGCTTCAGACAGACATAGGCCTTCTTCCAGTGGTTCCGGCGGCCGACGAACCGCCCGAAACGCTTTTCCTTGCCGCGGACATTGGCAACCTTGACCGACTCGACCTGCACCTTGAACATGAGCTCCACGGCGGCCTTGATCTCGGGCTTGGTCGCGCTCGACGCCACGCGGAAGATCACCTGCTCGTGCTTGTCCGCGATGTAGGTGCTCTTCTCCGATACCACCGGCGCGAGCAGCACCTGCATCAGGCGTTCCTGCTGCTTGAGGTTCACCGCTTCGCTCATGCCAGCATCTCCTCGAGTTTGGCCACCGCGCTGCGCGTCACCAGCACCTTGGCGTGGCGGATCAAGCTCACCGGGTCGGCGTTGCGGACATCCACCACCGCGACGCCATGCAGATTGCGCGAGGACAGCCGCAGATTGTCGTCCAGCGCGTCGGTGATGATCAGCACGTCATCCAGCCCCATGCCTTTCAGCTTCTGCGTGAGCAGTTTGGTCTTAGGCGCGTCTAACGTGAACTGGTCCACCACCGCCAGCCGGCCCTCGCGCGCGAGCTGCGAGAGAATCGAGCACACCCCGGCGCGGTACATCTTGCGATTGACCTTGTGCGAGAAATTTTCATCCGGCGAGTTGGGAAAGATCCTGCCGCCGCCGCGCCACAGCGGGCTCGAGGTCATCCCGGCGCGTGCGCGCCCGGTGCCCTTCTGCCGCCACGGCTTCTTGGTCGAATGCTTGACCGTGCCGCGGTCCTTCTGGGCGCGCGTCGCAGAACGCGCGTTCGCGAGATACGCCGTCACCACCTGGTGCACCAGCGCCTCGTTGTACTCGCGGCCGAAAGCCGCATCCGAAGCCGACACCGACGCCGTCGGCTTGCCCTGATCGTTGATGAGATTCAGTTCCATGTCGGTCCGCCTTACTTGCCAGCGGCGGGCTTCGCCGGCGCGCCAGACTTGCGCGCCTTGGCCGCCGGGTAAACCGCGACATCGCCACCCCTCGATCCGGGCACCGCGCCGCGGATCAGCAGGAGCTGCCGCTCAGCGTCGATGCGCACGATTTCGAGGCTCTGCGCGGTGCGGTTCGCCGCACCCATGTGGCCGGGCATCCTCTTGCCCGGAAACACGCGGCCCGGGTCCTGCGCCATGCTGATCGAGCCGGGCTTGTTGTGCGACACCGAGTTGCCGTGGCTCGCGCGGCCAGACGAGAAGTTGTGGCGCTTGATAACGCCCGCAAACCCCTTGCCCTGCGACACCCCGGAGACATCGACCTTCTGCCCCACCTGGAAGATGTCGACGCCGACCGTGCCGCCGACCTTGAACCCAGCCACCTGCTCCGGCGTAACGCGAAATTCCCGCAGCTTATGGCCGGCTTCGACCCCGGCTTTGGCAAAATGTCCGGCGGCAGCCTTGTTGACGCGGCTTGCGCGGCGCTTGCCAAACGTGACCTGGATCGCGCAATAGCCGTCGCTATCAGGCGTCTTGATCTGGGTGACGCGGTTGTTCGACACGTCGACCACCGTCACCGGGATGGTGTCGCCATCATCGGTGAACACGCGGGTCATGCCGACCTTGCGGCCCACTAGTCCGAGACTCATATTTATTACCCTTTTGTGTCAAAAGGTGCCGACTACAATTGGTCGGCGGTTAACTTCACTGCCACGAGCCGCGATTCGGCTCGCGACTCAAAACTCATGCGTTACAGCTTGATCTCCACGTCCACGCCCGCCGGCAGGTCGAGCTTCATCAGCGCGTCGACCGTCTTGTCGGTCGGATCGATGATATCCATCAGCCGCAGGTGCGTGCGGATCTCCAGCTGCTCGCGCGACGTCTTGTTCACGTGCGGCGAGCGCAGCAGGTCGAAGCGCTGCTTGCGCGTCGGCAGCGGCACCGGGCCCTTCACCACGGCGCCGGTGCGCTTCGCGGTGTCGACGATCTCGAGCGCCGACTGATCGATCAGGCGGTAGTCGAACGCTTTCAAGCGGATGCGGATCTTCTGGCTTTTTACGGTGGCCATGGATGTTACTCGATGATCTTGGCGACGACGCCGGCGCCCACGGTGCGCCCGCCCTCGCGGATCGCAAAGCGCAGCCCCTCTTCCATCGCAATCGGCTGGATCAGCGCCACCGTCATCTTCACGTTGTCGCCCGGCATCACCATCTCCACCCCCTCGGGCAGGTCACAGGCGCCGGTCACGTCGGTCGTGCGAAAATAAAACTGCGGCCGGTAACCGTTGAAAAACGGCGTATGCCGCCCGCCCTCTTCCTTCGACAGCACATACACCTCGGCGGTGAACTTGGTGTGCGGCGTGATCGAGCCGGGCTTGGCCAGCACCTGCCCGCGCTCCACTTCCTCGCGCTTGGTGCCGCGCAGCAGGATGCCCACGTTGTCGCCCGCCTGACCCTCGTCCAGGAGCTTCCTGAACATCTCCACACCCGTGCACACCGTCTTCGTGGTCGGCCGCAGCCCCACGATCTCGATCTCGTCGCCGACCTTGATGATCCCGCGCTCAACCCGCCCCGTGACCACCGTGCCGCGTCCCGAAATCGAGAACACGTCTTCCACCGGCATCAAAAATGCCTTGTCAATCACCCGCTTGGGCGTCGGAATGTAGGAGTCCAGCGCCTCGGCCAGCTTGAATATCGACTTCTCGCCCAGCTCCCCCGCATCGCCTTCGAGCGCCTTTAACGCCGAACCAATCACAATCGGCGTGTCATCGCCCGGAAACTCATACTTCGACAACAGCTCGCGAACCTCCATCTCCACCAGCTCCAAGAGCTCCTTGTCGTCCACCATGTCCGCCTTGTTCATGTAGACAATGATGTAGGGCACCCCCACCTGGCGCGCCAGCAAAATGTGCTCGCGCGTCTGCGGCATCGGACCATCGGCCGCCGACACCACCAGAATCGCACCGTCCATCTGCGCCGCGCCCGTGATCATGTTCTTCACGTAGTCCGCGTGCCCCGGACAGTCCACGTGCGCATAGTGGCGCTTCTCCGTCTCATACTCCACGTGCGCCGTGTTGATCGTGATCCCGCGCGCCTTCTCCTCCGGCGCCGAGTCAATCTGCGCGTAGCTCTTCGCCTCGCCGCCATACTTCTTCGCCAGAATCATCGTCATCGCCGCCGTCAGCGTCGTCTTCCCATGATCCACGTGACCGATCGTGCCCACGTTCACGTGCGGCTTGGTCCGCTCAAACTTGCCCTTGGCCATAGTCTTGTCCTTCAGTACCCGTTATTTCTTGTTGATGATCGCTTCAGCCACGTTCTTCGGCGCTTCAGCGTAATGCTTGAATTCCATGGTGTAGGTCGCGCGTCCCTGGGTCAGCGAGCGCAGCGTCGTCGAGTAGCCGAACATCTCGGCCAGCGAGACTTCCGCGCGCACCACCTTGCCGCCGCCAGGCATATCTTCCATTCCCTGGATCATGCCGCGTCGCGAATTGAGGTCGCCAACCACGTTGCCCATGAAATCTTCCGGCGTTTCCACCTCGACCGCCATGATCGGCTCGAGCAGCACCGGGTTCGCGCGCCGCAGGCCTTCCTTGAACGCCATCGATCCTGCCATCTTGAACGCATTCTCGTTCGAGTCGACTTCGTGGTACGACCCGTCCAACAGCGTCACTTTCACGTCGACCACCGGGAAGCCTGCCAGCACGCCGTTGGGGATGGAATCCTTGACGCCCTTCTGCACCGCCGGGATGTACTCGCGCGGCACCGCACCGCCCTTGATCGCGTCCACGAACTCGTAGCCTTTGCCGGCCTGCTGCGGCTCGAGCTTGAGCCACACGTGCCCGTACTGCCCGCGCCCGCCCGACTGCTTGACAAACTTGCCTTCGACCCTGTCGCAGGTACTGCGGATCGTCTCGCGATAGGCCACTTGCGGCGCACCGACGTTGGCTTCGACGCCGAACTCGCGCTTCATCCGGTCCACGATGATCTCGAGATGCAGCTCGCCCATCCCGGAAATGATGGTCTGCCCGGATTCCTCATCGGTACGGACGCGGAACGAGGGGTCTTCCTGCGCCAGCCGGTTCAGCGCAATGCCCATCTTCTCCTGATCGGCCTTGGTCTTGGGCTCGACCGCGACGTGGATCACCGGCTCGGGAAACTCCATCCGCTCGAGCGTGATCACATCCTTCAGATCGCACAGCGTGTCGCCGGTGGTTACGTCCTTGAGACCGACGGCCGAGGCGATATCGCCGGCTCGCACTTCCTTGAGCTCCGCGCGGTCGTTTGCGTGCATCTGCAGGATGCGGCCGATGCGCTCTTTCTTCGATTTGACCGGGTTGTAGACGGTATCGCCGCTTTTCAATACCCCGGAGTAGACCCGGAAGAAGGTCAGCGTGCCGACATACGGGTCGGTCGCGATCTTGAAGGCCAGGGCGGAAAACGCCGCGTCGTCTTTCGGTTCGCGCTGACCCGGCTTGTTGTCGGGCAGGATACCGGCGATCGGCGGCACATCGACTGGG
>JBFKNN010000095.1:0-11137 GCA_041629335.1 Burkholderiales bacterium | reverse complement strand
CGAATTCGCATTGCTCGGCGAAGTCGAGGATGTCGTAGCCGCGGTAGTGGAGGTCGTTGCCGCTGCGGCCGACGGTGCATAGCGCGGTGCTGCCCGCTTCAACGCCGGAGAGGGCAACCGACTTCTTCGGCTTGAATCCCGATTTGGGCTCGTTGCTGCTCATAGTCGTCCTTTCCAGGGGCGTAAGCGGTGAGCGGAAACGCCCACAAATCCACAAGTTCAATCTCGCCGCTAACCGCTAACCGCTAAGTGCCAACCGCCAACCGCCAATTGCTAACCGCCAACTGCCAACTCGCGTTAGCCCAGCAAGGCCTTGATCGAGTCGCGCTCTTCGTGCAATTCCTTCAGCGTTGCCTGCATGCGCGTCTTGCTGAAGTCGCTTTGCTCGAGGCCTTGCACGATCTCGTAGCGGCCGTTCCTGCAGGTGGCCGGGTAGCCGTAGATCACGCCCTCGGCGATGCCGTAGCTGCCGTCGGCGGGGATGCCCATGCTCACCCAGTCGCCCGCAGGCGTGCCGAAAACCCAGTCGCGCATGTGGTCGATCGCGGCGTTCGCCGCGCTGGCCGCGGACGAGAGCCCGCGCGCCTCGATAATGGCGGCGCCGCGCTTCTGGATGGTGGGGATGAACGCCTTTTCCAGCCACGCATGGTCGTTGATCTGCGCCCACGCCTTCTTCCCGTCGACTTCGGCGTGAAAGACGTCAGGATACTGCGTAGCCGAATGGTTGCCCCATACCGCCATCTTGTGCACGGTGGCAACCGGCTTGCCGAGCTTCTGCGCGAGCTGGGTCAGCGCGCGGTTGTGATCCAGGCGCATCATCGCCGAAAAATTCGCGGGTTTCAGCTTCGGCGCGTTTTTCATCGCGATCAGGCAGTTGGTGTTGGCCGGGTTGCCCACCACCAGCACCTTGACGTCGCGGCTGGCGGCTTCGGACAGCGCTTTGCCCTGCGGGGCGAAAATCTTGCCGTTCGCCTCGAGCAGGTCCTTGCGCTCCATCCCCGGACCGCGCGGGCGGGCACCGACGAGCAGCGCCACATCGACGTCCTTGAATGCCACCATCGGGTCTGCCGTAGGCACCATGCCGGCGAGCAGCGGAAAGGCGCAGTCGTCGAGCTCCATCATCACGCCCTTCAGCGCTTTTTGCGCCTTTTCGTCAGGAATCTCGAGCAGCTGCAGGATAACCGGCTGGTCCGCGCCGAGCATCTGACCGCTTGCGATCCTGAATAAGAGGCTGTAGCCGATCTGGCCGGCGGCGCCGGTTACAGCAACGCGCATGGGGCGTTTCATGACATCGAACTCCTGAAATATGGAACCTGTTTTTGACCAGCGGGAAACTGCAGACACTCGGGGTGGCGAGCTTCAGTTCTTTTTGCCCGCAAAGCAGATAATGATAACGAACCAGCCCACGCGCTGACAAGCGCGGCCCGAGTGAGAACGCATCGTGGACATCGCCGCGGCCGGGCTCGCAATGCATCTTCTGCAGTGCAGCGAAAACTGATAAAATTCACGCGCTTTGGCGCAATCTCACCAGATTCGCTTCGGATACCGTGCATCGGGGCAGGCTCACATGAGCGGCCGTGCGGCGTTGAACCAGCCAGCCGCGGCAGCGCGCGGCCCCGGTCCGGACCCGGTCGCCATGGAACGATCGCGCCGCTGGTTGCCGGCATACCGGCGTGCAAGAAGCGCTTTGGCAGGTTCGGCGTCCGGCGGCCGGGTAGTCCGCAGTGTCCCGCGTAAGACATCATGAACAAGCCCAGACCCAAACACTTAAACCTTTTCAAGATACGATTTCCGGTGATGGCCGTCGTGTCCGGCATGCACCGGATCAGCGGCGCGGTGCTGTTCCTGTTCCTGCCGCTCATATTGTGGATGCTGCAGATGAGCCTCGAGTCGCAGCAGTCGTTCGAAGCGTTCAAGGCGGTCGCGGCTAGCCCGTTCGTGAAAATCGTGCTGCTCGGCCTGCTGTGGGGCTACCTGCATCACTTGTGCGCCGGTGTGCGCCACCTCGCGCTCGACCTGCATTTGGGTACCGAGCTTCCTGCGGCACGCGCGAGCAGCTGGGCGGTGCTCGCCGTGAGCGTGGGGCTTACCGTGATCGGGGGAGTGATCCTATGGTAAGTCGCCAGGTCGTCGGCGCGCATTACGGTCTTCGTGACTGGCTTGCGCAGCGGGTTACCGCTGTGGTGATGCTCGTCTACACGCTGCTCATTGTCGTGCTGCTGGCGGGCCTGCCGGAGATGGATTTCTGGCACTGGAAAGCGCTGTGGACAAGGGACGTCGTTCGCTATGCGACGGTCCTGTGCCTGGCGAGCCTCTTCTATCACGCGTGGGTCGGCGTGCGGAACATTTTCATGGATTACGTCAAGGACCTCGGCCTGCGGCTCACCCTCTACGTGCTGGTGATACTGGCGCTCCTGTGGTTCGCGGCGTGGTCGGTCCAGATCCTGTGGGGTATGTAGAAAATGGCGATGGCCAGAAGGCAGTTTGACGCGGTTGTAGTTGGCGCCGGCGGCTCGGGACTGCGGGCGGCGCTGCAGCTGGCGGAAGCCAATCTCAAGGTCGCCGTCATCTCGAAGGTGTTCCCCACGCGCTCGCACACGGTGGCGGCGCAGGGCGGGGTGTCCGCCTCGCTCGGCAACGATGAGGAGGACAACTGGCACTGGCACATGTACGACACCGTGAAAGGCGCCGACTATCTCGGCGACCAGGACGCGATCGAGTTCATGTGCCGCAAGGCGAACGAGGTGGTGATCGAGCTCGAGCACTTCGGCATGCCCTTCGACCGGCTCGATGACGGCAAGATCTACCAGCGGCCGTTCGGCGGACATACCCGCAACTACGGCGAGCGCCCGGTGAAGCGCGCCTGCGCCGCGGCCGACCGCACCGGGCACGCGATGCTGCACACGCTCTACCAGCGCAACATCCGCGCGCGCACCCAGTTCTTCATCGAGTGGATGGCGCTCGATCTCATCCGCGGGCGCGAGGGCGAAATCCTGGGCGTCGTGGCGCTCGAGATGGAGACCGGCGAGGCGATGATTCTCCAGGCAAGGGCGACGCTGCTCGCCACCGGCGGGGCGGGGCGCATTTACGCCGCGAGCACCAATGCCTACATCAATACCGGCGACGGCCTGGGCATGGCGGCGCGCGCCGGCATCCCGCTCGAGGACATGGAGTTCTGGCAGTTCCACCCGACCGGCGTGGCGGGCGCCGGTGTGCTGATCACCGAGGGCGTGCGCGGCGAGGGCGGCTTCCTGCTCAACAAGGACGGCGACCGCTTCATGGAGCGCTATGCGCCGACGGTTAAGGATCTTGCCAGCCGCGACGTGGTCTCGCGCGCGATGGCGACCGAGATCAAGGAAGGCCGGGGCTGCGGCAAGGACGCCGACTACATACTGCTCAAGCTCGATCATCTCGGGGCAGACGTGATCGAAAGGCGCCTGCCCGGCATCCGCGAGATCGCCAAGAAATTTGCCGACGTCGATCCGGTGACCGATCCGATCCCGGTGGTGCCGACCTGCCATTATCAGATGGGCGGCATCCCGACGAACTACCTCGGACAGGTCGTAGTGCCCGATGGCCGCGGCGGCGAGCGTACGGTAAAGGGCCTCTATGCCGCGGGCGAATGCGCCTGCGTCTCGGTGCACGGCGCGAACCGCCTGGGCACCAATTCGCTGCTCGACTTGCTGGTGTTCGGCAAGTCCTCGGGCGAGCAGATGGTGCAGGACATCCGCGCGGACGACGGTGCGCAGCCCGAGCTGCCCAAGGATGCCGGCGAGCCGACGCTCGCGCGCCTGGCGCGTCTCGACGGCGCCGCCTCCGGCGAGAGGGTGAGCGAGGTCGGCGCCGAGCTGCGGCGGGTAATGCAGGCGCACTGCGGCGTCTTCCGGTTTCCCGATGGGCTCGCCGAAGGCGTGAAGAAGATTCTCGAGGTGCAGCAGCGTTCCGGGCGCACCTGCATCCAGGACAAGAGCAGGGTCTTCAACACTGCGCGCATCGAGGCGCTGGAGCTCGACAACGTGGTCGAGACCGCGGTTTCGACCATGATCTCCGCGGAGGCGCGCAAGGAGTCGCGCGGCGCCCATGACCGCAGCGACTTCCCCAAGCGCGACGACGCGAACTGGATGAAGCACACGCTCTGGTACAGGGACGGCAACCGCCTCGACTACAAGCCGGTCAAACAGAAGCCGCTGACGGTGGAGTCGTTCGAGCCGAAGGCCAGGGTCTATTGAGTGACGAGTGACGAGTGACGGGTGACGGGTGAGGGAGGTTCACGCTTTCCCTGGAACACGCGAGTTGACTGCAACTGTCAGTTAGGAACGCGATGAGATTTTCGATCTACCGCTACAACCCCGACGCGGACGCGAAGCCGCGCATGCAGGACTATGACATCGCGCTCGAGCCGACCGACCATATGCTGCTCGACGCGCTGATCCGGATCAAGGCCGAGGACGATACGTTCGCGTTCCGCCGCTCCTGCCGCGAAGGCGTGTGCGGGTCGGACGCGATGAACATCAACGGCCGGAACGGGCTGGCGTGCATCACGCGTATCGCCGACCTGAAGGAGCCGGTCGTGATACGCCCGCTGCCGGGCCTGCCGATCATTCGCGACCTGATCGTCGACATGTCGCAGTTCTTCAAGCAGTACCACTCGGTCAAACCGTATGTCGTCAACGACACGCCGCCGCCGGAGAAGGAGCGCCTGCAGTCGCCAGAGGACCGGCTCGAGCTCGACGGCCTCTACGAGTGCATTCTGTGCGCCTGCTGCTCGACCTCGTGCCCGTCGTTCTGGTGGAACCCGGACAAGTTCGTGGGGCCGGCCGGGCTGCTGCAGGCTTACCGTTTCATCGCCGACACGCGCGACCAGGCGACCAACGAGCGGCTCGACAACCTGGAAGACCCGTACCGGCTCTTCCGCTGTCACTCGATCATGAACTGCGTCGAGGTCTGCCCCAAGGGGCTCAACCCGACCAAGGCCATCGGCAAGATCAAGGATCTTTTGGTCAAGCGCACAGTGTGATGGGTGAACGTGGAGTGCCTAACCGCGTGCGCTGGCGGTGCCGGCGCGGATTGCTGGAGCTGGACTTGATTCTCGCGCGGTTCCTGGAACGGCATTATGGCGGGCTCGACCTGGCGCAGCGACAAGCGTTCGATCGGCTGCTCGAGGCGCCGGATAATGATTTGCTCGACCTCGCCATGGGTCGGGCGGAGGTGGAGTCGGAGGTGGAACGGAGGCTGGTTGATTTGTTAAGAAATAGCTAGAAAAAGCCACTATAAGCTATTGTTCATAAATGGTAATGTGAAAACCTCGCGGCCCCTGCGCCGCGGCTCATCGGGAGACCCGAAATGTCTGAAAAACTTGCCACCTTATCGTTCAGCGACGGCCGGCCCTCTGTGGATTTTCCGGTGCTCTCCGGCACCATCGGTCCCGACGTCGTCGACGTCCGCAGCCTCTACGCCAAGACCGGCGTGTTCACCTACGATCCGGGCTTCATGTCGACGGCCAGTTGCCGCTCGACCATCACCTACATCGACGGCGACGAGGGTGTCCTGCTGTATCGCGGCTACCCGATCGAGCAGCTGGCCGAACACAGCGACTTCCTGGACGTCGCCTACCTGATCCTGCACGGCGAGCTGCCCAACGCGCAGCAGAAAAAGGAATTCGACCATATCGTCACCCACCACACGATGGTGCACGAGCAGCTGTCGCGCTTCTACACCGGGTTCCGGCGCGACGCGCATCCGATGGCGGTGCTGTGCGGCGTGGTGGGTGCGCTCTCGGCTTTCTACCATGACTCAATCGACATCCACGACAAGCGCAGCCGCGAGATCTCGGCGTTCCGGCTGATCGCCAAGCTGCCGACGATCACGTCGATGACCTACAAGTACAACCTGGGACAGCCGTTCATGTATCCCCAGAACAAGCTGTCCTACGTCGAGAACTTCCTCTACATGATGTTCGGCACGCCGTGCGAGGAATGGAAGCCGCGCCCGGTGCTGACGCGCGCGATGGAGCGGATCCTGATCCTGCACGCAGATCACGAGCAAAACGCCTCGACTTCGACGGTGCGGCTCGCCGGCTCCACCGGCGCCAATCCGTACGCCTGCATTGCCGCGGGGATCGCCAGCCTGTGGGGCCCGGCGCACGGCGGGGCGAACGAGGCGGTGCTCAAGATGCTGGGCGAGATCGACGACGTGAAGAACATTCCGGCCTTCATCAAGAAGGTCAAGGAGAAGGAAGGCCACGCCATGCTGATGGGCTTCGGCCACCGCGTCTACAAGAACTACGACCCGCGCGCCAAGATCATCCAGAAGACCTGCCATGAGGTGCTCGAAGAGCTCGACCTCAAGGACGACAAGCTGTTCAAGCTCGCGATCGCCCTGGAGAAGATCGCTCTGGAAGACGACTACTTCGTCTCGCGCAAGCTCTACCCGAACGTCGACTTCTACTCCGGCATCGTCTACAAGGCGCTGGGCATCCCGGTCGCCATGTTCACGGCGATCTTCGCGCTGGCGCGCACCGTGGGCTGGATCGCCCAGTGGAACGAGCTGATCGGCGACGTCGACCAGAAGATCGGCCGTCCGCGCCAGCTGTTCATGGGCGCGAAGCGGCGGAATTTTCTCCCGGTCGACAAAAGAAAGTAATCCGTGAGCCATGAATCGCAACCCGCGAGGAGGTAATAGAAGCAGGGGGTTTTGAAAGGAATGATCCGACCGAGCCGACTTACCGGTATGGCCCGTGGCCGCACGACGCCGGCGGGTCGCGCCGGCGGGCGACGGGTGCAGCAGGTTCAGTCGATTCACGGATCAGGGTTCGTGCCGTTCCAGTCGGCCATTAAGCGGGTGCGATCATGATGAAAGAATTCCTCGGCAATTCCTATCTCTTCGGCTCGAACGCGCCGTTCATCGAGGCGCTGTACGAGGCGTATCTGAAGGACCCGGAATCGGTCGAGCCGCGCTGGCGCGGTTACTTCGACGAGCTGCAGAAGCTCGACGACGGCCCGCGGGACGTGTCCCACGCCGAAGTCCAGGACCGCTTCGTCGCGCTCGCGCGCACGCGTCGGGCCGCGGCGGCCGGGCCCGCGGCAGGGCAGGACGTGCGCGATCTGCAGAAGCAGTTCGGCGTGATGCAGATGATTTCCGCCTATCGCTTCCAGGGCTGCCGCGTCGCCGATGTCGACCCGCTCGGCCGCCTGGAGAAGCCGGTAATCGCCGAGCTCGATCCCGCGTTCTACGGGCTCACCGAGGCCGATCTCGACACGGTTTTCAATACCGGCACGCTGCACATGGGCGAGCGCGCGCCGCTGCGCGAGATCCTGGCGTTCCTGAAAGATGTCTACTGCCGCTCGGTCGGCGCCGAATACATGTACATTTCGGAGATCCCGCAGAAGCGCTGGCTGTCCGAGCGCCTGGAGCCCACGCGCGGGCGTCCCAATTACGACGCCCAGTACCGCAAGCACATCCTAGAGCGGCTCACGGCGGCCGAGACGCTCGAAAAATATCTCAACACCAAGTACGTGGGTCAGACGCGCTTCTCGCTCGAGGGGGGCGACAGCCTGATCCCGATGCTCGACCACCTGCTGCAGCGCTCGGGCGCCGCCGGCGTGCAGGAGCTCGTGATCGGCATGGCGCACCGCGGGCGGCTGAACGTGCTGGTCAACACGCTGGGCAAGATGCCGAAGGACCTCTTTTCCTCGTTCGAGGGCAAGCAGAACACCGAGGTGCTGGCGGGCGACGTGAAGTACCATGACGGCTTTTCCTCCAACGTCATGACCCCCGGCGGCCCGATGCACGTGACCGTCGCATTCAATCCGTCGCATCTGGAGATCGTGAATCCGGTGGTGGAGGGGTCGGTGCGCGCGCGCCAGCACCGCCGCAAGGACCACACCGGCGACACCGTGCTTCCGGTGCTGATCCACGGCGACGCGTCGATGGCGGGGCAGGGCGTGGTGATGGAAACACTCAACCTTGCGCAGACCCGCGGCTTCAGCACCGGCGGCACCGTGCACATCGTGATCAACAACCAGATCGGCTTCACCACGTCGGACCCGCGCGATTCGCGCTCGACGCTCTACTGCTCGGACGTGGTGAAGATGCTGGAAGTGCCGATCTTCCACGTGAACGGCGACGATCCGGAAGCGGTGTGCTTCGTCACCGAGATCGCACTCGACTACCGGATGAAATTCCACAAGGACGTGGTGGTCGACATCGTCTGCTACCGCCGGCTCGGTCACAACGAGCAGGACGAGCCGATGGTCACGCAGCCGCTGATGTACCGCAAGATCCATTCGCACCCGACACCGCGCCAGGTCTATGCGGGCCGCCTGGCGCAGGAAGGCGTGATCGCGGAGGGAGAAGGCGACGAACTCGTGTCCACCTGCCGCCAGGCGCTCGACCGCGGCTACCATACCAACCAGACGGTACTCGCGAACTACCGCCCGCCGTTCGAGACCAACTGGAAGCCGTACCGGGGTACCAAGTGGAACGAGAACGACGATACGCGGCTGCCGATCGAGAGGCTGAAGGAGCTCGGGCGGAAGCTCGTCGAGGTGCCGGCCGAGTTCAAGCTCCACCCGCGGGTGGAAAAGATCATGAACGACCGGCGCCTGATGGCGGAAGGCAAGCTCCCGCTCGACTGGGGCATGGCCGAGCTGCTCGCCTACGCGACGCTGCTCACCGAAGGCTACTCGGTGCGGCTGTCGGGGCAGGACTCGGGGCGGGGCACGTACTTCCACCGCCACGCGGTGCTGCACGACCAGAACCGCGAGCGCTGGGACCAGGGCACGTACGTGCCGCTGCAGCACCTCGCGCCCAAGCAGGGCGACTTCGTGGTGATCGATTCGGTGCTGTCCGAGGAGGCGGTTCTCGGCTTCGAGTACGGCTACGCGACTTCCGAGCCCAACGATCTCATTATCTGGGAAGCGCAGTACGGTGACTTCTTCAACGGCGCGCAAGTGGTGATCGACCAGTTCATCGCCTCGGGCGAGGTCAAGTGGGGCCGCATGAGCGGGCTGACGCTGTTCCTCCCCCACGGCTACGAGGGCGCCGGCCCGGAGCACTCGTCGGGGCGCATCGAGCGTTTCCTGCAGTTGTGCGCCGACTACAACATGCAGGTGTGCATTCCCGCCACGCCGGTGCAGATGTACTACCTGCTGCGCCGGCAAATGATCCGCCCGTATCGCAAGCCGCTGATCATCTTCACGCCCAAGAGCCTGCTGCGGCACAAGGACTCGGTCTCGCCGCTGGAGGAGTTCGCCGAGGACAAGTTCAACACGGTCAACGAGGACTGGGACGCCAAGGACATCGACCCCGGCAGGGTCGACCGGGTGATTTTCTGCAGCGGCAAGGTCTACTATGACCTGCGCGCCGAGCGCGGCAGCCGCGGTATCAAGGATCTGCCGCTGGTGCGCATTGCGCAGCTCTACCCGTTCCCGCACGACGAATTCCGCGCCCAGATCGAGCACTACAACAAGGCGACCGAAATCGTGTGGTGCCAGGAAGAGCCGCGCAACCAGGGTGCGTGGCGCCACATCCAGCATTACCTGGTGCGCCACCTGCTGCCGCATCAGAAGCTGTTCTACGCCGGGCGGGAATCGTCGGCCTCGCCGGCGCCGGGCTATAAGTCGCTGCACGACAAGCAGCAGAAGGAGCTGGTCGACCAGGCGCTCACCATGGCGGGCGGCAGCGAGCCGCGCTTCATGCGGCTGGTGCCGCGGCCGCTGTCGGCCGGCGAAGAGCATTAATCGGAATCGCGATGTCTACGGAGTCATCATGCTGATCGAAGTCAAGGTGCCGCAGTTGTCGGAGTCCGTCGCCGAGGCGACGCTGCTCGCGTGGCACAAGAAGGCCGGGGAGTTCGTCAAGCGCGACGAGAACCTGGTCGACATCGAGACCGACAAGGTTGTGCTGGAGACGCCGGCGCCGGATTCAGGGGTCCTGGTCAAGATCGTGAAAGACGAGGGCGGCACGGTGACCAGCAACGAGGTGATCGCGCAGATCGACACCGACGCGAAGGCCGAGGCTTCGGCCAAGGCGGAGAAGAAGGCGCCCGCCAAATCGGGCGAAGCGGCGCCGGCCGCCAAGGCGGAAAAGACGCCCGTCGCGGCGGAAGACAAGCCGGCCGCGAAGGCCGAGACGAAGGCGGGAGCGCCGGCGATGCCCTCGGCACAGAAGCTCGCTGCGGAGAAGCAGGTGGACACCGCCGCGATCAGCGGGAGCGGCCGCGGCGGACGGGTGACCAAGGGTGACGTGCTGGAAGTCATCCAGGGCGGGCAGCCTGCGGCGAAGGCGCCCGGTGCCGCGCCCGCGGCGCCACAGCGCGCCCCCGCGCCGAGCGTCGATCTGGGTGAGCTCGGCGGCCGGCCCGAGGAGCGCGTGCCGATGTCGCGCCTGCGCGCGCGCATCGCGGAGCGGCTGGTGCAGTCGCAGTCGACGGCGGCGATCCTCACCACGTTCAACGAAGTGAACATGCAGCCGGTAATCGACCTCAGGAACCGCTACAAGGAGCGCTTCGAGAAGGAGCACGGGGTCAAGCTCGGCTTCATGTCGTTCTTCGTCAAGGCGGCGGTCTATGCGCTGAAGAAGTTTCCGATTGTCAACGCGTCGATCGACGGCAACGACATCGTCTATCACGGCTATTACGACATCGGCATGGCCGTGGGCAGCCCGCGCGGCCTGGTGGTGCCGATTATCCGCAACGCCGACCAGCTGACGCTTGCCGACATCGAGAAGACGATCGCCGACTTTGGCGCCCGCGCGCAGACCGGGAAGCTCACGCTCGAGGACCTGACTGGCGGCACGTTCTCTATTTCCAACGGCGGCGTATTCGGCTCGATGCTGTCCACTCCGATCATCAACCCGCCCCAGAGCGCGATCCTCGGCGTGCATCTCACCACGGAGCGCGCGGTGGTGGAAAACGGCCAGATCGTCGTGCGGCCAATGAAGTATCTCGCCCTGTCCTACGACCACCGCATCATCGACGGCCGCGAGGCCGTGCTGACGCTCGTCGCGATGAAGGATGCGCTGGAAGATCCGGCGCGGATGTTGCTGGACGTCTAAGAACCGCGACCGGTGACCGGTGACCCGTTTCCGGCGGTAGGGCGCGGCTTCAGCGCGCCGAGCCTAGCAGAGGCATAGCCAT
>JBFKNN010000094.1:0-11367 GCA_041629335.1 Burkholderiales bacterium | reverse complement strand
CAGGTCCTCGCGCTTGAGGGACGCCGGCGCCGAGCCGACGATCACCGGCAGCTTCGCGGCCCTGTGCACGGCGGCCACTTGCTCGACCGTCTCCACGCCGATGATGAATATCGCGTCGACGCCGGTGGCGGCGTAGGCCTTCACCCGGGCGACCGTGCGCTCGGTGTCCTCGACCTTGAGCGCCGCCGTGCGGCCGGCGATCACCAGCTGGGAATCGCGCCGCGCCGCGACTGCGGCCTTGAGCTTGCCGAGCATCTCGTCAGTGGAAATAAGCTCGTCCGCGCCTTCCGCCTGACCGAAGCCGATGGGGAGCCGGGTGTCCTCGATGCTCATTGCGGACACGCCGGCGTGCTCCAGCTCCTCGACCGTGCGCATCACGTTCAATGCGTTGCCGTAGCCGTGGTCCGCGTCGACCAGGAGCGAGAGCGTGCTCGCACGCGTGATGCGCCGGATCTGCTCGGCGAACTCGGTCAGCGTCAGCACGATGAGATCGGGCGCGGCGAGCGTCGTGTTGGAGGCGACCGAGCCCGCGAGCATCCCGAGCTCGTAGCCGACAGCCTGCGCGACGCGGGCCGAAAGCGGATCGTACACGCTCGCCGGCGACAGGCACTGGGTGCCGGCGAGGAGGGCGCGCATGCGTTTTCGTCTTTCGCTATAAGTCATTGTTGTCCCAGTTGGTTATGACATCGTATCGGTCAGAAGTAGGCTTGCCCGCGGCGAATCGGCGGGGTCCAGTCGCAGTCGCTCCAGGGGCCGTCGCCGTGCTCGCGGATGTACTTGATCGCGCCGCGCCTCGCGAGCTTGCGCTTGCCCGAGAATACCGCCCGCAGCCAGTCAAACACGTAGTCATGGCAGTCCATTCCGCCCAGGTTGGGAATGCCCCACAACGGGTGATACTGGTTCTCCATTACCCACATCTCCTTGGGCACCAGGAGATCGTCGAACGCCTCGACCGCGTCCTCGAGCGGACACAGGGGATCGAATTCGCCGGTCACCAGCAGCGTCGGGCAGGTGACCTTGTCGAGGTAGCCGCGAACGGTCATGCCCTTGGCCACTTCCTCGTCGAACTTGTCCTCGTCCTTGTAGCCCGCCATGTACATGAACATCTGTTTGAAGCGCGGGGAGGACTGCGTAAAGATAGTGTTGTTCGGGTTGAAGCACGCCACGGAACTCACCACGGCGGCGGCGCGGTGATCGTAGCTCGACAGCCGCAGCGACCAGTAGCTGCCCATGCTGATGCCGTAGATCGCGATTCTCTTCTTGTCGACCTCGGGGCGCTTCATGAGATAGCTGATCACCGCCGCGCCGGCGCGCTCGTAGTTGTCGCCGACCGCGCGGATGCGCTGCATGTTGGAATTGCCCTGCCCCGGCCCGTCCATCGCCAGCACGTGAAAACCGCGCGCGAGCCCGATGTTGTGGAAGGCCTTCGGAAACACTTCCTTGGTCTGGTCCATGCCCGGCACGTAGATCACGACCGGCGCGCGGCGCCGGTCGGGCAGCAGGTGCAGCAGGCACGAGATCGTCTTGCCGTCGTCGAACGGCACCTCGACGCGCTCGATCGGATAGCTCGCCACTTCCGAGCGGCGGTCGACCATTTCCGAAAGCTTGCGGTAGAGGTGCTTCTTGACCGGATGGTTGTCGTAGTAGATCGGGTGCTGCGCCATGCGGTAGGCCTCGATCGCGTGGTCGTAGTGGTAGGTCGCCGTCTCGTTCGCGCCCTGCGCCTGCGCCCGCCTCGCCAGGCGCTCGTGCCGCTCCGCGGCCTCGCGCCAGACCTTGGGCAGCATGCGGTAATTGCGCGCGCGCTTGCCCGGCGGCACCTCGAGGTCGTCGCGCTCGAAGTTTTGCACGCGCCCGCGCATGTTGAGCGCGAGATCGAGCATCCATTGCTGGTTATCCCGTTCGGTCCTGAGTTTGCGAATCATCGATTTTCCTCCAGCCGGCATTCCGGATGCTGAATGGCGCATGGCAGCGCCCGAAGCGGCGATTATAACCGCGGGCGCCGGTGCGACCGCACCCTCACCAGCCAATCACGCCACCACCTGTTGGCTGTGCCCGTGCGCTTCGCCGCTTGGCGTCGACAGTTTGCGTTCCGCGACGTGCATCGCGGCGCCGGCGCGCCACACTCGCGTTGCGACGCGCCAGCGCGCATCGTCGCGCCGGGTAAAATCGGCACGGAAGTGCGCGCCGCGGCTTTCCGTGCGCAAGAGCGCCGAGCGGGTCACTGCCTCTCCCGTGTCGAGCATGTTCATCAGCTCGAAGAACGGCCGCAGCTCGCGCGCGGGAACCGGCGCGAGCTTCGTCACCTCGCGGCGCAGCCGCGCGATCGCGGTCAGGCCGCGCGCCATCGACCGCGCATCGCGGATCAGCCCCGCCGATGAGAACATCACCCGCTTCAATTCCGCGTGCAGCGCCCGCAGTCGCTTGCCTGCGGATTTCGCGCGCGCGGCGTGGCGAGCCGCGAGCGCCAGTCTTCCCGCTCGCGCGAGGCGCTTCCGGCCGCCGGCAGGTCCGTGCGTTCGCGCGAATCCTGCGGCTTCCCGTCCGGCGATGGCGCCGAAAACGTTCACGTCCGAGAGCGAATTGCTTGAGAGCCGGTTCGAGCCCTGCACGCCGCCTGCGGATTCGCCTGCGCAGTAAAGGCCCGGCAAGGCGGTCTCGGCCAGCGCGTTGATCTCGACCCCGCCCATGAAATAGTGCACCGCGGGGGCGATCTCGATCGGCCGGCGCCGGATGTCGATGCCGTGGGGCTCGAGTTTCTTCATGAACGGCGCCGCGAGCTTGACCAGGGTGTCGGGATCGTTGCCGGTGAGATCGAGCAGCACGCCGCCGTGGGGCGAGCTGCGCCCTTCGACGACCTCGGTGTGGATCGCGCGCGATAATATGGCGCGGGTCGAAGCTTCCTTGCGCTCGGGATCGTATCGCTCCATGAAGCGCTCGCCCGCGCCGTTCAAGAGCCGCGTGCCGGGCAGCCCCAGCAGCACTCCCCCGGTGCTGGTGCCTTCGAGCTCGGCAGGGTACGCGAGCGCGGTGGGCGTGAATTGCACGAATTCCATGCCGGTCAGCGCAAGTCCGCACTTCATCGCCATGGCGTAGCCGTCGCCGGTCGACTCCGCCATGTTGCTGGTGAGCGGGTAAATCCTTCCCGCCCCGCCCGCCGCGAGCACGATGGCTGCGGCGCGCACGAGCACCAGATCGGATCCACGCACCGCGGCGACCCCGGCCGCGCGGCCGTCGTCGCGCAGGATCTCGAGCGCGGTCGTGCTCTCGAGCAGCGTGACCGGCTGGCGCCGCACGTAATCCGCGAGCGGCCCCATCATTCGGGCGGTGCCGCCGCCGGCCACGCGCACCGAGCGGCGGCAGCTGTGCGCGGGCGCGAGAAAAACCTCGATTTCCCCGCCCTCCTTGCGCACGAACTCCGCGCCCATCGCCTCCAGCTCCCGGATCGCCCGCGGCGCGTCGAGCACGAGCCGCTTGACGAGGTCGGGATCGTTGACATAGTCGCCCGAGGCGAGCGTGTCGAGATAGTGCTTCTCGACGCTGTCCTCGGGAACGTCGGACACGCCGGTCACGGCGGCGAGTCCGCCGCCGGCGATCGCCGAGCTGCCGCTCCTGCCGAGCACCCCCTTCAGCATCATTGCGGTGCGCGCGCCGGCGCCCGCGGCTGCCACTGCGGCCCGGATCGCGGCAAGCCCGCCGCCGATCACCAGGACGTCGAAATCCATTTCTTGCTGAAACACTTGTGCACTCTTGTTGAGATTGTTTCGCAACTCGATGCCGGCTGTGCCGCCGTTTCCCGAGATGGCGTGGCGGCGCGCAGCCGCACCCGGCAGCCGCGCGACGAAGCCGTGAATTATAACTGGCGGTCCGCGGCCGGGCGCGCGCCAGCCGCCGCCGACATTTCGTCGGGCCGCGCGTGGGAACTTTTTTTTGCGGGCGAACCGTCTAAGAAGTCACAGCCTGCGCCGGACTGCATCGCTATACTCGACCCAACAATTCCTGTCCACCTCCACCAAGAGGCCATCCCCGTGTCCAGACAAACTCAGCGCATACCCGTTGGAAATCTGCGCCCTGGAATGTACGTCGTGAAACTCGACCGGCCGTGGGTCAGCACGCCGTTCGATCCTCAGGGGTTTCCGATCAGCTCCTCCGCGCAGGTCAGAGTCCTCGCCAAGTATTGCAAGTCGGTGCACGTCGATGCCGGCCGCACCGTCAAGCGCGCCCGCCCGGTGGCCCGCGTCAGGAAGAAGATTCCGCTGGTCCGGAAAAAGGCACCTGCCGGCTCGCGCAGCCGCAGCAAGAGCGCTGCCCGACCACGTTGAGGGGTTGCGCGACGACCGGGCGCAAGACGACAGCAAGGCCGGGGCCGATACGCCCCGGCCTTGTCGTTTTCGCCGTGCGATTCGCTGTGCCCGGCGACCGTCTGATGCCGGCGTCGCCGCTCGTCCCGCTCTTTTGTATCGCGACAGGTTAGTTTTCCTCTCTGGCCGCGGGCATCCCGAGGGCGTTATTTTCATGCGATGGGTATGACACCACGCCAGCACCGGTTCGCGAGCCTGGGGCCCAATGGCTTTCACCACATCGCCTACACCGAATGGGGCAACCCGCGCAACGAGCACGTCGTGGTGTGCGTGCACGGGCTCACGCGCAACGGCCGCGATTTCGACGCTCTGGCCGAGCGGCTTGCCGACAGTTGCCGGGTGGTCTGCATGGATGTCGCGGGGCGCGGCGACAGCGACTGGCTTGCGCGCAAGGAGGACTACGGCTTTCCGCTCTATCAATCGGACGCCGCCGCGCTGATCGCGCACATCACCCATCCGGGAACGCAGGGCGGCGGGCTCTTCGCGTCTCTGTGGAAGAAACCCGCGTTCCGCATCGACTGGATCGGCACATCGATGGGCGGGCTGATCGGCATGAGCCTCGCGGCGAAACGCAATTCGCCGATCCGGCGCCTGGTGTTAAACGACGTAGGCCCGCGCATTCCCTGGTCGGGGTTGCTCAACCTGAAAAACCTCCACGTGCGCTCACCCAAGGGGCGTTTCGCCGACCTCGAGGAGGCCGAGGCGCACCTGCGTGAAACGTGCGCGCCGTTCGGGCCGCTGGAAGACCACCGGTGGCGCAGCGTAACGCACCACAGCGTGCGCCAGGCGCCGGACGGCAGCTATGCGCTTGCCTACGACCCCGCGATCGTCACGGCACTGCGCGCGAACGCGCACAAGGGCGTCGAGTTCGGCGTTGATTTTCTGCTGGGCGTCGACCTGTGGCCGGTATGGGAAGCGGTCCGCTGTCCTACGCTCGTGCTGCGCGGCGCGGAGTCCGAGCTTCTCCTGCCGAGCACCGCGGCCGAGATGCGAGAGCGCGGGCCGCGCGCGCAGGTGGCCGAGTTTGCCGGGGTCGGGCACGCCCCGTGGCTGATGAGCGCCGACCAGATCAAGGTGGTGCGCGATTTCATCCTGGCTCCGGAGCCTGCTGCCGCAGCGGTGTCCGGCATCGCCCCGGCCCGCGCATCCTGATCGACCTGGCTCTCCACACGGCCGATCCACCAACGACAAGGCCCGGCGTGTCCACCGGGCCTGGGTCGAACCGGCCGGGATTCGAGGCGTCAGCCCCGAAAAGCGGTCGGCGTCCGATCGGCAACGGGCTTACTGCGTGTCGCCTTCGCGCTGCTTGCGCTCGCGCTCTTTCTTAGCGATGTGCCACGCATAGCCACCGATCATCGCCACCATGACGACCAGGAAGCCGACCAGGCCGGTTGCGTCGGCGGCCGGAATCTCGGCGGCCGCGGCGGCCCCCTCGCCCACAGCGGCGTAGGTCACGAAGGACCACAGGGAAAGAAACATTCCACTCAGAATTCGCTTCACGAAAGAACTCCTTCAAGGCGGGTTGATCGGGGGTGGCCGCCGGATGCCCGCCTGATGGCACCGTTGACCTGAATCGGGTCTCCGCGTGATTCGCGGCATACCTGCATGATGCCGTGACCACCTTACCGCACACTTACGGGATCCGGGCTCGCGGCGACGATGAATCCGGGAATGCGGCAAGGAGAAGAAGCGCAGCGTGAAGAATTCGTGAATAGGCGTTTGCGCACGGAGGAGATACGAACCACGAAACACGAACGCCTGCCCGTCTCGCCCGGCGCTTTCCTTGTTGATGAACCGGCGCACCCTGCTTGCCTCAGGCGGTTGCTGCCGGAGCACCGAAATTGACTGCGTCTGCGGGGTCCGGAGATACTCTCCCGTGAAGCTTCGAATTTCCGATCCCTGCGATCGATCTCCACACGACAGAAAGAGGAACGAATGAACCTGCTCGAAGGAAAGACAGTAGCAATGACCGGCGGCGGCGGCGGGCTGGGACGCTGCTACGGCCTCGCCATGGCGAGAGCCGGGGCAGCCGTCGCGGTAGCGGACATCAAGCTCGATGCAGCGCAGGCCACAGCCGACGCCATCAAGAAGGCCGGCGGCCGGGCGATCGCGGTGCAGTCGGATGTCACGCAGAAGGCGGCGTTCGAGCAGCTGTTCGATCGCACCGAGGCCGAGCTCGGTGCGCTCGACGTCCTCCTTAACATCGCCGGGATATTCCCGCGCCGGGCGCTCGTTGACATGGAGGAGGCGGAATGGGACTCGGTGATCGCGATCAACCTGCGGAGCGTGTACCTGGGCGCGCGCGAGGCAATCCGCCGCATGCTGCCGCGCAAGCGGGGTGTGGTGCTGAGCACCGCCTCCGGCACCGGCATTAGGGGACAGCCGAAGGGGTCGGCGTATTCCGCGTCCAAGGCGGCAATCATCGGATTCACCCGGGCGGTCTCGTTGGAGCTCAAGGACACGGGCGTGCGCATCAACTGCTTCGGGCCCGGCGCGACCGACACGCCGCTGTGGCGCATCGGCAAGAGCGAGGACGACGTGAAGCGCCTGCTCGCCGCGGGCTATGTCTACCAGCCGGATGACTTCTCGAACGTCGTCGTGTTCCTCGCAAGCGACTACTCGTGGCCGCTCAACGGCGAGTTCATCAGCCGCGACCTGCACCGCTAGGGAAACGTCGCCGGCGCGCCGATCGGCGGGGCGCAGCCATCTCACCCGCATTGCTTTCCCGTGTGCGGCTTATTGCCGCGCGCCCTTCGCCCGTCGTTTTCGTGCGCGCAAGCATCGGTTGAATGTCACGTCGAATAGGCCCGGCTCACTGCCCGGCTAGCGGTGGTGATGCCGTGCATCACCAGGCTGCTTGGCGATCCGGACCCGCCGGCAACGATGAGGTGCAGGTCGCCGGCATCGCCGACCGCGCGCACGAACGCGTCGTCATTCCCGAGGTCAACCTTGAACGGCCAGCGCGCCGCGCCCGATTCGCCGCGCCAGATGCCGCCGCGGCGGATCTCGGCGAGGCGCCTGCCGGCGCGCTCAACCAGCAGCGCGTGGACCGCGTCCCGAGAGAGCCCGGCCTGCGCAAACACCTGCGCGTGCTGCGGGCTCAGCACCACTGCCATGTCTGCCTGGCGGTAGATGTTGCCGCCGCCGATGGCGGACATCATGTCGGCGATCGCCACCACGAGCCGCTCCGGCGTCTCGCTCGCGTCGTCCCAAACCAGCACCGGGCCTTCGAGCGGGATCGCCGAAACGACGTTCTCGTCCGGCCCGAAGCCGCGCGCGCGGGCGTAGGACGGGAACGGGCTCTCGGCCTCGTTCTCGGCGACGCAGTAGGTATAGCGCCACGGCCCGCCGAAGCCGCTCATCGCGGCCCCGCCGGGCACGCCGCCGCCGAGGTTCATCATGATGAGCCGCAGCGCGCGTCCGATGGTCGCGTTGGCCCTGTAGCCCGGACCGAAGCAGCCCATGCCGCCGCTCAATCCTATTTTCGCGGCGTACGGGCCGTTCACCAGGATGAACGGCGCGCCGGCACTGGTGGTTGCCTGCAGCAGCAGCAGGTTGAAGCGCTCCTCGAGCACGCATTCCACGGCGCCGAGCAGCACCGGCAGGTAGGCGGGCTTGCAGCCGGCCATGATCGCGTGCAGAGCGACCGCGCGCACCGTGGCCGGCGTCATGAGCGGCGGCACGTCTCCGATTGCTTCATCGGGGTCACGCGGTGTCGCGGCGAGCATCTCGGCAAGCCGCTCCTCGGTGGGCGGCACCACCGGCAGGCCATCCGACCATTCCTTGTCGAAGAAGAACTCGATCGCTTGTTCGGTGGGATTCACGGCTGCCTGGTCCCGGGAAAGCGCGCGCTAGTGAACGATGTAGCCGCCGTCCATCACGAGCGCGTGGCCGATCACGTAGCCCGCGTCCTTGGACACGAGAAACGCGACAACGCCGGCGACTTCCTCGACCGTGCCAAAGCGGCCGATCGGCACGTCGCGCGCGCGCTGCTCGAGCTCGCCCGGGTTGCGGCCCGCGAGAAAGCCCTCGGTCGACACCGGTCCGGGGCACACGGCGTTGACCTTGATGTTCTCCGCCGAGAGCTCGAGCGCCATCGAGCGGGTCAACTGGATCAAGCCCGCCTTGGTGAGGTTGTAGACGGCGCCGTAGCGCGAGGCGACGATGCCCAACTGGCTCGCCATGTGGATCACGTGCCCGCCGCCCTGCGCGCGCATGATGGGCACCACGGCCTGGCTCGCGAAGAACGGCGCGCGCAGGTTCACCGCCACCACCTGCTCGAACTCCTCGTGGGAGAACTCGCCGAACGGCTTGCGCACGCGGATGCCGGCGTTGTTCACCAGGATGTCGATGCGCTTCATCCGCTCGTGCGCCGCGGCGATCATCGCCTCGGGGACTTCGGGCCGCGTGAGATCGTACAGGCCCCATGCGGCCTGCGGCGCACCGGCCTTGCGGCAGGCCGCGGCGGTGTCCTCGAGCTCGGCCTCGGTGCCGTCGGCCGCGAGGTAAATCGCCGCGCCTTCCGCGGCAAGCCGCAGCGCGACCGCGCGGCCGATGCCGCGCGAGGCGCCCGTGATGAGTGCGGCCTTGCCGCTCAATTCAGCCATGGTGTGTTCTGCTCCCTGTGCGGTTGCGCCGGACGTCGCAGCCGGAACGGACACCTTCTCCCCGCGGCGCGGGGAGAAGGATTTGTGCAGGCGTCCTGCCCGCGATGCGCGGGCAGGGCGATACGGCGCTCGCTAGTTGACCTTGAGCCCGGATTCGTTGATGACCTTGCCCCAGGACTTCACTTCGTCCAGCACGTGCTGTTTGAATTGGGCCTGGGTGAAACCCGAGGACTCGGCCGCGTTCTGCGTGAGCACGTTCTTGAACCGCGGGTCCTCCGTCGCCTTCATGACTTCCTTGTGGAGCCGCGCGGTGATCTTCTTCGGCACGCCCGCGGGCGCGAAGAAGCCGGTGTTGCAGCCCATGACGAAGCCGGGGAGCACTTCGGCCACCGCCGGAACGTCGGGCCACAGCGGCGAGCGCTTCGGCAGCGTGATGCCGAGGAAAGTGAGGCGCCCCGCCTTGATGTGGGGAATCGCGGCGGAGATGCACGAGAAGTACGCCTGCGCCTCGCCGGAGACCAGCGCCGCGGTCGCGGGGCTGCCGCCCTTGTACGGCACGTGCAGCGCCTGGATGCCGGTCTCGCGCTTGAAGCGCTCGAAGGTGAGGTGCGTGATCGAGCCGGGGCCCGAAGAGGCGAACGGCAGCTTGCCGGGGTTCGCCTTGGCGTAGTTGATCAGCTCCTGGATCGACTTGACGCCGAGCTTCGGATAGGTGACGAGGACGGTCGGCGAACGCGACGGCAGCGCGATCGGCTCGATGTCCTTCACCGGGTCGTAGTTCAGCGTCTTCTTGTGCAGCGTCGCGCTGATCGCCATGCTGGGCACGTCGCTCATGACCAGCGTGTAGCCGTCCGGGTTCGAATGCGCAGCGATCCCGACGCCGAGGGTGCCGGCGGCGCCGGGCCGGTTGTCCGCGACGATCTGCTGGCCGAGCGAGTCGGTCAGCACTGAGCCCAGGGTGCGCGAGATGACGTCGGTGATGCCGCCGGGCGGCCAGGGGATGATCAGCCGGACCGGCCTGGTGGGATATTCTTGGGCGCCCGCCTGCGGAAACGCAGGCAGGAACATCGCGGCGAACAGCAGGCTTGCGGCTTTAAGGGCTTTCATCGACTTTCCTCCAGGATTGTAGTTGCGAGCCACCAGCAACAGGCGAGTGCGCCGGGCGGGTTGCATCCGCCCTGTCTGTTTTTTTCTTGCCGGTTCGTGTACGCCGCGCGCAAAACGAGGCGCGGAACCGGGAGCGCCAATCGATGGTAGATCGGCGGGGAATTCCATGTCAACCGCGTGTCGCCACGCGCCCTACCACAACGCCTTCAACCGCCCGCCGTCGAGATTGAGCGAGACGCCGGTGATGTAGCTTGCGCGCTCGGAGCACAGGAACACGATCGCGTTTGCAAGCTCTTCAGGTTTGCCGAAGCGGTTGAGCGAATTCTTGCGCGCCGCGCGCCTGCGCGCCTCCTCCTCCGATTGCGCCCCGACTTCCTTTGCGAGCCCCTCCGCATTGCGGCGCCAGAGGTTGGTGTCCACCCAGCCGGGGCAGACCGCGTTCACCAGGATGTTGTCCTCGCCAAACTCGGTCGAGAGCGACTTGGTGATGTTGAGCAGCCCGCTGTTGGTAATGCCGCTGCCGAACATGTAGGGATCGGGCTCCTTGCCGGCGCCGCCGATCAGGTTGACGATGCGGCCCCAGCGCTGTGCCTTCATGAGCGGGTGCACGAGGCGGATCGCGCGCAGGAAGCCGAAGAGCTTGGTCTCGAGCTGCTCCTTCAGTCCCGCGTCGGTCATCACGTCGAAGCGGCCGGAGTACATCTGCCCGGCGTTGTTCACCAGGATGTCGACGCCGCCGAGCTTCTGCTGCGCGGTCTCGATGAGCCGCTTGATGTCGTCCGGCTTCAGCATGTCGGCGACGACTGCGTGGATCTCGCCGCCGGTCGCTTTCTCGAGTTCCGCGCGGGTCTTATCGAGTGTTTCCTTGCTGCGGCCGCAGATCAGCACCCGCGCGCCCTCCTCGAGAAACTGCCGGGCCGTCTCGCGGCCGATGCCGCGGCTCGCGCCGGTCACGATGGCGCGTTTTCCCTTGATGCCCAGATCCATTGATTTGTCCTTGCGTTGGTTGGCGAATTGAACCTGGCCGCGCGGTTGTTGTTGTCGTGGCGGCTCGATCGGTGGCTGACGGTGCATTGTAAGACAATTCGCCGGGCGCGCGAGCGGCCGGTCCGCTATCCGGACACCCGGCTTTGCGTAACAATTGCGGAATGAAAAGAGATTGAGGAGTGCGGGCCATGAGAATCGGATTTATCGGATTGGGACAGATGGGCCGGGGCATGGCGGGCCGGCTGCTCGAATCAGGATTTCAGTTGCGCGTGTGGAACCGCTCACGCGCGGCAGCCGAAGCGTTG
>JBFKNN010000093.1:0-11390 GCA_041629335.1 Burkholderiales bacterium | reverse complement strand
TTGCAATATTCGCGATATTGCCGCGGTCGCCCTCCTAGAACTGCATCCCACACGCCATCGTCGCACACGCGAGTATTTATGAAATAGGTTCCAGCATCACACGCGCCGGCGCCGGCTGGCACAGCGATCCCGCGACCTCAGGGCCAGTGTGGTTTCTTGCTGCCCTGCACGTGCATCATCATGGGGTACGGCAATGGGCGAAGCGCGTGGCGCGATGAACGCGATCCCGCATGCTGCGGCTGCGCTGCCACGTCATGAGGCGGGAATTCTCGCGAACAGGAAGGAGACGGCTCACGCCACGTTTCCCGCGAGTCAGGGTCACGACATGCGGGTGCAGACGGCCGGGAGAACGACGGCGTATGCGGCATCCGTGGCTGTCTGCCGCCTCAACGTCTGCGCTCCACGCATGCCCGGGAGCGCAAGTTCACCTCGGCGTCGCGTCGCCTTCTTCCACGATCACCTGCTCGACCTCGCTCACCCCGGGCGCTTTCCGGAACGCGGCGGCCTCCTGGTATTCCTTCGAGCCGTGGCATTGCACCGCCGTCTCGAACGAGGGGAACTCGACCACGATGAAGCGGTGGAATCTCTCGGGGCCTTCCATGATCTGGTAGCGCCCGCCGCGGGCGAGCACCTTGGCGTTGTATTTCGCCAGGATCGGCAGCACGCGGTCGGTGTACTTCTTGTATTCGACCGGGTCGTTGATCTTGGCGCGGGAAATCCAATATGCGGGCATGCGGTGCTCCTTGAAGTCAGAAGGATGAAGGATGAAGGCGGAAGGCGGAAGGCGGAAGGCGGAAGGCGGAAGGAAGAACCAGAGAAGCGCCGCGCGCCGAATCAAGCCATTCTTCCTTCTTCCTTCTTCCTTCTTCCTTCTTCCTTCTTCCTTCGTCCTTGCTTGTCCTCCGGAATCACCATCTGCGTCTGGGTCACGATCGCGACCGTGCGCCCGCCGCGATTCCTGACCGTGGTCTGCCACACCATCGTCATGCGGCCGATGTGCAGCGGCACCGCCACCGCGGTCAGCACGGGCCCCTCGCCCGCGGCAAAGAAATTGGTCTTGGATTCCAGCGTGGTCGTGCGATGGCCCGGCGGCAAGTTCGCCACCGTGCCCACGGCGCCCAGTGCGTCGGCGAACGCCATGATCGCGCCGCCGTTGACGCGGCCCGAGCGGTTGAGGTGCCGCGGCTTCACCGGCATCTCGGCGCGCACGCGCTTCTTGCTGAGCGCGACCAGCGTGACGCCCAGCGTGCGCGCCATGCCGCCGGCGAGCACCGGCGAAGACGGTCTCGCGGCCCGCTTGCGCCCGGCACTCACGGGAGCCTCCATCCCAGCCACTCGCACAGGCCGCGGCCCATGATCCATTCCTTGTCGCCGGCAGTGAGCCAGGGAACTTCCTCGGTGAACATGGTCACCGCCTGGCGGTAGGTGCACGGCAGGCGTGACATGTCCGTGCCCCAGAACACGCGCCTCGGCCCGAACGCGTCGTAGACGCGCTTCAGATGCGGGTGCACGCTGCGGTAGGGATAGGCGTCGCGCGCGAAGCACGGCAGCGCGCTCGCCTTGGCGGCGACGTTCGGCCGCTTCGCGAGCGCGAGCAGTTGATCCAGGTCGCGGAATGGATCCTCGCCCGCCGTGCTGCTCGGGAGGCCGAGGTGGTCCATCACGAGCTTCAGGCCCGGGTGGCGCCCGGCGATCGCGTCGATCAACGGCATCATCTTGTGCGGCACGAGCACCATCACCGGAATGCCGTGCTTTTCCGCCGCTGCCCACACCCAGTCAGCGCGGCCCTCGGTCAGCTGCTCGGAGAGCCCCGGCCGGTGAAAGGTAAAGCGCAGGCCGAGCGCGCCGGGCTGGCTGCGCCACGCGGCCACCGCCTCGCGCGCGCCGGACGCCTCGGGATCGATGCGGCCCATCACGGCGAAGCGCTGTGGATGCGCCTTGGCGGCTGCGAGCGCGAGGTCGTTGCGCTCGCCCTCCCACGACGGCGGCACCAGCACCACGCGATCAACGCCGGCGGCGTCCATCTCGCGCAGCAGCTCATCCTTTCCCAGCGGCACCTCGCGGTGCGGCTTGTGGCGCTTGGGCCACGGCCGCTCCGGCGAATCCGCGGCCCAGATGTGCACTTGCGCGTCGGCGATCAGCATTGGTTAGGTCCTTGTGCGTCTGCCTGCTAAGAACAAACTGCGTGACGGGTGACGAGTGATGAGTGACGAGCAGGAGCGCTGCGGGAATCCTGCGTATCGCACTTCATGAGCATGTTCTGTCCACCCCGCGGGCAATCGCGCGCTTGCTTGGACGCCCCGATCGCGGTCGCGTCACTCGTCATTCATCACTTATCACTCGTCACTCGTCGCTCGTCACTCGTCACTCGTCACTCATCACCGGTCACGCCTCTACAACGCCACCGATCCAGTCCGCAATGTAATCGATGCCGACCTGGCGGTTGTCCGCCTGCGCGTGGTAGTGCCCGCCATCATCCGCGCCAAGAATCTTCAGGTGCTTGCGTTTCGATCCGATGGCCTCGTGCAGCTTGTGGGCCGAGGCCACCGGCACCACGCGGTCGTCCTGCCCATGCACGATCAGGAACGGGCAGGCAATGTTCGCGGCCACATCGGTAAGCGAGAACTTCCTCGCTTTTTCGATCGCGGCGTCGGCATCGTCGAGGCAGCCCATGATCCAGCGGAAATGGAAGGTGGACTGCGCGGTCGCCTTGGGATCCGCCTCCTGCTTGCGCTTGATCTCCGCCTGCCAGCCCGCCAGGTCCCAGTGCAGCGCGCTCATCGCCACGCCGGCGCAATAGCGTTTCTCGAACGCCGCGATGCGCGCGGCGTAGTAGCCGCCGAAGCTGTAGCCCATGACGACGACCTTCTTCGCATCGACGTCGGGGCGTTGCGCCACGTAATCGTACGCCGCCGCGCCCGGCACTTCGTAGTCATGGCGCGCGTAGAGCCCGCGCAGCCTGAGCGACTCGCCCTGCCCGGGCCCATCGATGGCAAGCGTGTGCCAGCCGCGCTCACCGAACTCGAGTCCGGCGAACAGCACGCTCATTTCCTTGCAGTTGTCCATCCCGTCGAACACGACGACAGTGGGCGCGCGCCCAGCCGCGCGGGGCGATTTCAGGAACAGCGCTGGCAGCGTCGCGCCCTCGAACGGAACCTCGATCCGTTCGATGTTGGGATAGCGGCGCTCGATCCCCTTGTGCTGCAGCTCGAGGGCCCTCGCGCCGATCCGCCGCTTCTCCTCGCCGGGGGGAACGAAGCGCTCGCCGGTGAAGTAATACATGCCCGCGCGCAGGTAGTAGCTGCCTGCAGTGTGCCGCCGGCCTTCGGCCTCGGCCGCGTCGGCCGCTTTCTCCAGCCGTGCGCCGAGCGCACACCACTCCTCGCGCCACGCGTCCGGCTCACGCTGCCGCTCGCGCAGCCGCTCGCACGCCTGGTCGATCTCTCCCAGCGCCACCGCCCCGTAGGGCGCCATGCCCTTGGTGACGAGACACGCATTGGACCACACGAAATTGCCCGGAAAATGCTCGATCCACGGACCCGCGGATACCATCCTCTGCTCCCTGCTTACCATGACTTGCGCCACCCGCATGGCGCATGATCCGCGATGCGGACTTTCATGCTCTTGCGGCGAGGCGCTACCTTACCATTTTGCGCGGCGCGCGGGCACCGCCATCACGCCGCGGGCCGCGGCGCGACATCGGCGCATTTGACCGGCCCGAACGCATGCGATAACTTCACAGCCTTCGATCGAGCCGGATGTCATGCCATCGTACTCCGAGTTTGCAGGCCGCATCGTCGCAGTGACCGGCGCGGCGCAAGGCATCGGCGCGGAGACCGCCTGCGCGTTCGCCGACCAGCGCGCGAGTGTCGCGCTGCTCGACATCGACGAGGCCGGCGCAAAGAAGGTAGCCGCCGAAATCGTCGCCGCCGGCGGCCGCGCGCTCGCCCTTGCGGCCGACGTCACCGACGAGACCTCGGTCGCCAAGGCGATCGCGGGTGTCGTGTCCGAGTTCGGCGGCCTCGACGTGCTGGTGAACTGCGCCGGCGGCTACGGCCGGCTCGCCACCGTCGAGGACATGCCGGCCGACGAATGGGACCGCACGGTGGCGCTCAACCTGCGCAGCGTGTACCTGACGTGCCGCGCGTCGATCCCGCACCTCAAGCGCTCGAAGGCCGGGCGTATCATCAATGTCGCATCGATCTCCGGGCGCACGGTGAACGTGGCCTCCTCGCCCGCCTACGGCGCAGCCAAGGCCGGTGTCATACAGCTCACGCGGTTCCTCGCCTATCAGCTCGGTCCCGCCAACATCACCGCCAACGCGATCGCGCCGATCACCACGCTCACGCCGCGCGTGGCCGCGTTGCGGACGACGGAAGACATCGAGCGCATCGCGTCGCAGGTGCCGTTGAAGCGCCTTGCCGTACCCGAAGATCATGCACAGGCGATGCTGTTTCTCGCATCCGACGCCGCGGCCTACATCAACGGCATCGTGCTCGACGTCAACGGCGGCCGCATCATGATGTAACGGCGGCCTTGTGCCGCGCGGCAAATACGGTACACTGGCGCCTGGGGCACCCATTAGTGATCGAACCTTTTCTCGACCGCCCGCGTAACGCCTATTTTTCGATGGAGATCGCGCTGTCGCCGCGCATCCCCACCTACAGCGGCGGTCTCGGCATCCTGGCGGGCGACACGCTGCGCTCCGCCGCCGACTTGCAGTTGCCGCTCGTCGGGGTAACGCTCGCCAGCCGCCACGGCTATTTCCGCCAGGAGATCGACGCCGAGGGCCGGCAGATCGAACACTCCTCGGTGTGGGAGCCGGCGGAACACGCGCAGCGCCTTCGCGCCGGAGTCGCCGTGCCGATCGCGGGACGCGACGTCTGGATCGGCAGCTGGCTCTACGATCTCAAGAGCCCGCTCGGCGGGACTGTGCCGGTGCTGCTCCTTGATACTGATTTGCCCGTGAACGCGCCGGAGGATCGCGAGATCACGCACCATCTTTACGGCGGCGATGCCACGTACCGCCTGAAGCAGGAAATCGTGCTCGGCATCGGCGGGGTGCGCATGCTGCAGGCACTGGGCTTCAACGTACGCGGCTACCACATGAACGAAGGCCACTCGGCGCTGCTCGCCGTGGAGCTCCTGCGGCGGCTGCGGCATTACACCCGGCGCCGCACCGACGAGCCGGGCTTCAACCTGCCGGCCGTGCGCGCGCTGTGCAGCTTCACCACGCACACGCCGGTGGAGGCGGGGCACGACCGCTTCGACTGGGGGCTCGTGCACGCGACGCTGGGCGACTACCTGAAGATCGACGAGCTGAAGCCGCTCGGCGGCATCGCCCAGCTCAACATGACCCAGCTTGCGCTGAACCTGAGCGACTTCGTCAACGGCGTCGCGCGCCGCCACGCCGAGGTTTCGCGCCAGATGTTCCCGGGCTACGAGGTGCATGCAGTCACCAACGGCGTGCACCCGCGGACCTGGACAGCGCCGAGCTTCGCGGCGCTCTACGACCACCGCGTTCCGGGCTGGAGCTTCGAGCCCGAGCTGCTCAACCGCATCGATCAAATCGCTGACCACGAGATTTGGGAGGCGCATGCCGCCGCCAAGCGCCGGCTGATCGAGCGCGTCAAGGCGCATTGCGGGGTATCGCTCGACCCCGAGCGCCCGATCATCGGCTTCGCGCGCCGCATGACGGCGTACAAGCGCCCGGACCTCATGTTCTCCGACATCGAGCGGCTGCGCGCGATCGCGCGGCGCTATCCGTTCCAGCTGGTGCTCGCCGGCAAGGCGCATCCGCGCGACGACGCCGGCAAGCAGACGATCGAAGGCATCCACCGGCATCTGCGCACGCTCGACGGCACGGTGCCCGGCGCCTTCCTCCCGAATTACGACATGGCAGTCGCCCTCGACCTCGTCTCGGGCTCGGACGTCTGGCTCAACACGCCGTTGAGGCCCCTCGAAGCCTCGGGCACGAGCGGCATGAAGGCCGCGTTCAACGGCGTGCCGCAGCTCTCGGTGCTCGACGGCTGGTGGGTCGAGGGCTGCATCGACGGTATCACCGGCTGGTCCATCGGGCCCTCGCAGGAAAGCCGCAACGGCGACGATGCGGCATCCTTCTACCAGCGGCTCGAGCGCGACGTGCTGCCGCTCTATTACGACGAACGCGCAGGCTGGATCGAGGTGATGAAGGGCGCGATCGCCAAGAACGCCTCGTACTTCAACAGCCACCGCATGCTGCGGCGCTACGCCATCGAAGCGTACATGCGCTGAGCCCGCGTCAGCGCGTCGCGTTCCTGCGGTCGGCGCGCGCCGCCCCGGACACGCGCGGCGCCGCGCGCCGGTGGTTGAGCCCGAACGACGGCTCGAACGCCGCAAAGAGGTCGAGGTACTGCTCGACCTTGCGCGACATCAGGAAGCGCTCCCGGACGGTCTCGCGCGCCGCGGCACCGAGCTTGCGCCGCAGCGCATCGTCCTTCAGCACATCGACGATGCGCTGCGCGGTCTCCTCGACCGACGAGACGAGGTATCCGCTGACGCCGTCCTCGACCTGGTGCATGAGGCCGCCGCAGCGCCCCGCGATCACGGCCGTTCCTTTCCACATCGCCTCGGTGCAGGTGAGCCCGAAGCCCTCGCGCAGCGACTTCTGCAACACCACGGCCGCGTGCCGCTGCAGCGCGTTCACGAGCGCGCTGTCCTCGGCGGTGAGGATGATGATGCGCTCCTCCTGGTGCCCGAGCAGCGACTCGAACACCTCCTGCCCCTCCGGGTCGTCGGTGGCGACGTTGCCCAGCAGGACGAGCGTGGCGTCCACTTTCTCGCGCGCGATCTTGAACGCCTTGATCACGCCCTCCGGGTCTTTCCACCGGTCGAAGCGCGAGATCTGGGCGACGATCGGCAGGTCGTCGGGTATCTCGTAGTGGTCGAGGCGGTCCTTCACCTCCGCGACGCTCATGTCGCAGTTCTTGACCGAGAAGGGGTTGATCGCCGGCATTACGAACACCTGCGGGGGCACTACTTCCTGCCCGTATTCCGGCAGCGACAGCACGACGGCGTCGTAGTCGTCGATGAAGGTGCGCAGGTAGCTCCAGATCTCCGGGTTCGGCCGCGTGAGGTCGACGTGGCAGCGCCACACCCACGGGCAGGTGTGCCGCTGGTGCATGATGAGCGGCAGCGGCTGCGGATCGTGCACGACGACGAAGTCCGCGTCGAGCTCCATCCGGATCGCGTTCTGCACGTTGATCTCCTCGTAAATGTCCTTCTTCAGCTCCGTCAGGTTGATCTTCCCGCCCTGCAGCGCGTTGTGAATCTTCTTGGTCACGTTGAAGAAATCCGGGCTGCCCTGGATCAGGCGCCAGTCGGCGCGCAGCCCGAGGCCCGCGGCGAGCAGCGTCTCGGACGACAAGAGCTCCGCCACCCCGCCCCCGTAGAAGGTCGAGCTCACGTGCAGCACGCGCATCCCGCGCAGGCGGTGCGCCTTGTGGAGGATGCGCTCGACCGCCTCCTCGCCGATCAGCGGCGCGTAGTCCTCGATGCAGATCTGCCACGAATGCTTCTTCATCGCCTGTCCCTCTTCGAAAGTCTCGAGGCAGCGCTACGGCCGCTCGCCCCCGGCCCGCTGCCACGGCCAGCGGCCCTCCGTCTCCAGCTCGAGCGCGATGGTCAGGAGCGCGCGGATAAGCACGATCACCACCAGGATCGCGACACCCTCCAGCGTCTGGCTCACGGTCACGGTGCGGATGATGTCGCCCGCGATCAGGAATTCCAGGCCGAGGATGATGGAGCGGCCTACGTTGCGCCGAAGCTCGACGTAGGCAGGCAGCCCGCCGATCGCCCGCAGCCGCAGGAGGAACCGGCCGCTCGACCAGGCCAAACCAATGACGATTACCAGCACGCCGGCCGCCTCGATCGCGTACCCTGCCAAGCCCAGGTAGTCCCGCATCGCTTCCATCTATACACCTCCCCGCTCATTCCAGCGCGCGCGCAGCTCGGCCGCGGCGCGCTCCGGCGCCTGGACGTTGACGACGATACCCGAACCCAGCTCGAAGCCCGCAGGGATGGTCAGCCGCGGCAGCAGGTCGATGAACCAGTGGCTCGCATGGCGATGAACCTGGTCGAGCGGCGGCGTCATCACGACCAGGTTGTAATCCGGATCGCCGAGCGCGGAGTGCAGCGCGCCGAGCGTCGCGCGCAACTGCCCGGCGAGCGCGTCGAGCTCGGCCGCCTCCACGTCCGGGAAGGCGGCGCAGTGGCGCCGCGGCACGATCTGCAAATGGTACGGGACCCGGGACGCGTACGGCGCGAGCGTGACAAAGCGGCCCCCCGCGTGCACGACGCGCTCACCCGACTCGAGCTCGCGCTCGAGCACGTGGCACACCCCGCACCGGCCGTTCGTCTCGAAGAATGCCTGCTCCTCGGCCAAGCGCCAGCGCGTCTCCGGCGCCACCACCGGGGCGGCGACGATCTGGGAATGCGGATGGGTGAGGCTCGTGCCGGCGCGGCGCCCGTGGTTGCGGAACAGCACCACCTGGCGCACCGATCCGTCCGCACGCGCGAGTGCGCGAAAGCGCCGCACGTACATTTCCAGCACTTGCCGCACCTGCGCCTCGCTCAGCGTCGCGAGCGAGGCAGCGTGCTCGGGGGTCTCGACGATCACCTCGTGCCGCCCCTTTCCCGGCATCCAGTGCCAGCCTTCGGGCGTCGGCGCAGGCGATTTGTCCCGGTCGCCGCCCGGCTCCAGCGCGGGAAAGCGGTTCGGCACTGCGCGCACGGACCATCCACCGCCGGGTGCGGCGAGCATGTCCGTTGGCTCCGGCGTGAGCGCTTCGTTGCCGGGGCAGAACGGGCACGGCCCGGGCGCGGCGTGATCGTGCGGCCGCGCCGCGCGCTTCGGGTTGATTATGACCCAGTCGCGTGTGACCGGGTCCTGCCGCAGCTCCGACATGGGGCATTCCTGTCAAAAGCGGAAAATCAAAAACTGAACCGCCAAGACCGCCAAGAAGAGCAAATCAATGTCTGCGTCGCCTGCGTCATCACAGAATTGGTTTATCCGGTCACCTTGCCGATGCAGACGGCAAAGAAACCACCGTGTGGCCCGACCTCTGCCTCATTCGACCGGCCTCTTACGCTGACGCAGCTCTTGCGCTATCGCACGCCGCTCGCGCCTTGGCATTCTCGCAGTTCGGTGCCATTTTGAATGATCAGCTTTTCTTGGCGGTCCTGGCGGCCTTGGCGGTTCGATTTGATCATGACCCGTCAAGACGGCCAGCGCCAATCGCGAATCTCAGGCATGTCCTCGCCGTGGCGCTCGATGTACTCGCGGTGATCGACCAGCCGGTCGCGCAGCCGCTGCCGGGCGTAGGCGGCGTGCGCGGCGAGCCCCGGCACGCGGTCGATCACGTCCTGCGCGAGATGGAAGCGGTCAAGATCGTTGAGCACGGTCATGTCAAACGGCGTCGTCGTGGTGCCCTCTTCCTTGTAGCCGCGCACGTGGAGGTTCTTGTGGTTCGCGCGCCGATATGAAAGCCGGTGGATCAGCCACGGATAGCCATGGTAGGCGAAGATGATCGGCTTGTCGCGCGTGAACAGCGCATCGAATTCGCGGTCGGCGAGCCCGTGCGGGTGCTCCTCCTTCGGCTGCAGCGTCATCAGGTCGACCACGTTGATCACGCGCACCTTGAGCTCGGGAAACTCGGCGCGCAGGATCGAGGCTGCCGCGAGCGTCTCGAGCGTGGGCACGTCGCCGGCGCACGCCATCACCACGTCGGGCTCCCCGCCCGCGTCGTTGCTCGCCCATTCCCAGATGCCGATCCCGCTCGCCACGTGCTTCACCGCCGCGTCCATGTCGAGGAATTGCAGCGCGGGCTGCTTGCCGGCGACGATGACGTTGACGAAGTTGCGGCTGCGCAGGCAGCAGTCGGTGACCGCGAGCAGCGTGTTCGCATCGGGCGGCAGGTAGACGCGGATGATGTCGGCCTTCTTGTTCATGACGTGGTCGATGAAGCCCGGGTCCTGGTGCGAGAAGCCGTTGTGGTCCTGGCGCCACACGTGCGACGTGAGCAGGTAGTTCAACGAGGCGATCGGCCGCCGCCACGGAATTTCCCTGGACGTCACCTTCAGCCACTTGGCGTGCTGGTTGAACATCGAGTCGACGATATGGATGAAGGCCTCGTAGCAGGAGAACAGCCCGTGGCGCCCGGTGAGGAGATACCCTTCGAGCCAGCCCTGGCAGGTGTGCTCGGAGAGGATCTCCATCACGCGCCCGTCGGGCGCGAGGTGCTCGTCCTCCGGCAGTCTCGCCTCCAGCCACGTGCGGTTGGTCACCTCGAACAGCGCGCCGAGGCGGTTCGACGCCGTCTCGTCGGGCCCGACCACGCGGAAGTTGCGGTGATCGGCGTTCTTCTTCATCACGTCGCGCAGCAATGCGCCCATGACGCGGGTCGCTTCGGCCGTGACACGGCCCGGCTGCGGCACCTCGACCGCGTAGTCGCGGAAATCCGGCAGCCGCAGGTCCTTCAGCAGCAACCCGCCGTTGGCGTGCGGATTGGCGCCCATGCGGCGCGCGCCCTGCGGCGCGAGCGCGGCGATCTCGGGCTTCAACCGCCCTTCGGCGTCGAAGAGTTCCTGCGGCCGGTAGCGCTTCATCCACTCCTCGAGCTGCTTCAAGTGCGCGGGCTTTGACGCCAGCTCGGCGAGCGGCACCTGATGCGAGCGCCAGTGCCCCTCGGTCTTCTTGCCGTCGACCGATTTGGGGCCGGTCCACCCCTTGGGGCTCACGAGAACGATCATCGGCCAGCGCGGGCGCCCGGTCTCGCCATCGCGCGCCTTGCGCTGGATCGCGCGGATCTCGCGCAGCGAGCGGTCGAGCACCGCCGCCATCGCCTGGTGCATCGGCTCGGGCTCCTCGCCGTGCACGAAGTGCGGCTGGTAGCCGTATCCTTCGAAGAGCTTTCGCAGCTCGTCGCGCGGCATGCGCGCGAGCAGCGTCGGGTTCGCGATCTTGTAGCCGTTCAGGTGCAGGATCGGCAGCACCGCGCCGTCGGTCGCGGGGTTGAGAAACTTGTTCGAGTGCCACGAGGCCGCGAGCGGACCGGTCTCGGCCTCGCCGTCACCGACGACGCAGGCCACGATGAGATCCGGGTTGTCGAGCGCGGCGCCGAACGCGTGCGAGAGCGCGTAGCCAAGCTCGCCGCCCTCGTGAATCGAGCCCGGCGTCTCGGGGGCGACGTGGCTCGGCACGCCGCCCGGAAACGAGAACTGCCGGAAGAGCCGCCTCATGCCCTCGGCATCGGGCGTGATATTCGGATAGAGTTCGCTGTAGGAGCCCTCGAGCCAGGTATTGGCGACCATCGCGGGCCCGCCGTGCCCCGGCCCGCAGATGTAGATCATGT
>JBFKNN010000092.1:0-11473 GCA_041629335.1 Burkholderiales bacterium | reverse complement strand
GCCCTCGAGAAAATTGCGCACCGCCCCGGTCGAGCACGAGCCGATCGCGAGCAACAGAAGCTCCCCCGAAGTGAAACCGAGATCGGTACCGCCGCTCTCCAGCGGACGGTCGGCGATGAGCGCGCGGTTGCGCGCCGTCAGCAGGAGTTACTTGCCGGCGAGCCGCCTTACCTTCGCTCTCGGTTCCATCCCGCCTTAACTCGAGAGCGCCTGGATCCAGTCGCGCGACTCGATCGCCGCCTTGACCTCGCGCAGGAACGCGGCCGAGTACGCGCCGTCCACCGCGCGGTGATCGAACGATTGCGCCAGCGCGCCGACCGGGCGGATCGCGATGCTGTCGCCGTCCGGACCCTCGATCACCACCGGCTTCTTGCGCACGCCGTCGGTGGAAAGAATCGCCACCTGCGGCTGGTTGATGATGGGCGCGGTGATGACCGTGCCGAATGCGCCGTTGTTCGTTATCGTGTAAGTGCCTTGCGTCAGATCATCGGGCCGGAGCCGGTTGCTGCGCGCCTTGCCCGCGAGCTCGTTGATCTCGCGCGCGATCTGCGGCAGCGACTTCGCCGGCACGTCCTTCACCACCGGCACCACGAGACCGTCGCCGCCGAGATCGACCGCGATGCCGAGATTGATGCGCGGGTGCACGACGAGGCTGTCGCCGTCGAAGGTCGCGTTGAGGTTGGGGTACTTGCCGAGCGCGATCGACACCGCGCGGGCAACGAACGGCAGATAGGTGAGCGCGAAACCCTCGCGCTTCTTCCATTGCTCGCCGACGCTCCTGCGCGCCTGCTCGACGCGATGGTAATCAGCCTCGACGACCTGCAGCACGTGCGGCACGGTGGTCCACGACCGGACCATGTGCTCGGCGGTGCGCCGGCGCACGCTGTTCAGCGGGATCCGCTTCTCGCCGCCTGGCGGGGTCACGACGTAGGGCGCCGGCGTCTCGGTGCGTACCTGCGGGACTTGCGTGGCGCCGCGCGCGACGACAGCGAGCACGTCCTCGCGTGTGATGCGGCCATCGCGGCCGCTGCCGCTGATCGAATTCGCATCGAGCCCGTGCTCGGCGACGAGCTTGCGCACGACCGGCGAGAGCCGCAGCGCAGCGTCGGCCTTGGGCGGCCTGGCAACAGTCGGCGCCGGGCCCGCCGGCGGGGTCGCGGGAGCGGCTGCGGCCGTCCTGGCGACCGGTGCGCTGGCCACGGCCGCGCTGCCGGCTTCGCGGATGACCGCGAGCCTCGCGCCGACCTTGGCGGTCACGCCCTCCTCGACCAGGATCTCCGCAATGACGCCCGCGGCCGGCGCAGGAATCTCGGTGCTCACCTTGTCGGTCTCGACGTCGAACAGCGCCTCGTCTGCCTTGACGCTGTCCCCGACCTTCTTGTACCAGCGCGTGACGGTGCCCTCGGCCACCGTCTCGCCCAGTTGCGGCATGATTACATCCATTGACCCCACCTAACGTAACTCGAATTGCTCACCCTGGAACGCGCAAGTTCGGTGACGAGTGACGCGTGACGGGTCGCCCCCTCACCCTGTCCCTCTCCCCCGGCAAGCGGGGGAGAGGAAACTTTCTAAAGAAACCCGGTCCGACCCAACTCGTCACTCGTCACTCGTCACTCGTCACTCGATACTCGTCACTCGATACTCGTCACTTGCTTTCATAAACCACCCTGCCGCCGACCATCGTCATCACCGGCCTGATGTCCTTGATTTCGTCTTCCGGCACCGTGAGGTAATCGCGGTCGAGCACCAGCAGGTCCGCGTACTTGCCCTTCTGGATCGAGCCGAGGTTGCCCTCCTGGTGCACGATGAACGCGTTGTTGCGCGTGTGCGCGACCAGCGCCTCCTCGCGCGTAATCGTCTGGCGGTTGACATGGTGCCCGCCGATCATCTTGCCGGTCACCGCGAACCAGAGCGTATAGAACGGGTTCGACGGCGTCACCGCGGTCGCGTCCGAGCCCAGCCCCCAGCGGATGCCGCTGTCCTGGATCATGCGCATCGGCGGCATGTCCCACGCGCGCTCGCCGTGCACGCGGTGCATCAGCACGCCCTGGATCAGCGGCCGGCTGTGTATCTGCGCGTTCATGCCAAGGCGCTTCATGCGCTCGAGTTGCGGGGCGGTAACCTGGTCGAGGTGCGAGAACGACCAGCGCAGCGCCTTGATCGGCCGGGTCCTGGCGACATCCTCGTACATGGTGAGGAAGGCGTCGATCGAGTTCTCCATCTCGACGTGGGCGTTGACGTAGATGCCCTGGTTCACGAGCGCTTCGACGATGCGCCGCCACTGCGCGATGTCTTCCGGCTTGGTGTTGCCGCCCTTGCGCAGCAGCTGGGTGTTGACCGGCGAATACACCGACTCGCCGTAGCCGACGTGGTCGAAATAGTCGGTGCCCTGGAACGGCTTGAGGCTCGGCACCTCGGCCACCACCTTGTCCACCTGCTCCGGCGTGCCGGGCTGGCGGATGGTCGTCCAGAACGCGCGGATGGTGAGCTCGCCTTTGTCGGCCAGGAGCCGGTAGGGCTCGTAGTGCGCGTCGCTCATGCCGCGGCCGCCGGCATCCATCCAGGTCGTCATGCCCATGGAGTTCAGCTTCGCCGCCACGCTGCGCGCGTTCTGCAGCCACTGCTCCTTCTCCGCGAGCGGCACCTTCGCGGCGACGAACGCGACACCGCCCGCCCCGCTCACGAGGCCGGTCAGCTTGCCGGACGCGTCCTTCTCGATCTTGCCGCCGCGCGGATCGGGTGTGGAGTCGTCTATCTTCATCGCCTTGAGCGCAGCGGTATTCAAGTACGTGTGGCGATAGACCGCCTGCAGCGCCACCGGATTGTCCGGCGCGAGCTGGTCGAGCTCGGCCAGCGGGAAACCGCGCTTGTCGTCGGTGAACTGGTCCTCGGACCAGCCGCCGAGCGCGACGACCCACTCGCCCGGCTTCGCGCCGCGCACGCGGTCCGCGATCATCTTGACCACTTCCGCGCGCGAGGTGACGCCGTCGAGACGCATCTCCCAGTGCCATTTCTCGGCCACGCGGATGAAATGCGCGTGGTTGTCGATGAGCCCCGGGATCACCGTCCTGCCCTTGACGTCGATCACCCTGGCATTGGCGCCGGCGAGCTTGCGAATCTCATCGGTGGTGCCGACCCCGACGACGCGACCGTTCCTGATCGCCACCGCCTGCACGATCCTGAAGAAGTCGTCGACCGTAACCACCTTGCCGTTGACCAGAATGGTGTCGGCATCGGCAGCGACCGCCGAGCCGGCAACCAGAAGCATCACCGCAAAGCCTTTCAATCCCATCTTGCCCATGGCCTCACTCCCTTATCGCTGATATCTTATTAACTATATGTCTATTAACATGTTCTAAACATCGCCTGGCGGCCCAAGAAGGCGTGATCCGTGAATCGTAGCCCTCAAGGAGGTATTGAAAAGAATGAACCGACCGAACCGCGCGCTGCGACGACTCACCCCGTCCGCCGGCCGGTGCGCTGAAGCCGCACCCTACTCCTCGCCTTCCGCCCTGGCCCCTAATCCCTAGCCCCTAGTCCCTAGTCCCTAGCCCCTAGCCCCTAGTCCCTAGTCCCTAGTCCCTAGTCCCTAGTCTCCGACCACTCCGCCTTCCGCCCTGCCCTTCTCAGTCGATCTTCTCGCGCAGTTCGCGCACGATCCGCTCCACCGACGGGATGGTGTTGTCCTCGAGCCGGTCGGCCGACGGCAGCGGGATATGCGGCGTCGTGATGCGGATGATTGGGCCGTCGAGCTCCCAGAAGCATTCGTCGGCGACGATCGAGGCGATCTCCGCGCCCCAGCCGCACAGCCGCGGATTCTCCTCCACGGTCACCAGGCGGCCGGTCTTGGCCACTTCCGACAGGATCGTCTGCGTGTCGAGCGGCACCAGCGAACGCACGTCGACCACGGTGCACGAAATACCGTGCTCTTTCTCCAGCACCTCGGCTGCCGCGAGCGCGCGGTGCACCATCAGCGCCAGCGCGACGATGGTGCAGTCCTTGCCCTGCCGCAGCACGCGCGCCTTGCCCAGCTGGTCTACCAGCTCGCCGTCCGGCACCTCGCCCTTCATCGAATAGAGCGATTTCTGCTCGAACACGATCACCGGGTCGGGGTCGCGCACCGCAGCGGCGATCAGGCCCTTGACGTCGGCCGGAAACGCGGGAGCCACGACCTTGAGGCCCGGCACTGCCATCGCCCAGTTCTCCACCGACTGCGAGTGCTGCGCGCCGAAGCGCGAGCCCGCACCGTTGGCCGTGCGGATCACCACCGGCATCGTCACCTGGCCGTTGGTCATGTAGCGCATCTTCGCCATCTCGTTCGCCACAATGTCCCAGCACACGGCGAGAAAGTCCGAGAACATGATCTCGGCGATGGGCTTCAATCCCGTCATCGCCGCGCCCATTGCCGCGCCGAGGATCGCCTGCTCGGCGATCGGGCAGTCGCGCACGCGGCGCGGGCCGAATTTCTCGAGCAGGCCCACCGTCGCCTTGAACACGCCGCCGGCGTCCGCCACGTCCTCGCCCAGGAACACGACGTTCTCGTCGCGCTCCATCTCCTGCGCGATCCCGGCCGCGACCGCGTCGCGATAGGTCAGTTCCGCCATGCTGTGCCTCCATCGGCCCACAGGTCCTTGTCGATCGCGTCGAGCGCCGGCGGCGGCGACGCCCTGGCGATCGCCGTCGCCTCGTCAACCTTGCGCAGGGATTCCGCTTCCACGTCCGCGAGCGTCGGCTCGTTGAACCCGAGCTTAAGGAGCCGCTCGCGGTAGACCTTGATCGGGTCGCGCTCGAGCCAGCGCTCGAGCTCGCCCTCCGGCCGGTATTTTCCCGGATCGGCGCGCGAGTGGCCGCTGTGGCGATAGGTCACGGCCTCGATCAGCGCGGGGCCGCCGCCGGCGCGCGCGCGGTCCATGTATCTGACCGCCGTACGGTAGACCTCGTCGGCGTCGTTGCCGTCCACCAGGATCGATTCCAGCCCGTAGGCCGCGGCGCGGTCCGCCGCCGGGTTCTTCACCGCCGTCACGGTGTGGATCGCCGTGTATTCCATGTAGAGGTTGTTCTCGCACACGAATATCACCGGCAGCTTCCAAACAACCGAGAAATTGAGCGCCTCGTGGAAGGCGCCGATGTTGGTCGTGCCGTCGCCGAAGAAGCACACGGCAACCTGGTCGGTGCCGCGGTACTGCGCGCTCCACGCCGCGCCGGCGGCGACCGGCAGGTGCGCGCCGATGATGGCGTACGAACCCATCACGCCTTTCTCGACATCGGTCAGGTGCATCGAGCCGCCCTTGCCGCCCAGCAACCCGCACTCGCGGCCCATCAGCTCGCCCAGCACGCCGGCCATCGAGGCGCCGCGCGCGAGCGTGTGGGCGTGGCCGCGGTAGGTGCAGAAGGTGTAATCGTCGGGGCGCATGGCGACGCCGAACGCCGCGGCGATCGCCTCCTGTCCGAGCGAGAGATGGCTCGTGCCCTTGATCAGGTTTTGCAGGAAGAGATCGTAGGCGCGCTTCTCGCACAACCTCAACTCCGTCTGCAGGCGAAAGAGCTCGAGCCGCGTCTCGCGGCCGATGTCCGTTTCCGGCTCCGTCTTTTTCTTGCGTTTAACCGTTGAGTCCACTGCTACCCCCAAAATTCAAAATCCATTTACCGCCAAGACGCCAAGGCCACCAAGGAAACCCAAAAAAATAGAAACCAAAAACCGAATCTGCGTTGTTGGTTTTGCTCTTTGTCATATCTCTTGCTTTTCTCGGCGTCTTGGCGTCTTGGCGGTTCAGTTGCTTTTCAATACTTGTTCGCGATCGGCAGCTCCTGCGCCGGGAACAGCGTGATCACCTTCGCCCCCGTCGGCGTGAGCACCACTTCCTCTTCGATACGCGCGGCGGAAACGCCGTCCTTCGCCGGACAGAACGTCTCCACGGCGAACACCATCCCCGCCTTCAGCTCGTACGGGTCCTTGAACGAATTCAGGCGCGAGATCAGCGGCCGCTCGTGCAGCCCGAGGCCGAGGCCGTGGCAGAAGTTGAGCCCGAAGGCCGCCATCTCGCTCTCGAACCCGATCTCCTGCGCCTTGGGGAACGCCTGCACGACGCGGTCCGTGCTGACGCCCGGCTTCAGCGAATCGATCGCGCTGTCCATCCATTCGCGCGCCTTGCGGTAGGCATCGACCTGGGCCGGGGTCGCCGAGCCGACCGTGAACGTCCGGTAGTAGCACGTCTTGTAGCCCATGTACGACTGGATCAGGTCGAAGTACGCCTGGTCGCCCGGCCGGATGAGCCGGTCGGTGAAGTTGTGCGGGTGCGGGCTGCAGCGCTCGCCGGCGATCGCATTGACGGCTTCGACGCAGTCCGAGCCCATCTCGTAGAAGCGCTTAGTCGCCATGGCGACGATCTCGGCTTCGCGCACGCCGGGCTTCAGCGCCTCGTAGATGTCCTGGTAGACGCCGTCGCCCATCGATGCAGCGATGTTGAGCAGCGTGATCTCATCGTGGCTCTTGATCTCGCGCGCGTCGAGCATCACCTGCTGGCCGTCGACCACCTTGAGCCCGAGCTTCTGCAGCGCGAACAGGAACGGCGGCTCAACGACATCGATGCCGATCGGCATGCCGGCCACGCCCTCCTTCTCGAGGATGTCCTTCACCTCCTGCGCCGCCTGCTCGAACAGCCCGACCCTGGGCGACACCGCGCCGCGCAGGCCGGTCAGGCCTGCAAGGCAGTGGTTGGTGGGCAGCCACGGTGCATAGAGCTTGTGGTGCCGCGCGGCCGAGCCGAAGTCCCACACCCAGGGGTCGCCGTTGCCGGTCAGAAGGCACCAGCGCGTCAACTTGTCGCGCGCCCACTCGCCAATTACCGTGCTCGAGATGTAGCGGATGTTGGGCTGGTCGAACGTGAGGATCGCGCCGAGGCCCGATTTTGCCAGTGCCGCGCGCGTGCGAGCGAGCCGGTACTCGTGCAGCCGGCGGAAATCCACGCGCTCCTCGAAATCGACCTGCATGCGCCCCGGCGCCTGCAGCGGACGGTCCCAGCGGTGACCCGGGTCGGCCGGGTCGTACAGCCCGTCGGGCGCGGTCTTCACCGCACGCCTGGGATCGATGCTCGCAGCCTTGACTTGTTTCGGCTCGGGTTTCTTCGGTTTGCGTGCCACGGCGTTCTCCAATATCAAGCGGTATCTTGCATGTGCTCAGGAAATGTCCAGCACGACGTGCCCGATCTTGCGGCCCGACTCGGTGAGCTCGTGCGCCGCAACCACGTCGGTGAGCGGAAAGCGTGCTGCGATCGAGAATTGCGGCCTGCCCTTGGCGATCCACCGCGCGATGTCCTCGGTGGCGCGGCGCTTGGCCTCGTCCGGCATGGTGTAAACGAACACGAGCCGCAGCGTCAAGTTGAGCCGCATCAGGTCGTAGAACGGCAGGACCGGCTCGGGGGACTGCGTCGACGCGTAGCTCGCCACGACCGCGTGGCCCCTGAGCGCCTTCGCGTAGCGCTTCACGTTCGCGCCGAATTCGACGTCCACGACGCGGTCGACCCCGGCGTCCGCGGTAAGCTGCATCAAGCGCGCGGCGAGGTCTTCCTGACGGTAATCGATTACCGCATGGGCGCCGGCCTTGCGCGCGTGCGCGCTCTTGAGGCCCCCGCTCGTCGTGGCGATGACGCGTGCGCCGGCCCAACGCGCGAGTTGTATCGCGTAGTGTCCGACGACGCCGGCGCCGCCGGTAACCAGCACAGTCATGCCCTTGACCGGGCCATCGGCGAACAGGCATCGGTGCGCGGTCATCACCGGGATGCCGAGGCAGGCGCCCTGTGCATAGGTGACCTTTTTCGGGAGCGGCACGGCCTGGTCCGCCGGCAGCACGATGTATTTCGCCGATGTCCCGTGCGGGCGCTGCCACTGCCCGTTGTACACCCACACGCGTTGCCGCAGCCGCCGCTTGGGCACGCCCTGGCCGACGCGGTCGATCACGCCCGCGCCGTCCGAATTCGGGATCACCCGCGGCGGGATCACCGGACGGCTGCCGCCGCGCGCCTTGACGTCGGAGGGGTTGAGCCCGGACGCATGCAGCCGCACGCGCACCTCCCCCGCGCCCGGCTCCGGGTCGGGCAGCTCGCCCACCTGCAGCACCTCGCGCGCGGGTCCATTCTTCTCATACCAGGCAGCGAGCATCTAGCGTCCTTTCGCGGATTCCACCGCCGGCCTAGGCCTTCGGCGCGCCGAGTTGCGCCGCCATCCAGTCCGCCGTCTGGTCGCGGTAGCGGTACCACAGGTTGTTCACCACGTGGTTGCCACCCTCTATGACGGAGAGCACGCACGGTCCCGAGACTTCGGCCGCGAGCCTGCCGGCCTCCGTGTGCGGTGTCAGCCGGTCCTTGGTGCCGGCGACGATGTAGATCGGGCAAGTGATGTTCTTGGCAGAGCCCGCGAGCGTCATGCGCCCCGCGACCTTGGCCGCTTCCTCGAGACTGGCGCACTTCGAGCGCACGCGAAACGCCTCCACGTTGATCACCGGCCGCCCCTCGAAACTGGTCGACCGCTGGTAGGCGCCGGAGAGCGCGACGCAGGCCTTCAGGCGCTTCTCGAAGCACGCCGCGCGCGGCGCGTAATAGCCGCCGAGCGATACGCCCCAGATCCCCACGCGTTTCGCATCGAGATCGCCGCGCGTCTCGATCCAGTCGACGACCGCCTTGACCGGCTTCTCGTATTCCGGGCAGATGCCGAGCTCGTACTCGGCCTCGCCCTGCCCCGGCCCGTCGAACGCGAGCGTCGCGACGCCGCGCGCAAGAAAGCGGTTCTCGTAGTCGTCCATTTCCTCTTTCGCGGAGTCAAGACCCATGCACATCACCACGACCGGCGGCTTGGCGACGCCCGCGGGCTTGCGCAGGTTGCCGTAAAGCCGGGTTCCCTCATACGGGATCGCGACGCGCTCGCCGGGCGGATCGAGGAGCGGCAGCGCCTTGTTGCGGCACGCGACCGCCTTTGTGTGCGCGGCCTTCATCTCACCCATGTCGTTCACGAACAGGAACTTGCCGAAGTGGTAGCACACCGCCGCCCGCGTGAAGTGCTCGCCCGCGGAAAGCTTGAAGCCCTCTGCCAGCGCCTTCTCACCGAGCGCCTCGTGGATCGCGGCACGCGCGCTCCATGCCGCGCACCAGTCCTCCCAGCGGTCGACCGCCGCGGTCACCTCCTGAAAATCGGTGAGCGGCACGCCGTTGATGACGAATCGCGGCGCCCAGTGCGAGATCGCCGCTTCGACGCGCGGGTCCTTCTTCCTGGCAACGGTGGTATCCATGCTTGGTTCTCTCTACATGCGTAATTGGTGATGGGTGGCAGGCCTTTCCGCCTTCCGACCTAGCCTGCCTGGATTCCCGACGCCTTGATGATCGGCGTCCATTTCTTGAGCTCGCTCCTGACCCACGCGGCGAGCTCGTCCGGGGTCGACGGCGCGACTTCGCCGCCGCGCACGAGTATCGCCTCCTTCACGTCGGGCCGGTTGAGGATCTCGACCACGGACTTGTTGAGCTTGGCGACGATCGGCTTCGGGGTCTGAGCCGGCGCAAACAGCCCAAACCAGAGCACCGCCTCCATGCCGGGAATGCCCGCCTCGGCCGCGCTCGGGATGTCGGGCACCGCGGGAAACCGCGTCTTGCTCGACACGGCGAAAGCCTTCACCTTGCCCGCCTTCAGCTGCGTGTGCGCGGTGATGGGCGAGAGGAACGACACCGGCGTTTCGCCGCCGATCAATCCGGTCAGCGCCGCGCCCGCGCTCTTGTACGGCACATGCTGGAGCTTCAAGCCCGCCACCTGGTTGAAAAGCTCTCCAGTGAGATGGCTGATGGTGCCATTGCCCGCGGATGCGTAGTTGAGGTCCTTCTGCTTCGCGTAGGCGATCAACTCCTGCACGTTGTTGGCCGGCACGGAAGGGTGGACGACGAGCACCGTCACGAGCTTCGCCACCAGCGAGATCGGCGCGAAGTCCCTGAGCGGATCGTACGGCAGGTTCTTGTAGAGCGACACCGAGCTGACGTGGGTACCCGCATGCCCCATCACCAGCGTGTAGCCATCGGGCGTCGCCTTGGCCACGACGTCGGTCGAAATCGTGCCGCCCGCACCGGCGCGGTTGTCGACCACGACCGTCTGGCCCCACTGCTCGGTGAGTTTCTGGCCGAGATAGCGCGACAGGTAGTCCGCCGTGCTGCCCACGCCCTGCCCCATGATGCGGATCGGCTTTGACGGAAAGTCCTTCGCCGACTCTGCCGCCTGCGCGTTCGCGCTGAACGCCGCAATCACCGAAAACAACAGGATGTTCTTCATGGCTTCCTCCCTGTGATCAAACTTTGGGCAAGCCGAGCCGGTGTGCCATCCAGTCGGCCGCCTGCGTCTGGTACATATAGCGGCGGTTGTTCACCACGTGGTTGCCGCCCTTCACGATGTCGAGTACTTTCGGCCCCGATACTTCGGCCGCGATGCGCTCGGCGTTGGCGGGCGGCGTCAACCGATCGAGCTCGCCGCCGACGATGTAGATGGGGCAGGTTATGTTCTTCGCCGCCCCGGCCAGCGTGAGCGTCTTCGCCACCTCGCGCGCCTCTTCCATCGTCCTGCTGTGGCTGCGCACGCGAAACGCCTCGCGCGAAAGCTCGTTGCGCGCATCGAAGATCTCGACCCAGCTATACGGCCCGGAGAACGACAGGCACGCCCTGATGCGCTTCTCGAACGCCGCGGCGCGCGCCGAATAGTAGCCGCCGAGTGACACGCCCATGATGCCCGCCCGCGCCGCGTCGAGGTCCGCGCGCGTCTCGACGAAGTCGAGCACCGCCTTGACCGGCACCTCGTAATCACCCCGTATCGGCAGCTCGTATTCGGCTTCGCCCTGCCCGGGCCCGTCGAACACGAGGGTGGCCATGCCGCGCGCGAGGAAGATGTTCTCGTAGACGTCGAGCTCCTCCTTGGTCGAGTCGAGCCCGACGCACATCACCACGACCGGCGGCTTCGCCGCACCCTCGGGCTTGCGCAGAATCCCATATAACGTGTTATTAATGAACGGTATTTCTACCCGTTCGCCAGGCGGCCGCAAGTGCGGCAAGGCAAGCCTGCGGCACTCCACCACCTTGGCGTGCGCGGCGCGCATCTCTTCCGGCTTGTGCACAAACATGAACTTCCCGAAGTGATAGCACAGCGCCGCACGTGTAAGGTGCTGCCCGGCAGTGTAGTGGTAGCCGGCCGCGAGCGCCTCGCGCCCCAGTTGCTCGTGGATGGCAGCGCGCGCGCCCCACGCGGCGCACCATTGGTCCCATTGCGTGATGGCGGCCGTCACCTGCTCGAAGTCCGCAAGCGGCACGCCGCTCGAAACGAAGCGCGGCGCCCAGTTGCGGATCGCGATCTCGACTCGCTTGTCCTTTGGTGGTGCTGTGTCCATGCTCGCTGATCTCAAATCGTGACTGGTGACTGGTGATTGGTGATAAGGGGTAGGGAACTAGACCGTTTC
>JBFKNN010000091.1:0-11487 GCA_041629335.1 Burkholderiales bacterium | reverse complement strand
TTTCGCAATGGTGTATGCGCTCGAGCGCAAGCCTCAGCGCCGCGGACAAGCGCTCGGCTCCGTCGCGATCGCGCTGGAGCAGGTGATACGCCATACGCTGCGCCGACTTCGGCCCGACGCCGGGCAGGCAACGCAGGGCCTCCATCAGCTCTTCGAGCGTCGAGGGAGTCTTCATCCGAAAAGGCTGAAGGCTGAAGGATGAAGGATGAAAGAAGATCGCTCGGCGCCTGTTCCTTTTCCTTCCGCCTTCATCCTTCCGCCTTCATCCTTGCTCAAAAGGGCAGCTTCATCCCCGGCGGCAGCGGCAGCCCCGCGGTCACACCCGCCATCTTCTCCTGCACCGTCGCCTCGACCCGGCGCACCGCGTCGTTCACGGCCGCGGCGATCAGGTCCTCCAGCATCTCCTTGTCGTCCTTGAGCAGGCTCTCGTCGATTGCGACGCGCCGCACATCGTAGCGGCAGGTCATCACCACCTTGACCATGCCGGCGCCGGACTGCCCCTCGACTTCCACCGATGCAAGCTGCTCCTGCATCTTCTTCATGTTCTCCTGCATCTGCTGCGCCTGCTTCATCAGGCCCGAAAGACCGCCTTTCATCATCTTCTGTCCTCTCTATTTGTTGGGCTTGATCGTGGACTCGACCACCCGCCCGTCAAAGTTTTCCACCAGCTCGCGCACGAACGGGTCCTGCTCGATCTCGGCCACCGCCTGCGCCTGCCGCTGCTCGCGCTCGCGCTCGGCGATCGCGGCCGGAGACGTCCCCTCGCTTTCGCCCACGCTGATCGTCACCCGGAGCGGTGCGCCGAAGTGCTGTTGCAATGCCGAGCGCAGGCGGTCCTGATAGGGCCTGTCGAGCAGGTGCTCGTGCATTCTTGCGATCTTCAGCTCGAGCACCTGCCCGTCGTGGCGCAGCAGCTCACAGTGCTGGGCCAGCATCCGCGCCATGCCTGACAGGCCCAGGCTCTCGACGATCGCGTTCCAGCTTTCCTCAGCGCGGTTTTTTTTTGACACTGCGGAGCCTGCGCCCGCAGGCGGCGCGCTTGCCCGCGCATCTGCGGGTGCCGCGCGGGGCCGGGTCGTCCCATCCGGGGCGAATGCCAGCATGCGCAGGAGCGTCATCGTGAATCCGGCGTATTCGTCCGGCGCGAGGCCGATGTCGCCCCGGCCTTGCAGCGCAATCTGATAATACAGCTGCAGGTCCTCGGCGTTGAGCAACCCGGCGAGCTCGAGCACCGCTTCGCGGTCGGGATCGTCATCCGCAACGGTGCCGGGCACGGCCTGCGCCAGCGACACGCGGTGCAGCAACGTGCCGAGATCCTGGAGCGCGAGATCGAATGACAGGCTGAGGCCCGCCATGCGGTCCGCTTCCGCCACCAGTGCCGCGCCATCCCCGGCCGCAAGCGCACGCAGGATCGCGTGAAGATACCCGCGGTCCACCGTGCCCAGCATGGCGCGCACCGCGGCCTCCTCGACGCGGCCGGCGCCGTGCGCGATCGCCTGGTCGAGCAGGCTGAGCGCGTCGCGCAGGCTCCCCTGCGCGGCGCGTGCGAGGAGCATGAGCGCCGGCGCCTCGAAACCGATGTTCTCCGCTCCCAGCACCTGCTGCAGTCGCCCGCCGATCTCGCGTAGCGGAATCTGCTTCAGGTTGAATTGCAGGCAGCGCGAGAGCACGGTGACCGGAATTTTCTGCGGGTCGGTCGTCGCCAGGATGAACTTCACGTGCTGCGGCGGCTCTTCCAGCGTCTTCAGCATCGCGTTGAACGCCGAGCGCGACAGCATGTGCACTTCGTCGATGATGTAGACCTTGAAGCGCCCGGCGGTCGGCGCGTAAAGCGCGTTCTCGAGGAGATCGCGCATGTTGTCGACCTGCGTGTTCGAGGCCGCATCGAGCTCGAGCAGGTCGACGAAGCGGCCGGAATCGATCTCAACGCATGCGGTGCATTTCCCGCACGGCTCGGCGCTCACGCCGGCCTCGCAATTGAGCGCCTTGGCGATGATGCGCGCGAGCGTGGTCTTGCCCACGCCCCGGGTGCCGGTGAACAGGTATGCATGGTGCAGGCGCTGCTGCGCGAGCGCATTGGTGAGCGCGCGCACCACGTGTTCCTGTCCGACCAGCTCGGAAAACGTCCTGGGGCGCCACTTGCGGGCGAGAACCTGGGTCACGGAAAAGCGGTGAAAGGTAATTGGTGATCAGTGACACGTATTCTAGCGCCGATTCGGGCGCTGATCACGGTTTCCCCCGCATCCCCGGTCAGAAATGATGGCGGAAGCGGATCTGATTGAAGTTGATGCCGTTGTTGGGCTGCTTGACGCTGCCGTTCGACAGGTGCTGATAGCGGTAGCTCAGCTCGTACTGGCCCTTGTCGCCGAAGCGCACGCCCATTCCGATGCTGCTGCCGAACTGTACCTGCGTGCCCAGGCGCTTGTCGCCAATCTGGCTCCGTGACAGCAGATGGATACCAAGGCCGCCTTCGACATACAGCCCGCGCAGGCTGTTCTGCTGGAACCGCAGCACCGGCGTCAGCCCGATCTCGGCGACGTCGTCGTTCTGTCCGGGCGCTGCATTGCGTTGCCAGTATCCGAGCCCGAGATCCCAGTAGCTGCCAAGATGCCAGTCGCCACTCCCAAGCCAACGCTGCTTCATGTCCCACTGCAGCGCGACGCGCGCCATGTCGGTGCTGTCGCCGCTGCCCGCTTCGAGGGCAATGCTGTCGACCGCCGCTGCGGGCGCACCGGCCAGCGCCAGCATCATCGCTGCGGCCGGCGCTGCGAGGGAGTATTTCGTCATTACCTCTTCTCCTCGTTCTTCTTGCCTGCCCTCCCCGTTTCGTCGTGCAGGCATTTATTGATCAGCGCGGAAACGGTCGACCAACCATTCAGGCACCGCCCCTTCCCTCTCGCGCCCGGGAAAGGGCGAAGGGCTGAGGGTCAAGCGGCGTAATCCAGTTACGCAAAGCTCAATGGGGGTGGCGAGCCTTACCCCCGGCACTTGCTTAAGAATAGCTGTGGCTGCTTCCTTCCGGACCTGACCAGTTTCACTACCAAGCAATGCGGGGAGGCCCGCCATGTAAGAAAGCCGTAAGTATGCCCGCGAATCCCGGCCCGCGCCAGCGATCGCCGGGCGCGTCTTTACAAGCCGACCGTTTAATGATTCCATTAACCCCGTCAAGAAACGGCGGCCCGCGCTGGCCCGTCGGTCCTGCGATTCCCGTCATTCGGAGAACACCGTCAGCCGGAGGAGTGCATGTCAACCCAGACGATCGAATCGGTATTGCATGAAACCCGCGTCTTCCCGCCCAGCGACGCTTTCGTCAAGCAGGCGAACATTTCCGGGATGGAAGCGTACCGCAGGCTCTGCGCGGAGGCGGAGAAGGACTTTGCCGGCTTCTGGGCGCGGCTTGCGCGCGAAGACGTGCTCTGGCACAAGCCCTTCACCAAGGTACTGGATGAATCCAAGGCGCCGTTCTTCAAGTGGTTCGAGGACGGCGAGCTGAACGCGTCGTACAACTGCCTCGACCGCCATCTCAAGACACAGCCCGACAAGACCGCCATCATCTTCGAGGCCGACGACGGCAAGGTCACCAGGATCAACTACAAGGAGCTCTACCGCCGCGTGTGCATGATGGCGAACGGCTTGAAGTCGCTCGGCATCAAGAAGGGCGACCGCGTCATCGTCTACATGCCGATGTCGATCGAGGTCGTGGTCGCCATGCAGGCCTGCGCGCGCATCGGCGCGATTCACTCGGTGGTGTTCGGCGGCTTTTCCGCCAAGAGCCTGCAGGACCGGATCATCGACGCCGGCGCCGTCGCCGTCATCACCGCCGACGAGCAGATGCGCGGCGGGCGTGTAATTCCGCTGAAGACCGCCGTCGACGAGGCGATCGACATGGGTGGCTGCGAGTCGATCAAGTCGATGGTCGTCTACAAGCGCACCGGCGGGAAGGTCAACTGGGACGCTAAGCGCGACGTGTGGCTGCACGACCTGCTGAACGGCCAATCGGACTCGTGCGAGCCGACGTGGGTCGGCGCGGAGCACCCGCTGTTCATCCTCTACACCTCGGGCTCGACCGGCAAGCCCAAGGGCATCCAGCATTCCACCGGCGGCTATCTGCTGTGGACCATCCTCACCATGAAGTGGGTGTTCGACTACAAGCCCTCGGACGTGTTCTGGTGCACGGCTGACGTCGGCTGGGTGACCGGCCATTCGTACGTCACCTACGGCCCGCTAGCCTGCGGAGCGACCGAAGTCATGTTCGAAGGCGTGCCGGTGTACCCGGATGCCGGACGGTTCTGGAAGATGTGCCAGGACCACAAGGTCTCGGTGTTCTATACCGCGCCGACCGCCATCCGCTCGCTGATCAAAGCCGGAGGCGACCTGCCCAAGAAATATGATCTCTCGAGCCTGCGCATCCTGGGTACGGTGGGCGAGCCGATCAACCCCGAGGCCTGGATGTGGTACCACACCACGGTGGGCGGCGAGCGCTGCCCGATCGTCGACACCTGGTGGCAGACCGAAACCGGCGGCCACCTGATCTCGCCTTTGCCGGGGGCAATCCCGACCAAGCCCGGCTCGGCGACGCTGGGGCTGCCCGGCATCTTCGCCGACGTGGTGGACGAGACCGGGAACTCGGTCGGCAAAGGCAAGGGCGGCATTCTCGTCATCAAGAAGCCGTGGCCGTCGATGCTGCGCACCATCTGGGGCGACCCCGAACGCTACAAGAAGACCTATTATCCGGACGACTTCAAGGGCAAGTACTATCTCGCCGGCGACGGCGCGAGCATCGACGAGGACGGTTACTTCCGCATCGTCGGCCGCATCGATGACGTGCTCAACGTGTCGGGTCACCGTCTCGGCACGATGGAGGTGGAATCGGCGCTGGTCGCCAATCCGCTGGTTGCCGAAGCGGCCGTGGTGGGCCGACCCGACGACACGACCGGCGAGGCGATCGTCGCCTTCGTCGTGACCAAGGGCGCGCGCCCGAACGGGGAAGAAGCCAAGAAGGTCATCAAGCAGCTGCAGGACTGGGTCGGCAAGGAGATCGGACCGATCGCCAAGCCGAAAGACATCCGCTTCGGCGACAACCTGCCGAAGACGCGGTCGGGCAAGATCATGCGCCGGCTGCTGCGCTCGATCGCCAAGGGCGAGGATATCAAGCAGGACGTCTCGACGCTCGAGAACCCGGCGATCCTCGAACAGCTCAAGCAGCCCGCGAACTAGCGGTGCGCGCAGGGTAGCCACCGCCCCTCTTCCCGCCCGCGGGCCCATGCTAAGGCCGAACATCAAGGGACAGCGCCTGGTGGCGCTGTTCCTGCTTGGCTGCCTGCTGCTCAACTACCCGCTGCTCCACCTGTTCTCCGGGCAGGGCGAGATCTTCGGCGTCCCCGTCTTGTACGCCTACGTCTTCGCCGTGTGGGCGCTGGTGATCGGCCTGATGGCGCTGGTGGTGGAGAAGCGGGGCGACTGACGCACCAGCCCCATCGCCATGCTGACCGGCGGCGTCATCGTCCTCATCTCGTTCGCCTACGTCGGACTGCTGTTCGCGATCGCCTACTACGGCGACAAGCGCGCCGATGTCGGCCGCAGCATCATCGCGAACCCCTACATCTACGCGCTGTCGCTGGCGGTCTTCTGCACCTCGTGGACCTTCTATGGCAGCGTCGGCCGCGCCGCAACCAGCGGCATCGGCTTCCTGCCGATCTACCTCGGGCCAACGCTGATGGCCGCCCTATGGTGGTACGTGATGCTGAAGATCATCCGCATCAGCAAGGCGAACCGCATCACCTCGATCGCGGACTTCATCGCCTCCCGCTACGGCAAGAGCCAGATGCTGGGCGGGCTCGTCACGATCATCGCGATTATCGGCATCGTGCCCTACATCGCGCTGCAGCTGAAGGCGATCTCGACCAGCTTCTCGATCATCCTGCAGTATCCGGACGTCGTGATGCCCGATACCCAGTCGGCGCAAATGTTCATCGGGGACACGACGTTCTACATTGCGATGCTGCTCGCCGCCTTCACCATCCTGTTTGGCACCCGCCACCTCGACGCCACTGAACGCCATGAAGGCCTGGTAGCGGCGGTGGCGTTTGAGTCGCTGGTAAAGCTGCTGGCGTTCCTGGCCGTCGGGCTGTTCGTGACCTACGGCATGTACGGTGGGTTCGCGGACATATTCGACCGGGCGGCGCAGACGCCGCAGCTGAACGCGCTGCTCGCCATCGGCAGCGAGGTCGGAAATTACACTACCTGGGCCACGCTCACCTTCCTCTCGATGCTCGCGATCATGTTCCTGCCGCGCCAATGGCAGGTGACGGTGGTCGAGAACGTCGACGAGCGGCACCTGAACAAGGCGATCTGGCTGTTTCCCGCCTACCTGTTCGCAATCAATATCTTCGTGCTGCCGATCGCTCTCGGCGGCCTCATGCATTTCCCGGGCGGCGGCGTGGACGCCGACACCTTCGTGCTGACCTTGCCGATCTCGGAGCGCCAGCCGTGGCTCGCACTGTTTGCCTTCATCGGCGGGCTCTCGGCCGCAACCGGCATGGTGATCGTCGAGACCATTGCGCTCTCGACCATGTTCTGCAACGACCTCGTGATGCCGGTGCTGCTGCGCATGCGCTGGTTGCGACTGAACGAACGGCCCGATCTCTCCGGCCTGCTGCTGGGCATCCGGCGCGGCGCGATCGTCTTCATCCTCGTGCTGGGCTACCTGTATTTCTACCTCGCCGGCGAGGCCTACGCACTGGTTTCGATCGGGCTCATCTCGTTCTCGGCGGTGGCGCAATTTGCCCCCGCGATCATCGGCGGAATTTTCTGGAAGGGCGGCACACGGCTCGCGGCCACCTGCGGACTTGCCGCCGGTTTCCTGGTGTGGACGTACACGCTGCTGCTGCCCTCTTTCGCCAAGTCGGGCTGGCTGCCGATCCAGTTCCTGCTGGAGGGGATCTTCGGCATCGACCTCCTGCGCCCGCAGCAGCTGTTCGGCCTTTACGGCTTCGACGACATCACCCATTGCCTGTTCTGGAGCATGCTCGCGAACATCGGCTGCTACGTCGGAATCTCCCTGCTGCAACGCCCCGCCGCGGCCGAGCACAGCCAGGCCACGCTGTTCGTCGACGTGCTGAAGCACCCGGCGGCGGCCGCCGGGTCGCGCTTCTGGCGCGGCAGCGCATCGGTCGCGGATCTGCGCGCGCTGCTCGGCCGCTTCCTCGGCCCGGAACGGGCGGCTGAAGCGCTCACCGTCTACGCCCGCAGCCGCGGGCTGCCGGACGGCACCGCGCTCACCGCCGATGCGGCGCTGGTGCACCATGCCGAATCCCTGCTTGCCGGCACCATCGGCAGCGCTTCCGCGCGGGTGATGGTCGCCTCGGTGGTCGACGAGGAGCCGCTCGGCATCGACGAGGTGATGAACATCATCGACGAGGCCTCGCAAGTCCTTGCCTACAGCCGCCAGCTCGAGCAGAAGTCGCACGAACTGGAGACCGCCACCAACGAACTGCGCAGCGCCAATCAGCGGCTGCAGGAGCTCGACCGGCTGAAGGACGATTTCATCTCCACCGTGACGCATGAGCTGAGGACGCCGCTTACCTCGATCCGCGCCTTTTCCGAGATCCTCAGCGACAATCCGGACCTCGATCGGGCGCAGCGCGCCAAGTTCCTCGGCATCGTCATCAAGGAATCGGAGCGCCTTACGCGCCTCATCAATCAGGTGCTCGATCTCGCGAAAATGGAATCCGGCAACGCCGAGTGGCACACCGGCGAGATCGACTTGCGGGAGCTGATCGACGATGCGGTCACCGCGGTAAGCCAGCTGTTCAAGGACCGGAACGTGGCGCTCGAGACCGTGCTTCCGCCCGAGGCGCCGCAAACCCTTGCCGACCGTGACCGGCTGATGCAGGTGATGCTCAATCTCCTGTCCAACGCTGCCAAGTTCTGCAGGCAGGACACGGGCCATGTCCGGGTCGTTCTCACCCGCGAGCGCGACGCGCTGCGGGTCGACGTCGCCGACAACGGCCCGGGCATCGAACCGGCCGCGCAGCGGGTGATCTTCGACAAGTTCCGCCAGGTCGGCGACACCCTCACCCAGAAGCCGGAAGGCAGCGGCCTCGGCCTCGCCATATCGCGCCAGATCATCGATCACTTCGGCGGACGGCTGTGGGTCACCAGCAGCCCCGGCGCCGGGTCGGTTTTCTCGTTCACCGTGCCGCTGCGGCCCGCTGCGCCCGCGCCTGCGGCGGCCGGCGAGCCGCGAGCCCGCTTCGCGACCTGAAGCACGGCGCAGCGCCCATGAAGAAAAATGTCTTGATCGCCGAGGACGAGCCGAGCATCGTGATTTCGCTCGAGTTCCTGCTGAAGAACGCCGGCTACGCGGTGACGGTCGCCCGGGACGGCGCCGACGCACTGCAGCGCGCGCGTAACATGCACCCGGATCTCATCGTGCTGGACATCATGCTGCCGCTGGTCAACGGCTACGAAGTGTGCCGCCAGGTGCGCGCGGACCGCGCGCTCGCACGCACCCGGATCTTGATGCTCACCGCACGCGGGCGGCATAGTGAAATCAAGAAGGGCCTCGCGATGGGTGCGGACGCGTTCATGACCAAACCGTTCGCCACGCGTGATCTGGTAGCGACTGTCAATGAGCTGCTTGCCGCGCGCGCTGACTGAGGCGGCGCGGGGCCCCGATCAGTTGTTCACGTAATCGAGCAGGTAGCCGCGGCCGTAGACGGTGCGGACCGTAACACCGGTGCCGGCAATCTTCTTGCGCAGGCGGTGAATGTACACCTCGATCGCGTTGTGGCTCACTTCCTTGTCGTAGGTGTAGAGCTGCTCGACCAGCTGCTCCTTGCTCACGACCCGGCCGAAACGCTGCAGCAGCACCTCCAGCACCCCGGTCTCGTGCGCGGACAGCGGCACGGTCCTGCCCTCGATGCTGGCGGAACGGCCGACCGTGTCGAAGGTGAGCGCACCGTACGACAACGAAGGCCCGGAACTGCCTTGGCCACGCCGCAGCAGCGCGCGCACGCGGGCGCGCAGCTCGTTGAGGCTGAACGGCTTGGCCAGATAATCGTCGGCCCCCAGATCGAGCCCGGTCACTTTTTCCTCGGGCTGCTCGCGGGCGGAGAGAATGAGTACCGGCAAGGTCGTGTTGCGGCGCCGCAGGCGCCGCAGGACTTCGAACCCGTCGAGCTTGGGTAAACCCAGGTCGAGAATCAGCAGGCCGAAGACATTGTCCTTGAGCGCTTCGTCGGCGGCCGCGCCATTCGCGACCCAGTCCACGGCGTAGCCCGCCTGGGTGAGCGAAAACTGCAGCGCCTCCGCCAGTGCTGCATCGTCTTCGGTGATGAGTATTCTCACGGCCGTCCTCCACGGCTGCCGCGCGCAGCGACTGCGCCCCCGGCCGGTTTCGCAACACGTTGTTTCGACGTCTCTATTATTTGCGCTGCGGGGCTGGCAACGGCGCGGCGCAATACGATCGTTGACGCACCATTTTAAAGCGCGGATTCAGGATTTTGTAAGTATTTTTGAATACCATGCACCGGATACCTGCCGAAAAATAACGACGAGCTATGCCGCGACGGCGGCCATCGCGGCAGAGAACAGGATGGAGGAGCTCATGGATCGTACCGTTGATCACGGGAAGCGCTGGCGACGCAACACCAGCCCTGCCCCCTTCCCCCCGCACATTCCCCCGCTTGTCCGTCCTTTGACCTCGGCCGCTTGAGCATCGCCTTGCAACTGCGGACCCACGCAATGCGAGCAGGCTACACGCGGGCCTCAGCCCCGGTTGTCCGGCGCATCACGCGTGGCGGGAATTTCGCCGGCCGACGCCAGCACGGCTGCCCCATCGAGGCTGCCGCGCAGCTCGCGCCTCACTTCGTGCCAGCGGAAGCGAACCGAATTACGCACGATTTCCTCGTCGAGATCCTTGAGATCGTCGGCGATCGGAGCCCAGTGGACCAGGGCGGCCGGGCTTTCCGCGAAGGGCGCCTCTTCATCGGTCAGTGGACCCCATGCGCACAGTGCGATGCGGGCGCGGACGCGGTTCGCGTGCTGCCCGTATTCGGGGCCGGCGTCCGGCGGCGTGCCAGTTGCGCGCAGCACGTTGTCCACGATGGCCTGCATCAATGGCCCCACTTGGGTACCAGGCGCATGCGTCGCGCGACATACGAGCTGGCCCGCATAAACGGACAGGTCGGCCAGGCAGGCGAGCCACACATGCCACTTCGCGATATTGATCGAATCCACGAAGGGATCGTTGGAGAAGAGCTCCGGGAAGCGCGTGCCGGCACGCGTGCGCAGATACCCGTAAAGCGCGGTTTGCGCAACGTGCGCCGAGCGGGTGCGGATGAAATTTTCCAGGCCGTCTCGCTCGGTAATCGCAGTGCGGCGACTGGAGCGGCCGCCACTAAGGTAGTTGAAAACCGACTTCCAGAATCCGGCGGAGAAAATGCGGCTGCGTTGCGTGATGGTCATCTTGCTCGTCGGTTTTCGGATGTCGAAGAATCGCATGATTGCCGGTCGATGGGAAGCTGCGCGTTTTCGTCCCGGTCGACGCGGAGCCCGCTCGCCCTGCGTCAAGCCTGAAATGGAAACGTGAAATCGTTTTTGGTCGTTAACGAAGGAGGAGGTCACTAATGAGCACAGACGTCGCCCAAAGAGCGATCCACTGGTCGCGAACCCGCAACCTCATGATCGTGCATCTTACGATCTGGTTCATCTTTTCTTACGTGGTTCACTGGTTCGCGCCTGAACTAAACAGCCTGAAGTTCATCGGCATGCCGCTCGGCTACTACATGGCCGCGCAGGGAGCCCTCGTCGTGTTCGTGGTCCAGCTCTTCGTTTTCGTGAAGCAGCAGGAGAAGATCGACCGCGATTGCGGCATGGCGGAAGAGGAATAAAAGGGGAAAACACATGAGCTTCTTCATACCAAAAGGTTCATTCGTCGACAATCTGCCGCGGATCTACGGCCTCTACACCGGCGGCTTCGTGATCTTCATCGGGTTGATGGCGATCCTCGAGCAGTTCGGGGTGCGTGAGGACACGATCGGCATTCTGTTCGTTTCCTTCACCATCGCCATCTACGCGCTGATCGGCTGGCTGTCGCGCACGATGCAGGTCGACGCCTACTACGTTGCCGGGCGCCAGGTGCCGACGGTGTTCAACGGCATGGCGACGGCGGCGGACTGGATGTCGGGCGCCTCCTTCGTCGCGATGGCAGGCGGCATCTACATGGGCGGCCATCCCTACCTCGCGTTCGTGGTTGGCTGGACCGGCGGCTATGTGCTGGTGGCGGTGCTGATGGCCCCGTACCTGCGCAAGTTCGGCTGCTACACCGTGCCGGATTTCATCGGCACGCGCTACGGCGGCAACCTGCCGCGCTTTCTCGGGGTCGTGGTGCTCGCGGTCGCGTCGTTTACCTACGTAACCGCGCAGATCAACGCTACCGGCACGATCGCCGCGCGCGCGCTGCAGATTCCGTTCGAAGTGGGC
>JBFKNN010000090.1:0-11626 GCA_041629335.1 Burkholderiales bacterium | reverse complement strand
GCCATTGTAGGGCGTCGCGAACGCCCACAACTCCAATCGCAGCGTCCCCGAGTGTCCGCCGGTTGAATGATTGGTGATGCGGTCTACCCTTAGCACCACAGTGGAGCCGGTAGACTCGTAGCTCCAGGCGCCTGACAGGGAAACATTGGTTGCCGCGGCGGGCTTCGAGAAGCACGCAAGAAGCGCGAAAACCGCGACTAGGCTGGATGCCAGGCCGAAATCCAATCCGCGCCGCATCATGCTTGCCCCCGGGCCTCGCCGGCTGGTACGCGAAACCGATAGGAAAACCGCCCTGCGCCTTTCCGCGGTCCGCGCCGGCCGCAGTCGTACGTGCTGACATGGGCCAGGCCGCGCTCGCAGTTGCGAGAAGTCTACGCCTGAGCTCGCTCGGCCGACAACGGCGATTGTCGCAAGCGACTTGAGAGCCGGCTCCGGGCGACGCGAGCAGTGGGCGCGTGCTCAGCGAAGCGCCATTGGTCCTGGCACCGCGCTGGGCAACGTCGGCTATTCATTGATATGTCGGGGGAATGATGGAATTCCTCGGCCTTTGCGGCCAAGTGCGCGCGGGTCCGACGTGGCCATGCAAATGCTTCTCAGCCCCAGTTGCCGGAGGAAACGCCGGACTAAGCCCGCCTCCTCGATTAATGCGATCACCCGCATTAGCCACTTGCTCCCGGGGAATTCCAGGGAACCGGTCTCGTGAAATCACGGGTCTGCTGCGCGTGTTGGAGCGCCTACTGGCGGGATCGGCGCCGTGGCCTTGACTTCCGCTTCGCGCGTACCTTCGCGGGCCGCGCCTCCGTGCGAGTCGCCCCGGACTTCTTCTTGCGCGCCGACTGCGACTTCAAGAATTTCTCGACCACGGCGTTGAACTCCTTGTGCCGGCGCCGGTACGAGTAGTGCCCGCCTTCCTTCATCATGTGCAGGCGCGAGCCCTTGATCGCGCGGTGCAGGTCACCGGCGAAGTAGCCCGGCACGGTGGGGTCGTCCTCGGTGCCGATGACGAGCGAGGGCCGGGTAATCTTCGAAAGATCGGCGATCCGGTTGTGCTCGAGCGTCATCCTGAGCCTCCCGACCAGCACATCGACCGGCGCGATGGTCTTCTTCTGGCGCGCCTCGATCGCCGCGATCTTCTCCCAGTCGTAGCGGAACTGGTTGGGCCCGCAGGTCCACAGCGAGCTGAACTTGATGTATTCCTCGGGCCCGTAGCTCTGCGCGATGCGCATGCGCGAGGTCTGGACGCGCCGGATGTACTCGTCCGCGGTGGTCCAGGTATTGGTGAAGATGCAGGAAAGCAGCCGCTCCGGGTGGTCGATCGCGAGATTCTGCAGTATGGCGCCGCCGGTCGACGTTCCGATGACGTGCGCCTTCTCGACGCCCAGGGCATCAAGAAGGCGCACCGCATCCTCGGCGATCAGCCGCGTGGAGTAGGCGTCCTTCGGCTTGTCACTGTCGCCGGTGCCGCGGTGGTCGAAGCGGATGCAGCGGTAGCGCTTGGAGAAATGGGCGACCTGGAAATCCCAGGCGTCGAGCAGCCCCATCAGGCCCGGGATCAGCAGGAGCGCCTCGCCCTTGCCCTCGTCCTGGTAATTGAGATGCAGGCCCCCGATGTCGATGCGTGGCATGGGAAATGTCTCCTCGTTGTGCGTGTCAGAGTGAAAGACCTATTGAACCGCCAAGACCGCCAAGAAAATCAAGTCCTAATGAAAACAAAGGGCCAAGTCTTTAGTAATCCCGGCGTGCCTGAATTCGCCCTGACCTGAAGGCTTTGGTTTTAATCTTGTTTTCGCTTCTGCTTTAATACTGGTTCTGATATTTCTTGGCGGCCTTGGCGGTTCGACTCGAATTCATGAATGGACCTTCCTGGCGGTCTTGACGGTTCAGTTCTGCTTCTCAGCGCCTTACGGGCGCGGCGCCACCTGCCCGCGCGCACCAGTCCCGCCATACCCGGCGGTAGCCATCCTCGAGGTCGCGCGTGAAAGCGGCCGAGTCAAACAGTGACGAGCGCGCCAGACGATCACGCATTCCCCAGCGTATCTCCGCCAGCCAGGGAATCTCGCGTGCGCAACGCGCGGCAATTTCAACGTAGTGCTGCGGCGATTCCGCGACGAACTCCGGCAAGCCGGCGTTGCCGAGACAGGTCACGCCCATTCTGCGAAGCAGTGTGTCGCCCGCGAGCGTTAGCACCGGCACACCCATCCACAACGCTTCAAGTGTCGTCAGGCCTCCGGTGTAAGGAAAAGGATCCAGGGCAACGTCGATCTCGCCGTAACTCGCGAGCAGATCCGGGTGGGGAACCCCGGGGCGCAGGTCGAGGCGGGCCGGCTTGATGCCGTGCACGCCGAAACGCTCGACCAGCCATTCACGCGAACGAGCGCGGACCAGATTGCCCGTCTTGAGCACAAGCGTCGCGTCCGGCACGGCCTTGAGCACCTCCGCCCAGAGCGCGATCACTTCTCCGTTGATCTTGGCAAGATTGTTGAAGGAGCCGAAGCGGACGCCCCGCCCGTCTCTTTGCGCCGGCAAGGGTGAAACATCGGGAGCGTACACCGGAGGCTGGTAGCAAAGGTAGCTGCGCGGCAGGACCAGGGGAGCCTCGGACAACCTCTGGCGCGAGCCGGGAGGCGGCATGAAAAGCGGATCGACGATGATGTAATCGATCGCATCCAGCCCGGTGGTATCCAGAAATCCCAGCCAGGTTGCCTGCACCGGCGCCGGCCGGCGCGCGAAGGTGAGCAGGCGATCTCCCCGGGTGTGCCCCGACAGATCGACGAGAATGTCGATTGCATCGGCGCGGATCTGTTCGGCGAATGCGTCGTCGCGCAGGTTGTCCACCTGGCGCCAGATGTCGCATGCGGCCTCGATTCCCGCCGTGAGATCGTCGCGCTGCGCCCTGGTGGAATAACAGACCACGCTTGCAAAGTCGCGACGGTGCGCTTCCAGGACCGGCTTAATGAAATAGCCAACGGGATGGCGCTTGAAGTCTCCGGAAACGTAGCCGACCCGCAATGGACGTTCAGGATCGGGGGCATTGGCATGCGGCTTGTGCATCGCCGCCAGCGGCGCCGCGTGCAGTTCGTTGAACTCCCGTTGTGCCGCAAACATCGCCTCCGGTGCCACATCCGGCAAATAATGCATCAGGAAGATCCGGCTTTGCCGCGCATCCTTGAAGTCGGGCGCCCTGGCAACCGCCAATTCGAACGATTGCACCGCCTCGCGTATTTCGCCCGCGCCTTTGAGAGCGTTGCCAAGGTTGTTGAGGATCGCCGGCGACTCCGGGTCGAGGCGACGGGCATCGCGCAGCGCCGCGACAGCCTCGTCCCAGCGTCCGAGCTCCGACAACAACGTTCCGCACGCCAGATGCCCGGCCGCGAAGTCCGGCGCGCGCTGCCGCAACGCCTGGTATTCGGCAAGCGCCTCCTCGGTCCGGCCTGCGAGGCGCAGCGCGTCGGCGCGCAGGAAGGAGGTTTCCGCGGTCGGCTCCGCGTCAATGGCATCGAGGTGGGTCAGGGCCTCCGCCGCGCGTCCCCGCCCGAGCGCAATGCTCGCCAGCAACTGCCGCGCCACGTTGTCGCTTGGCGCATCAATCAAATGCTCGGTGAGCAGCTCTCTCGCTTCCGTATGCAAGCCCTGCGACATAAGCGAAACCGCCCGCCCGACGCGTTCGCTGCCCGCCTTCTTGCGGCGTCGGGCAGCAAACAGGGAACTGAAGACCCGCTTAAGCAACATGTCCGCAACGGCACTGATCCGCCTGCCGGGGCTGCCGGCAGGTGAACCCCTGTGCGCGGCGAGCGGCTGGCGCGACTACCGGCAGGCTCCCCACCGCGAAGTCCGCAGGGCACCTTTTGTCCACTACGACCACCGTATCGAGTGTCTGATGCCTGACGCCGGATGCGCTGGGGAGAGGCAGTGACCACGTACTGCGGCCTTGGCCCAGGCTTGTCCCGCCCGGCCCGGTGGACGACCGCATCCCGCGCTGACCATGCGCATGTTTATTGTTCGGCGATCAACCAAGAAAAGACCAATCGGCTGGTCCATCCGGCTGAATGGAACGGGCCCACGGCCGAAGATTGGCGCCGGAGCGGCGTCAGCTCCCTTTGCCGCGCATGAGCTCGGCGCTCTTCTTCACCGCCTTCACGATGTTGATGTAGCCGGTGCAGCGGCAGAGGTTGCCTTCCAGGCCGTGCTCGATCTCGGCGTCGGTCGGGTTCGGGTTGTCCTTCAGCAGCCCCGCCACCGCCATGATCATCCCCGGCGTGCAGAAGCCGCACTGCAGCCCGTGGCACTCGGTGAATGCCTGCTGCACCGGGTGCAGCTTGCCGTTCTTTGCCATGCCCTCGATCGTCACCACCTCGGCGCCGTTCGCCTGCACCGCGAGCATGGAGCATGACTTGAGCGCGCGGCCGTTCACGTGCACCGTGCAGCAGCCGCACTGGCTGGTATCGCAGCCAACATGCGTCCCGGTGAGGCCCAGCTCGTCGCGCAGGAAGTTCACGAGCAGCGTGCGATCTTCGACTTCGCGCGCCTGCTTCTTGCCGTTGACCGTCAGTTCGACTTTGACCATGACTTTATAACCCGATGTTTATATTGACTATTTCTTGGCGATGAGCTGCGCAACCGCGCGCTTGGCCATCACGCGGACCAGGTTAGCGCGGTACTCGCGGCTCGCGTGGATGTCCTCGTTGAGATCGTCGGCAGCCAGCTCGACCGCGTCGAGCGCCTTCGCGCTCATCTCCTTCTTGAGCGCGGCTTCCGCGGCTTCCCAGCGAAAAACCCCGGGACCCGCGCCGGTCACCGCCACGCGCACCGCGCCGGCGGTTTCCGCAATGAACACGCCGGCCATCGCGTAGCCCGAGGCCGGGTGCGGAAACTTGCCGTAAGCCGCCCGCTTGGGCACCGGGAACGCGACCCGCACGATGATCTCGCCCGGCTCGAGCGCAGTGGCGAACATTCCCTGGAAGAACTTGTCAGCGGCGATCTCGCGCCGGGTGGTCACCACCGTCGCCGCGAGTCCCAGCACTCCGGCGGGGTAATCGGCGGCCGGATCGTTGTTTGCCACCGAGCCGCCCAGGGTCCCGCTGTTGCGCACCTGCGGGTCGCCGATGGTCTCCGCGAGCGCGGCGAGCGCGGGAATTTCTTTCCTGACGATGGCCGAGCCGGCGACCTCGCAGTGGCGCGTCGCCGCGCCGATGCGCAGCCACCCGTCCTTCGCTTCGATGCCCGAGAGCTCGGCGAGCCCGGCGATATCGATGAGATGCGAAGGCTGCGCAAGCCGGGTCTTCAGCGTCGGGATCAGCGTCATGCCGCCCGCGAGCAGCTTCGCCTCCTCGTTCGCGCCGAGCAGCTCACCGGCTTCCTTCAGCGACTTTGCCTTGACGTAATTGAACGAATACATGTGACTGTCCTCAGTGATCCCGCGCCGGTGCGCGGCCAACTATTTCTTTTTGCCCTTCATGGCGCGCGCGGCGGTGAGCGCCGTCCACACTCTCGCCGGAGTGAGCGGCATGTCGAGATGCTCGATGCCGACCGGGCGCAGCGCATCGTGCACGGCATTGGTAAGCGCACCCAGCGAGGCAGTACAGCCGGATTCGCCCATGCCCTTCACGCCGAGCGGGCTTATCTTGGAGGGCGTGGGATGCTCTTCCATCCGGATTTCCCGAATCAGCCCCGCGCGCGGCATGTAGTAGTCCGCAAAGCTGCCGGTCATCAGCTGCCCGCTGTCGTGGTCGTAGACCACGTGCTCGCCGAACACCTGCCCCGCGCCCTGCGCGACGCCGCCGTGCATCTGGCCCTCGACGATGGTGTGGTTGATTACCCGCCCACAATCATCGACGGTCACGTACGACACGATTTCGCTGACGCCGGTGTCCGGGTCGATCTCGACCTCCGCGATATGGCAGCCGTTGGGGAAAGTCGAGGGGAAGCTGCCTTCCGCCTTGGTCGAAAACGCCTTGGCCTTGGCCAGATCGGCGAGCTTCACTTTCTTGCCCGAATTCCGGTCGCGGAACTCGCCGTTCGCGTAATCCACCTGCGAGGGCTCGGTGCCGAGCTCGAGCGCCGCTTTCGCGCGCCCCTCCTCGACCAGCTTCTGCGCGGCAAGGTGGCAGGCGCTGCCCGCGCCGACCGTCGAGCGCGACCCGCCGGTATGGTTGCCGAAAAGCGGGTGGTCCTCGTCGCCCTGCCGGATCTCGACCTGCTCGACCGGGACGCCGAGCGCCTCGGCGACGATCATCGCGAACGCGGTCTGGTGGCCTTGTCCCTGCGAGTGCGAGACCGTGTACACCGTCACGTGGCCGGTCGCGGCGATCGAGATTTCCACCTCGTCCTTCGGGAACAGGCCCGCGCCGGTGTTCTCGATCACCGTCGAGATTCCAAGCCCGCGCAGCTTGCCGTTCTTCTCGCTCGCCTCGCGCCGCTTGGCGAAGCCGCTCCAATCGCCCAGCGCGAGCGCCTTCTCGAGCACCCCCGGCAGATCCGCATTCTCGTAAGTGGATCCCGTCGGAGTCTTGTACGGAAACGCATCCGGCGGAATGAAATTGCGCTTGCGCAGCTCCGCCTGGTCGATCTTCAACTCGGCGGCAGCCTGGCTCACCAGGCGCTCGATGACGTAGGCGACGTCCGGCCGCCCCGCGCCCCGGTAGGCCGCGATCGGATTGGTGTTGGTCAGCGCGGTGCGCCAGTGCCCGTACAGCGCGGGAATGCGGTACACGCCGGTGAGGCAAGTGCTGGGATTACGCAAGTGGCTTACCGGGCCGGTGGGCGTGAGGTACGCGCCCATGTCGGCGATCCAGTCGAGCCGCATGCCGATGAACTTCCCGTCCTTGTCGAGCGCGAGCTCGCCCTTGACGTAGTTCGCGCGGCCGTGGGAATCGGTAGCCATGCCCTCGGAGCGCCCCGACACCCATTTCACCGGGCGCCCGAGCTCCTTCGCCGCGAGCATCTGCACGCAATATTCCGGATAAGAGAGGCTGCGCTGGCCGAAGGCGCCGCCGACATCGCGCGCCTCGACCCGGATCTTGTCCTCGGGCACGCCGGAATACGCGGCGAGCTGCTTGCGCATCATGTTCACGCCCTGCACGTGGACGTGCATGGTGTAGCGGTCTTCTTTCTTGTCGTACGCCGCGAGGCACGCGCGCGGCTCCATCGGGTTGGGCGCAACGCGGGTCACCGCGATCTTGAGCTTGGTGACATGGGCCGCGTTGGCGAACGCGGCCTCCGTTGCCGCGGCGTCCCCGGCCTCGAACTCGAACGGCAGGTTGCCCGGCACGCTCTCGTGCAGAAGCGGCGCGCCCTCGGCCAGCGCGGCCTCGGGGTCGATCACCACCGGCAAATCCTCGTACTCGATCTCGATCAGCTCGCTCGCGTCCTGTGCGGCAAGCGCGGTTTCGGCCACCACCATCGCCACCGGCTCGCCGACGCAGCGCACACGCCCGTGCGCCAGTGCCGGACGTTCCGGCTGGCGCACTGTCATGCCGTTCACGCCCTTGAAGGAGAGCATGGTCATCGGACGGACGAATCCGGCCGCCACCGCCTCCTTGCCGGTGTAGATGCGCACCACGCCGGGGTGCTTGGCGGCTTCGGCCGTGTCGATCGACACGATCTTCGCGTGCGCCCGGTCCGACCGCAGGAAGAACGCGTGCAGTTCGCCCGGCAGGTTCCAGTCTGAAGCGTAGCGGCCGGCGCCAGTAATGAGCCGGCGGTCCTCCAGTCGGGAATAGTGTGCACCTTCGATCTCGAACAAATGTTCCATGGCGGTTTCAGCTTGTGAGTAGGGGTTGAGCGAACGCGGCGCCGCGAATGCGGCCGTTCCTGTCTCGACGCGCAGGTTGGTGCGGCAGGCGTCGATTATCTTCAACTTCGGCACCGCAGGCAACCCGAAACCGGGCGGAGTCCGCATCATGGCTATTGTTGCGCCCGTGTTCAGCGCCGGAGACAATACCCGCAGTCTCCCATCCCGCGCCATGAAAAAAGACACCCTGCTCACCCAGGCCGGTCGCGACCCCGAGAAGTATCAGGGCATGGTCAACGTCCCGGTCTTCCGGACGTCGACCGTGCTGCACCCGAGCCTGGCATCGTACGAGGCGCCGCGCGATCCGGAATACCGCAAGATCAGCTACGGACGGCACGGCACGCCGACGACGCAGGCCTTCGAAGACGCGGTCGCGGCGCTCGAAGGCGGCTATCGCGCGGTGGCGCTGCCTTCGGGATTGGGCGCAATTGCCGCGGCCATCAGCGCGTTCGCAGGCAACGGCGATCACGTCCTCATCGCCGACTGCGTTTATGCGCCCACGCGCAACTTCTGCGACCGCCAGCTCGCCCGCAGCGGCATCGAGGTGGAGTACTACGACCCGCTCGCCGGCGCCGGCATCGCCCGCCTGCTCCGGTCGAACACGAAGGCGGTTTTCTGCGAGGCGCCCGGCTCGCTCACTTTCGAGATGCAGGACATCCCGGCGATCGCCGCGGCGGCCCGATCCCGCGGCATCCCGGTGCTGGCAGACAACACGTGGGGCACGCCCTACTTCTTCCGCTCGTTCGAGCGCGGGGTCGATGTGTCCATCCACTCCGCGACCAAGTACATCGTCGGCCATTCCGACGTGATGATGGGCGTGATCGTAACCACCGAAGCGTACTGGCAGGGCGTGCGCAAGACCGTGGCCGACTACGGCTACAGCGTGAGCCCCGAGGACTGCTATCTCGCGCTGCGTGGTTTCCGCACCATCGGCGTGCGCCTGAAGCACCAGATGGCAAGCGCGATCAGGGTGGCTCACTGGCTGGCGGGGAGGCCGGAAGTGAAGCGGGTGCTATACCCGGCGCTCGAAAGCGATCCCGGCCACGCAATCTGGAAGCGCGACTTTGACGGCGCGGCCTCGCTCTTCTCGATCGTGCTGAAGCCGGTGAGCGAGAAAGCCCTGGCGGCCTTTGTCGACGCGCTGAAGCTCTTCGGCATCGGCTCGAGCTGGGGCGGTTACGAGAGCCTGGTCACGGTCGCGCGAATCGACAAGTACCGCACTGCGACGCACTGGGACCCGGGCGGCCCGACGGTGCGGCTGCACATCGGGCTCGAGGACCCGGATGATCTTATCGCGGATCTGGAGCAGGCGTTTCGCCCGTTGCGCGCCTGATACGACGCGAAAGAGGGATCAGTCGCGACGAATATCCGGCAGGTCAAAGTCAAATCGAACCGCCAAGACCGCCACGAAAATCGAATTCAAATGAAAACGAAGGGCAAAACCTCCACCAACTTCGGAGTGACCGTACTTGCCGTAGCCTAGCGGTTTCGATTTCGTTCTGAGTTTCAGATCTTGTTCTTCGTATTGTTTTTGCTTGTATTCTCGTTTCGTTCTTCTTGGCGGTCTTGGCGTCTTGGCGGTTCAGTTCTTGCTGTTACACCGCGTAGCGCCAAGCTAACCGATCCGCACCGGCTGGCCCCTGGCGGCGGCGCCTTCGACCGCCTCCAGCACCGCGATGCCGTTGATCACCTCCTCCGGCGGCACGAGAAACGGTTGTTTCGCCGCCACCGCGTCGGCAAAGGCTTCCAGCACCGCGCGCTCCTTGCTGACCTTCGGCAAATTGATTTCTTCCGGCGCGCCTTCCAGACCGCACGCGACGAGACGCGTGTCGCCGCGCATCTCGAGCCAGCCCTTCGAGCCGAACACGTGCACGCGGTAGAGATCGCCCGTCACGAACACCGTCGCGAGATAGCCGGTCACGCCGCCCGCGAACCGAAGCAGCATCGAAGTCGTATCGTCCATGTCGATGTCAGCCGGCAGCTTGCGCTTGTCGCTTAACGCATAGACCGAAGTCACCGGGCCAGCGATGTTGATCATGTTGTCGAGCGTGTGTATGCCGCGCGCGGTCATGCCGCCGCCGGGCGCCTCCTTGCGCGTCGAGCGCCAGTTGCCGGCCTGCAGCCGGTAGCCGGTCGGCCCCGAGTGCTGTGCCTCGATGTGCAGCACCTCGCCGATCTCGCCGGCCTTGACCCGGCGCAGGAGCTCGACGAAAGACGGCGCGTAGCGGCGGTTGAAGCCAAGCGCAAGGGTGATTCCCGCCGCCTTGCACGCGGCCACCGCATCCTCGGCGCTGGCGCGCGTCAACGTGAACGGCTTCTCACAGTAGACGTGCTTGCCTGCTTTCGCCGCCTGGACGACGTGCTGGTGGTGGAGCGAATGCGGTGTGGCAAGCACCACCGCCTTGATCTCCGGATCGCCCAGCACAGCGGCATAGTCCTTCACCAGCTCGACGCCGGTCTTTTCGCTGAACTCGCGGTGTTTCTCGGGATTGCGGGTGATTCCCCTGACGATGCGGATTTTGCGGCTGTCCTTGACCGCCTCGGCGAGCGTCGCGCCCCACCGCCCCGCGCCATAAATGGCCGCCTTGAGCATGCTTGTTCTCCGATTGTTGAATCAGGCCGATGGAGACGATAACACAGCGAGCGCGCGGCCAGCGGCCAGCCGCGCCGGTAGGTTCACTGCGCGGCCGCCGGTTCCGGCACCCGCGCTGTCTGCACCTTCGACTTGAACTCGTCGACCGTCAGCACCCACGCGATCGAGCGCGCCATGAGCTCGAGTGCCATCCAGTGGTGGTCGTCTCCGCGCATGCTCGCCACGCAGTCGGAGATGACTACCGGCTGGTAGCCACGGTGGCTTGCCGCAAACGCGGTGGCATAGACGCAGGTGTCGGTGTTGATGCCGGTCACCACCACGGTCTCGGGCCTGAACACCCGCTCGAGCAGCACGTCGAGATCGGTGCCATGGAACGAGTCCATTGCCCGCTTGGTGGTGACGTGCGTATCGCCGCGCGCGACCAGCTCGACGGGTATCTCCGCCTGCGGGGTGCCCTCGATGCGATCGGGCGCGCGGCGCGCCTCGGCTTGCGCGTTCTGCGAGAGCCGCGCGCGCTGGCTGGCCTCGACGTACGGCGCAAGCCCCAGCCCGCGCTCGACCTCAACCCGCCGGCGCTTGACATAGGCGTGCACGACCGGGATGCCCTGCGCGCGCGCAAAGTCGAGCAGACGCCGGCTCTGGCGGATCACGCGCTTCGCGTCTTTGGCGGCGACCGGCGCCGCGCCGCGCGCAGGATCGAGATACTCGTTCTGCATGTCGACGGTCAGCACGACCGTGCGGCGTGGATCGACGCGCAGGAGCTCGTTCATCTTGCGCTTGTATTCGCTGCGATCTTGCACGTTCGGGAGCTGTGACATCGTCTGCCTTGCTGTCTTCTCAATCGTCCTCGCCGCCGCGCTGCCTGCCGGCGCGTATCCGCATCCGCACAAGGACCACGATTCCAGCCACCACCAGCACGCCGATGATGGTGAAATGCCATGCCGGCCCGCACTCTGATGCCGGCAGGGCGCCGCCGAAGCAGGACACCAGGTACTCAAGAAGCAAGGAAGAACCGCTCATCGTCAGCTTACCCTCACGTCAGGCTCGAGAAAGAACCAGCAAGATTCGAGCCACTCGGCCGCGCGCTCTTCACCGCAGGAACTCGCGCTGCCACTTCTTGTAGTTCTCGCCGCCGACCAGGCGGTCCATCTCCTGCGCCGAAGCGATCTTACCCTTGAGGTCCGCCGGCGCGCCGCCGCTGAAGAGATGCGCATAAGTCTCACTCAGCGCCTTCACCGCGGCCG
>JBFKNN010000089.1:0-11631 GCA_041629335.1 Burkholderiales bacterium | reverse complement strand
TTCCTGTGCGCGCAGGTGCTAGGCCGCGAGATGATAAAGAGCAGGCGCGGCAAGATCATCAACATCGCCTCCATCGCCGGGCTGGTGGGGCGCAACCCCAATGCCTACAGCTCGATCGCCTACGGCTCGAGCAAGGGCGCGCTGGTCAACTTCACCCGCGATCTTGCGGTGAAATGGGCGCAGCACAACATCCAGGTCAACGCGATCTGCCCGGGGTTTTTCGTGACGCCGCTGAACGAGAAGCTCTACCTGAAGAACAAGGAAAACATCGAGCGCGAGATTCCGTTGAAGCGCACCGGCGGCCCGGACGACCTGAAGGGCATTGCGGTGCTGCTGGCCTCCGACGCCTCGGACTTCATCACCGGGGCGATCATCCCGGTGGATGGGGGGGCGGTGGCGTGGTAGGGCGGGAGGACTTGAGAAAGCCTGCAAGCACGCGGATAGTTGTATGGCACCAAGCTATCGAAAGGGAGTAGACATGGCGAAGATATTCCTGGTAACACCCGACGCGCCGCCCGAAGACGTGGCGCAGCTGAAATCCGATCGCACTTTGGGCGGCGGCATCCGTCTGGGCGTGCTCGACAACAGCAAGAACAACGCCGATCACCTGCTCAACTTCATCATCGAAGGCGTGAAGAAGGAGTTCAAGGTCGCTTCGGTGGTGATGAAGTTCAAGCCCGCGTCGAGCGCGCCGGCGACGAAGGAGATCCTCGACGAGCTGGCAAAGGAGGCCGACCTCGTCGTCAGCGCGATGGCCGACTGAGGGTCGTGCACGTCGTGGAGTGTCCACGACATGGCGCAGTTGAGGAAGCGGGGGCTCATCGCCGCGGTGGTGTGCTCCGATACGTTTATGAAGCTCGGCACGGCGCAGGCCAAGGTGTTCGGCGTTCCTGACCTGCCGTTGCTCAAGATCCAGCATCCGCTGGGCGGGCTCAACATGGATAAGGTGCGCGAACGCGCGGAAGCGGCGCTGCCGCAGCTCATCAAGGTGGTCAAGGAGAAGCAGTCGTGAGTTCACTGGCGGGAATGCTGAAGGCGCCCGGCGCGCTGATCGAGTGCGACGACGACCCCGAGGCGGTGTATGAATTGCTGTGCGCGAAAGGCTGGAGCGACGGCCTCCCGGTTATCCCGCCCACACCCGAGCGCGTCGAGCGCATGCTCGCCTACTGCGACCGCGACTTCGATAAGCCGATGGCAAAGATCCCGCCGCGGTATGGCGCAGCGACGCCGATCCGGGTGGCCGCCAACGCGGTGATGGCGGGCTGCAAGCCGGAGTATTTTCCGCTGGTGCTGCTGGCGCTCGAGGCGATGGCCGAGGAGCAGTACAACCTCTACGGCACGCAGGCGACCACGCATCCCTGCACGCCGATGCTGATCTTCAACGGGCCGGTGGCGAAAGAACTGGGCATCAACGCCGGCAACAACGCGATGGGCAACTACTTTCGCGCCAATGCTGTGATCGGGCGCGCGGTGCGGCTGGCGCTGGTGAACATCGGCGCGGCGATTCCGGGCACCGGCGACATGGCGACCGCCGGCACGCCCGCGAAGTTCACCTTCTGCGTCGCGGAGAACGAGGACGCGAGCCCGTGGGAGCCGCTGCACGTCGAGCTCGGCTTCCCCAGAGAAGCGAGCACGGTGACGGTGGTCGCCGCCGAAGGCCCACACAACATCAACGATCACGAAAGCCTCACCGCCGAGGGCATCCTCACGATGGTGGCCGGGACCATGGCGATTACCGGATCGAATAACGCTTATTACGACGGGCAGCCGGTGCTCGCCTTCGGCCCGGAGCATGCGGCGACGGTCGCCGGCGGCGGCATGAGCAAGGCCGACGTCAAACGGTGGCTGTTCGACCACGCGAGCCTGCCCTTGTCGAAATTTTCGAAAGAGGGCATCGAGCGGCGGTTCCGGCGCAAACGCGCCGACCGCTTTGCCGATGCGCCGCTGGATGCGCCGGTACGCATGGTCGGGAACCCCGAAGACCTGATCGTGATCGTCACCGGCGGCGCGGGCAAGCATTCGCAATGGGTGCCGACATTCGGCAACACCCGCGCGGCCACGCGGGCGCTCAAACGGGCGGATGGGCAGTTGGTGAAATCGATCCAGGATTTGAAGCGCGCTTAGAAAGCAGGGTCTGTTTCCGCGCATTGATGGAAATATGCACCTGACCTCAATTCTTGAGGGGAGATGGTTATGAATTCAAAGTTGTCTTCACCAGGCAAGCCCGCTTCGCGCCAGCGGCCTTACAGCGGGTCGTATGCGGGTATCGAGAAGCACCCCACGGTGCAAAAGCTCAGGGAGTACGCGCGCCCCCAGGGGCTGGGCTTCCAGATCCGCAAGATCGGGCACATCGTGCTCAACTGCCGGGATCTCGAGCGCTCGGTCAAGTTCTACACCGAGGTGCTGGGCTTCCAGGTGTCCGATGTTTATCCGGACGAGATGGTGCCGGGCGGCATGGTGTTCCTGCGCTGCAATACGGACCATCACGGAATCGGCCTCGTCGGCACACTCGATGAAGACGCGCCCAACGTCGAGTTGAACCACATCGCCTTCGAGGTCGGCACGCTGGACGAGGTGCTGCTTGCGGCCGGGCGCCTGCGCGAGTGCGGCGCAACCGTCGATTTCGAGGGGCGCCGGCGCGCGGGTGTCCAGATCGCGGTCGAGTTCCGCGATCCCGACAACCACCGGCTGGAGATCTACTGGGGCATCGACCAGGTGGGCAGCGAAGGCAAGGTCCGGCCGCCGTCGGAATGGAAAGGCGCGCACAGCTTCCGCGAGGCGATCGAGAACCCGGTGCGCGGCCAGGACACGACGTTGCGCGACCCCTCGCTTCTGGAAGACTAGGTTCGGGTTCGGATTTCGTATACAGGGGGACAGACCACGTTTTGTTTCGACGTTGAGGCGTTGATGGACCCAGATACCGCGATCCGTCCCGATATGACGCGTATCATTGACTTCCGGCCGTGATACGTCGCTGACGACGCGTCAGGGCAAAACGGGTTACCCTTATGCTTGTGCTAAACCCCGAAACCAACCGAAAAGGATAGCCGATGATCAAGCCCAACTATGCGTTCGCCAAGCGTCAGAGAGATCTTGCCAAGAAAAAGAAGAAGGAGGAAAAGCGGCAGCGGAAGGCCGAGGCACGACAACAGCCGACGCCGGATGATTCTCCCCAGCCGCCGGCGGATGACAAGACTGTGGCTTGATTCCTCGTGCGGCCCCATCGGGTCGGACCCGCGCGGAGACGTTGACCCCCGGATACAAGGTCGAAGATTAGAGCCATTTCGAACGCTTAGCGGCGCGTTTTTCGGCGCAACGCGCATGCCCGAAGAAAGAGACGTCGTTCGCGCTGACAATCTACGTCGCGGGCGATGATGCCGTTACGCAAGCGGTTTGCGCGCCAAGAATGATGCCCTAAGGCTGGTTACCCGCTCGAATCGAATGAATTGAAAAGTCCCCGCCCTGGCGTGGTCTTCCCCCGCCTGGACGCGCTGAACCGGCCCCGATCCACCCCTCTGTGTCGAGATAAGCCATGCCGTCGATTGTCATAGAAGGCCGCCTCTTCGGCGAGATGTTCGGCACCAACGAGATGCGTGCGTTGTTTACCGATGAAGCGGTCGTGCACCGATATCTGGTGGTGGAAGCCGCTCTTGCTCGTGCGCAGGCGAAGGTCGGCCTGATTCCCCGCGCGGCAGCCGATGCCATCACGAGCGCGGTGACCCTCGACCCGATCGATTGGCCCCGGCTGCGGGAGCGCACCGAGATTGTCGGCTATCCGATTCTTCCCCTGGTCGAGCAGCTGGCGGAATGGGTCGCAGACGGGCACGGGCAATATACCCATTGGGGCGCTACCACCCAGGACATCATGGACACGGCCGATGTCCTGCAGATCCGCGATGCGCTTGGCCTGGTCTCCCGAGAGCTGGACGCCATCGCCGATGCGCTGGCAAAGCTTGCAGCGGACCACGCGGAAACACCGATGGCCGGCCGCACCCACCTGCAGCACGCGTTGCCGGTCTCATTCGGTTACAAGGCCGCCTGCTGGCTGAGCGGAATCGACCGGCATCGACAGCGGCTGAAAGAACTGCGCCCGCGCGTGGAGGTGGTCTCTTTCTCCGGCGCGGCAGGCACCCTCGCGTCGCTCGGCAAGGACGGTTTGCCGACACAGGCGGCGCTGGCCGAAGAGCTTGGCCTGGGCGTGCCGGACATCACCTGGCACACGATCCGTGACGGGTTTGCCGAGGTCACCGGCTTTCTTGCGCTGGTTTGCAGCTCGCTGGGCAAGATCGGCTACGACATCATGCTGATGATGCAGACGGAGACCGGGGAGGTGATGGAGCCGTTCGTCTCCGGCCGGGGCGCCAGCTCGACCATGCCCCAGAAACGCAACCCGATTTCAAGCGAGATGATGGTGGCGGCGGCGAAGATCGTCCGCGAGCAGCATTCCGCCATGCTCGATGCCATGGTTCAGGACCACGAGCGCGCGACCGGGCAGTGGCACGTGGAGTGGCAGGTCCTGCCGACGGCGTTCATCGTCGCTTCCGGCGGGCTGCGCGCGGCGCGCGAGGCGCTGCAGGGACTCGAAGTGCGGCCGGATGCGATGCGCCGGGCGCTTGCGGTGAGCAATGGCCTGATCGTCTCCGAAGCGGTCATGATGGGACTGGCGCCGCACCTTGGCCGCCAGCATGCCCATGATCTGGTGTATGAATGCTGCCGCAAGGCCTTGTCGGAAGGGATACCTTTCCTTCAAGCCTTGAAGAGCCGGCCGGAGATCACTGGCGTTCTCGGCGCAGCGTCTCTGGAAAGCCTCGTGGATCCCGTCAACTATCTGGGGTCTGCGCCCGAAATGGTTCGCCGGCTCCTGTCGGGTCGATCGAGCTGACAGTCCGCATGAAGCGGGTCGGTGTAGGTTTTCCTCGCGACGAGGCCCCGCGCGCAACAGACAAGTTACACTGACTCAAATAACAGGCGCGACTGGCCATGACTCTTCAAACCTGGGAGCTGTTGAGCTACGTGGTGACGGTGGTCGGCCTGCCTCTGGCTATTGTCGTTTTCCTCTACGAGCAGCGGAAGGACCGGGAAAATGAGGAAGACAAGGTCTATCAGCTCCTTGCGGACAACTACCAGGACTTCCTGGAAGTCGCGCTCGCCAACCCCGATCTGCGGCTCTTCTCGGCCGAGCAGACCCCGCAGCTCAACGAGCAGCAAAGGGAACGCATGGTCATCATCTTCAGCATGCTGGTTTCCCTGTTCGAGCGGGCCTATCTTCTGCTGTACGAAGAGGACATGTCCCCGAAGGAGGCGAGACGGTGGTACTCATGGGATGACTACATGCGTGAATGGTGCCGAAGGGCGGATTTTCGCGCCTCCCTCCCGTCCCTGCTTCGAGGTGAGGATCCCGGCTTCGCCAAGTACATTGAGTTGCTCATGGCGAGTGAAAAGACGCAGGAATAGGCGGCCGCCCTCGGATTCGCGGTGACGAGTGGTCTGGAAAACGTGGTCTGTCCCCGATTATCAAGGAGCAACATGAAAAGCAAAGGCGCGCAGTTCAAGGAACTCATCAACAAGCCCGAAATCCTGATCCAGCCAGGTGTCTACGATGGCTACAGCGTGCGGCTGATCGAGCGTGCGGGCTTCAAGACCGCTTCGATTTCGGGCGCGGGGGTGTCGGAAAGCCGCATGGGCTGGGCCGACCGCGGCGTGATGACCTTCGAGGAGAACCTCAACAACGCGCGGCGGCTCGCCGACTGCACCGAACTGCTGCTGCGTGCGGATGCCGACACCGGCTACGGCAACGCGATGACCGTGCATTTCGTGGTGCGCGCCTTCGAGAAGGCCGGCATGGCGGCGCTCATGTTCGAGGACCAGGTGTGGCCCAAGCGCTGCGGCCACATGGCCGGCAAGTCGTGCATACCGGCGGAAGAGATGGTGCAGAAGGTCAAGGCCGCGGTCGACGCGCGTCGCGACAATGATTTCGTCATCGTCTCTCGCACCGACGCCGCCGGGCCGCACGGCGTCGACGAGGCGATTCGCCGCCTGAACCTTTACGCCGAGGCTGGGGCAGACGTGATGTACGCCGATGCGCTCCTGTCGAAGGAGGACATCGCCAAGGTCGCGAAGAACGTGCCCAAACCGCTCATCGTCAACATGGGACTGGGCATGCGCCCGCGCAAGACCACGCCGCTGATGAGCCCGAAACAATTGCAGGACGTCGGCGTGGCCGCGGTCAGCTATCCGCGGCTGCTGACCACAGCGGCAGTGCGCGGCATGATGAATGCGCTGCAGGTGTTCCAGGACGAGGTGATCAGGAAAAACAGCGTCGTCGAGCGCACCGACCTGCAGGTCGGCTTCGAGGACATCAACGATCTGATGGGCATGAAGTTCCTCGACGACATGGAGCGCCGTTACATTGGCGGCTAGGCGCGGCAGGGGGTAACGGGCAATGCCCCGTAACACGCGCCGCGCTTCGATGTCAGGAGCGGGGCAGTCATCACACTGCCCGCTGTTGAGAACGACGCGGGGTACACTGTCCGCGTGACTGGTGATGACGTGAAAGTCGAGGTCCGAGAAATGTCGCCCGAGGACATCAAGGCGCTCATTCAACGTCTCTACGGCGAAGGCATCAACCGGCAGGATGCGGTTGCCGCTGCGGCGTTCTATGCCTCTGACGCGAAGAACCACGGCCGGACGGTAGGGCGGGAGGGGATGCGGAAAGTGTTCGAGGCGCTGTTCAGCGTGTTTCCGGACTTCTTCTACCGGATCGAGGAGGCGACGGCCGAGGGCGACCGCGTCGTGTGCAAGGTCACCATGACCGGGACCCACCTCGGCGAGCCGACGCTGCCGCAGGTATTCGGGGGCATGCTGGCAGGCGTTGCGCCCACCGGCAGGAAAGTGAAGGTGCTCCAGTTCCACAGCTTCCGCGTGCGCGACGGCCAGATCACGGAGCACGCCGCCGTGCGAGACGACCTTGGGATGCTGAAGCAACTGCAGTTGATCGAGGCGCCAGCGGGCCGCGGAAAATGAAAGCCCCGACCGTGGCGCGACGTGCGCAGGAAACTTGATATGGGCATGACGATCGCAGAGAAGATCCTCGCCGCGAAGAGCGGGCGCACGCAGGTGTCGCCCGGAGACGTCGTCACCGTCGGCGTCGACACCGTGATCCTGTTCGACAACAACTTCATGCCCAACAACTGGCGCGAGGTGCTGAAAGTGCACGACCCGGGCAAGCTGGTCGTGACGTTCGACCACCGCGTGCCCGCGCCCACGCAGCAGGCGGCCGCCGCGCACGTGACCGGCCGCGAATTCGTGAAGCGCTTCGGCATCAAGCGCTTCCACGACGTCGGGCGCGACCAGGGCATCAGCCATCAGTTGGTCGCCGACCACGGCTATGCGCTGCCGGGATCGGTGCTCCTGTGCAGCGATTCGCACACCTGCAGCGCGGGCGTGTTCAACTGCCTTGCGCGCGGCGTCGGCGGTCCCGACATCATCTACGCCGCGATCAAGGGCGAGACCTGGTTTCGCTGCGGTGAGACCGTGCGCTACGAGCTGACCGGAAAGCTGCCGCTCGCCGTGACTGCGAAAGACGCGTTTCTGCAGATCGCCGGGGTGCACGGCGACCACGCCACCATGAACGTCGAGTACGGCGGGCCGGCCGTGGCGGGCCTGTCGATCAACGCGCGCAAGACGCTCGCGACGATGTCGGCGGAACTCTCGGCGGAGTTCGCGACCTTCGAGGCGGACGACCTGCTGATCGAGTGGCTGCGTGCGCGCAATCCTGCACAGGTCAAGCCGGTGCGGCCGGACGCGGACGCAAAGTATCTCGCGGTGCGCGAGGTGGATCTGGGCGCGCTGGAACCGCTGGTCGCGCTCCCCGACAGCGTGGTCAACAACTCGCGGCCGGTGCGCGAGGCAGGCGGGACGCGGATCGACCAGGCGTACATCGGTTCCTGCGCCAACGGCACGCTAGACGATCTCGAACTGGCGGCGGCGGTGGTGAAAGGCCGGCGCGCCGCGCCCGGCGTGCGCTTCATCGTGACCCCGGCCTCGCAGACGGTCTACCGCGACGCGCTGGCGAGCGGCGCGCTGAAGACCCTCACGGACGCGGGGGCGACGATCGCGCCGCCGACTTGCGGCGCGTGCGGCGGCGGGCACATGGGCGTGCTGGGGCCGGAGGAGACGTGCATCACCTCGACCACGCGCAACTTCAAGGGGCGGATGGGCGATCCGAGCTCGCGCGTGTTCATGGCGTCACCCGCGACGGTGGCGGCCTCCGCGTTGACGGGCGTCATCACCGACCCGCGCGAGTTTCTCAGCTAGTTGCCAAGAGCGCGGAAGAACCAATTGAACCGCCAAGACCGCCAAGAAAGATCAATGATAACTAGAACAAGGCGCGAACCATCTATCGTCCCCGCGACTCCGACGCCCGTGCGCAACGCGGACAGGTTTTGGTTTTGATTCTAGTTATTGATTTGGTCTTCTTGGCGGTCTTGGCGGTTCAAATTGATTTTGACGTTACTTAACGATTCTAACGACAAGACATGAAATTCAAGGCGCGAGTCTGGAAGGTCGGGGACAACATCAACACCGACCTCATTCTTCCCAACAAGGCGTTCTACATGACGCACGCGGAACAGGCGCAGTACGTCTTCAGCGCCAACCGGCCCGGCTGGGTTCATCAAGTCCAGAAGGGGGACATCCTGATCGGCGGCCGCAACTTCGGCATGGGCTCGAGCCGGCCGGCGGCGCGATCTCTGAAGACGCTCGGGCTCTCCTGCCTGCTCGCGCATTCGATCAACGGGCTCTTCTTCCGCAACTGCGTGAACTTCGCGTTCCCCGCGCTGGAGTGCCCCGGCGTGCAGGATGCCTTCGAGGAGGGCGACGTCGCCGAAGTGGAATTCGAGCAGGCGGTCGTGCGCAACGTGACGCGCGGCGCCGAGCTCGTCGCCAAGCCGCTGCCCGAGCCGCTGCTGAAGCTCGTGCTCGCGGGCGGGATCTATCCGCTGCTGGAGAAAGAGGGGCTGATCGCCCCGAAAACCGAGCGCGCGTGAGCGGCAGGCCCGATTACGCCGCGCGGCGCCCGGATGCGGCCTTTGCCCCGGCGCCCGCCTTTGCCAGAAGGCCCGTCGCCTCGAGGTCGGCGGCGAATTCCTTTCGCGCTTCCGCGGTCATTTCGATGCACGGCGCGCGTACCGGCCCGCCCTTCATGCCGAGTAACTCCATCCAGTACTTCTGCTCGGCAATCGCGAAGCGCGCACCGGCGCTGCCGTAGCCCGGGATCCACTTCGCCAGCACCGCGCGCAGCGGATTGAGGCTCTTGCAGATCTCGGTTGCCTTGTTCATGTCGCCCGCCAGCGCGGCCGCGGTGTAGTCGTTGACCGGCAGGTAGCCAGGCACCTGGTAGAGGTGCGGGCAGTAGTTGAGCAGCCAGCGGTCGCCCATGATGGAAACGTTGTAGATCCACGGCGCCTCGTCGGCGACGCTGACCTCGATCTGCTTCCCGACCGCCTCGCGCAGCGCGATCGTCGGCTGGGGCTTGGAGACGCCCTGCTTGAAGCCGCAGATGTTGGGGATCGTCGCGAGCCGCTTCGCGAGGCGCGGCGAGATGGGATAGGTGGATTCGACGTTGAACAGCACGATGCCGATGTCGATTCGGTCGGCGACGTAGCGGTAGTATTCGTAGACCGCGTCATCGTCGCGCGCCGCAATGTACGGCGTGAGGATGATGACGAAGTCGATGCCGACTGCCTGCGCGTGCTTGGCGAGCGCTACCGCCTCCTCGGGATTCTGGTGGTGGCAGCCGGTGATCAGCGGCACGCGGCCCTTCGCCACGTCGACGTTGATCTCGGCAACCCGCATGCGCTCCTCGTTGGTCATCGCCCAGAACTCGCCGACGTTGCCGACGCAGTAATGGCCGGCGACCTTGAGCCCCGAGATGCAGTGCTCGAGATTGGAAGCGATGGCTGCCTCGTCGAGGCCGTGGTCTTCGGTGAAATTGGTCGGCAGCGCGGTCCAGACGCCCTTCAGCACCGTGCGTGCGTATTCCTTGGCTTCGTTCTTGCGGTATTTCATCGTCTCCTCCTGCTGGTTCGCGCCCCCTCAACGGGCATCAGGACCGTTCTTTGCGACAACGGTCACTTACCAAGAGCTTCCTTTCTTGCACGCAGCGCAGGCCCATCGTAACCTTCCCCCGCAAGCGGGGGAAGGGAGTCTTATCTCACAGCGTGCGCCGACTGCTGGTAGGACGCTCCCGGGTCTATTCGTGCCTCCTCCAGTGGCTTCCGACACGCTTGCCGTCACCGGCGTCGCTTCCCGCCCGAATGTCCTGGTTCAATCGAGCCAGGTCGACGCGGAGGCCTCAGCGAGCGCGAAGGCCTGGGTGCCGCCGCCTACGACGCCCGAGTAGCGCGAGAAGAACAGATACCCGTCGAACGGCGCTATGAGCTCTTCGAGCATCTCGTAGCTGTAAAGGTCGACGACTTCACCCAGCTTGGTGCCGGCCTTGATGAGCTTGCCGAGATCGCTGGGCCGCTCGAAGTTGGACACGAGGTAGCCGCTGTTACGCGGGCGGATCTCGCGCCGCGCCTTGGTGCTGAAGCCGAGCTGCTTGGGCGGCTTCGCCGAGCCATCGATCAGCCCCAGGTGCCGCACCATGCCGGTGAGGCCGCGCGTCATCATCTCGATATAGTAGCGCGAGCTGTCCGGGCCGAGATAGGAGCCGCCCACCTCGGGGTTCACTGCCGGGATGCCGCGGCCGTTCAGGTAGTGCGCGGCCGATCCGGGGAACTCGTTCTCGTGCACGAACGGCGCGCCGAACGCGCGCGCGAGCGCGAGGTTTTTTTCCTTCAACCCCTTCGGCGCCTGGCTGCTGTAGTCGACACGCGCCTGCAGCCTGCCGCCGTTGCCGCCCGAGTGGAAATCGATCAGCGCGTCGACGTGGTGCAATACGCTCTCGGTGATCGCCGCGGCGATCATCTGGGTAGTGTTGCCGCGCGCGTTGCCGGGATAGACCTCGTGCAGATCGGTGCGGCCATGCTGTTCCGGCGTCTGGCGCCCGAAGCCCGCGGTGGCCATGGGGTTCGCGACCGACACCACCGCAACGCGGCCCTTCAGCTTGCCGGTGTCCAGCTCGGCGAGGAACTGCCGGATGGCGACGGTGGCGAGGAACTCGTCGCCGTGGGTGTTGGTGACGATGCCGAAGGTCGGACCCGGCTTGGCGCCGGTGACCACGTGCAGCGGAATGGCGAGCGTGGCGCCGTTCAGCATCGTGGTCACGTCGATGCGAGTGTAGTAGCGGCCTTCCTTCTCGTTCGCCCACACGGGCCCGTTCTTGCTGTTCAAGGCTGCTGCTCCTCTGGTTACGGCGTCCGGGGCCCTTCCAAAATGGGTCCCGGCACCTTTTCTGCTCAGTTGGGGAAGCGGAACACCAGCGCCGGCTCCTCGAACCGGTCCCGCCGCTTGCGGATTCGGCCGGCCATCGCCAGCGCATAGGGTGCGGTCTCGAGCAGGATCGTCTGCAGCCGCTCATCGAGCTTCAACCCCGCGCGCGCGGCGGTGTCGAGCACCATGGCGCGCGTTTTCGAGTCGATTTCGCCCGCGGCAGGCTCGTTGCCCTTCGGCGCGAGCTTGGGCTGC
>JBFKNN010000088.1:0-11670 GCA_041629335.1 Burkholderiales bacterium | reverse complement strand
CCGAGAAGCCGGGCGTGATGATTCGAGTCAGTATGTCGGTTCCACCGCCGGGGGACGAGGGCACAATCAGGCGCACCGGGCGGTTGGGATAATCCGACTGCGCAATGCTTGCGCCGCACGCGATGAGAGAGAAAGCGGCGGTTAGCAGGACCACGATCTTGTTCGATCTCATGCGAATCCTCCTCTTTTGATTTGGGTCACGTATATCATAAGCGGGCCGCGCGCGGGATGGCGCGTACACCGGCCGTGGCCGAGCGCGCGGCTACATGGCTAACTTCATGATTTCATTAGCGACCTATTGCAGGGGACGGCAACCATGACGGGGCAGCTGACGGGCAAGGTGGCGCTGGTGACCGGCGCGGTGCGGCGCAACGGGCGCGCGATTGCGCTCGCGCTCGCGCGCGAGGGCGCGGCCGTGGTCGTCAACACGCGCAAGTCGCGAGCCGAGGCGGACCGGGTGTGCGCGGAGATCGAGACGCTGGGCGGCGCGGCGCTGGTGTGCATGGCCGACGTCACCGACGAGGACGCCGTGGGCGGCATGTTCGAGCAGGCCGCCGCGCGCTTTGGCCGGCTCGACATCCTGGTCAACAACGCCGCCGACCGCGGGCAGGTGGCGTTCACCGACATGACGCTGGCGCAGTGGCGCCACGTGGTCGGCATCATTCTGGAGGGCGCGTTTTTGTGCTCGCGCGCGGCGCTGCCCTACATGCTGCGCGGCGGTTGGGGGCGGATTGTCAACGTCGGTGGCGCGGGGCACCACATGCCGAGCTACGTGGGCCGCGCGCACGGCGCCGCCGCGAAAGCGGGGCTCGAAGGGTTGACCCGCGCGCTCGCGATGGAATACGCAACCCAGGGCATCACTGTTAATTGCGTCTCGCCCGGCCGCATCGGCGGTGAGCGCGCTCGAAGCGCGGGGGCGCCGCCGGATCCCGATCTCGTGCCGCCGGTCGGACGGCTCGGCGCGCCCGATGATGTAGCGGCGGCTGTGCGTTTCGTCTGCCTGCCGGCCTCGAGCTTCATCACCGGCCAGACGATACACGTCAACGGCGGCCAGTTTCTGCCGTAGGTCCGGGATCAACGGTCCAGGCACGATTCATCGGGTGGCGCATCAACGGCCGATCAATTGCGGCTGCTCACATTCATTTACAATCCCGCATTGATCCCGATCGATGAATCAACCCGGAGTCGCGCATGAAACAGGCGATCTGCGCCTTGTTCCTGTCCTGCCTCGCCGCCACCGCGGCGGCGCAGGCATATCCCTCGAAACCCATCCGCTTCCTGGTGCCGTTCGGTCCCGGCGGTGTCGGCGACATCACCGCGCGTGCCGTGGCGCAGAAACTCGGCGAGTCGCTCGGCCATCAAGTCGTGATCGACAATCGCCCCGGCGCGGGCGGCATCCTTGCCACCCAGATCGTGGCCAAGGCCGAGCCGGATGGCCACACGCTGCTGCTGCTCAATAACGCCCACGCGGTCAGCATGTCACTGTTCAAGTCGCTGCCGTACGACACCCTGAAAGACTTCGCGCCGGTGGCGAGCGTGAGCGCCTTCAGCATCGTGCTGCTGGCGAGCCCGGACTCGCCATTGAAGTCGCTGAACGACCTGCTCGCGCAGGCGCGGGCCAACCCGGGCAAGCTCAACGTCGGCACAGTGGCGATCGGCGCGACCCAGCATCTCTCCGCGGAACTGTTCAAGTCGATGGCCGGCCTCGACTTCGTGATCGTGCCCTACACCAACACTGGCGCCGTGCTGACGGCGCTCCGCGGCGGCAGCGTGCAGGCTGCGTTCGAGTTCATGGCGCCGGTGGTTGGCCAAGTGAAATCCGGCACGCTGCGGCCGCTCGCGGTGAGCCCGCGCACGCGCTTTGCCGGGCTGCCCGACGTGCCCACGATTCACGAGGCCGGCGTGCCGGGCTACGAGGTGACCTCCTGGAACGGCATCGGCGTGCCGGCGAAAACACCGCGCGCGGTGGTCGACCGGCTCAACCGGGAGATCAACGCAGTGCTTGCGTTGCCCGAAATCAGGCAGCGCTTCCTCGAGCTCGGCGTGGAGCCGCTCGGCGGCACGCCCGAGGCCTTCCGCAAGCACATCGCCGCCGAGATCGGCAAGTGGCGCGGGGTGATCGACAAGGCCAACATCCCGAAACAGTGACCGACTGACGTCATGAAATCCATCCCGGCTCCCGATCCCCATCCGGTCAAGCCCAAGTACACGCCGCCGCCGGGCGCGTGCGACGCGCACTGCCACGTGTTCGGGCCGGGCGCGCGCTTCCCGTACGCCCCGGAGCGCCGCTACACGCCTCCCGACGCGCCGAAGGAGAGGCTCGCCGCGCTGCACCGGCACCTCGGGCTCGAGCGCGCCGTGCTGGTCCAGGCGAGCTGCCACGGCACCGACAACAGCGCCATGCTCGACGCACTCGTCCACTCGAAGGGCGCCTGGCGCGGCGCGGCGATGGTCGGCCCGGAAGCGACCGACGCGGAGCTCGAGCGGCTTCATACGGCCGGCGTGCGCTGCGTGCGCTTCAACTTCGTGCAGCACCTGGGCGGCGCGCCGGATCTCAAGGCGGTGAACGCAGTGCTCGCGCGCGTCGCGCCGCTTGGCTGGCACGCACAGCTGCACCTCGATGCCGAGGACATTCTTGCCTATCGCGATTTCCTCGACCGCCTGCGCGTGCCCTTCATCATCGACCACATGGGCCGGGTGGTGGCAGCGCACGGACTGGAGCAGCAGCCGTTCCGGCTCCTGCTCGACCTGATGAAGAGCGAGCTCGCGTGGATCAAGGTGAGCGGCCCGGAGCGCGTGTCCTCCGGCGGCAAGCCGTTCCACGACGCGCTGCCCTTTGCGCGGGCGCTGATCGAAGCCGCCCCCGACCGCGTGCTGTGGGGCACCGATTTCCCGCATCCCAACGTGCGCGTGATGCCCAACGACGGGGAGCTGGTGGATCTCTTCGCCGCGATGTGCGGCGACGAAGGGATGCGCCGCAGGATACTGGTGGACAACCCGACGCGCCTTTACTGGTCGAATTGACTGATTGAACCGCCAAGACGCCAAGAAACAATAACGACATCTATGTCACCAAGGAGGTCACGCCATCGAATACCCGGACGATTCTCCAGCCGTGATCTGTTTCTCCTGCCATCGCCTATCTCTTGCGCCGTTGCAGGTTCGTAGCTCGATGTAAGGTAGTTCAGTGTTTTTGCTGGCGTCTTGGCGGGTCAAAGTGTTCTTCGACTCTTCGGCACTCCAGGTTCATTCCTCATTCCACAGCCACGCCGCGCCGCGCACGCCGCTCGAGTCGCCGTGCCGGTTGCGCGCGAGCCGCGTGTGCGTGACGTCCGAGAATACCCAATCGCGCCAGAGCCGGGGGACGGTATCGTAGAGTCGGTCCACGTTGCTCAGCCCGCCGCCCAGCACGACCACGTCCGGATCGAGCACGTTGATGACCGATGCCAGCGCCCGCGCAAGGCGCTCTTCGTAGCGGGCGAGCGTGGCGCTCGCGCCGGCGTCCCCGCGCTTCGCCAGTTCAGCCACGGACTCGGCATCGAGCCGCGCGCCGGCGCGGCTCTCATGATCGCGGGCGAGTCCCGGCCCCGACAGAAACGTTTCGATGCAGCCCGACTTGCCGCAATAGCAGGGCGGCCCCGGCTGCTCGTCGCGCCGCGGCCACGGCAACGGATTATGGCCCCACTCGCCCGCGATGCGGTTGGCGCCCGCGAGCACCTGTCCGCGGACTACGACGCCGCCGCCCACGCCGGTGCCGAGGATCACGCCGAAGACGGTGTCTGCGCCTTGTCCGGCGCCGTCGTGCGCTTCGGACAGCGCGAAACAATTGGCGTCGTTCGCGATTCGCACTTCTCTCCCGAGTGCTCGCTCGAGGTCCTGCTGCAGCGGCTTGCCGTTGAGGCACACCGAGTTCGAATTGCGCAGCCGGCCGGTCGCCGGCGATGCAGCGCCGGGGGTGCCGATGCCGATGGTCCCGCGCGCGCCGAGCTCGCGCTCCGCGTCCTGGACCAGGCGGTGCACCAGCTCGAGCGTAGCGGCATAGTCCTGGACGGGCGTTGGCTCGCGGCGGCGCAGCAGCGTCGCGCCCCTGGTGTCCAGCGCGATGATCTCGGTTTTGGTGCCGCCCAGGTCGAGGCCGATGCGGATCGTCATGCCCGTTATTTACCACATCCTGTTCATCATGCGGACGCCGGTGCGCGAGCGGCCCCGACCCGGGCCGGCGGGCCATTGACGGAACATCATCGGCATCCTATAAACACCCAAGTCGCGTTCACGAACACCCCCCCATATTCTGGAGCGAGCAATGACCGCCGTCGAAAAAGCCGCACGCGTGTCCCAGCCGAAAGACTGCAAGCTGATCGTCGAAAAGGACGTGAGAATTCCGCTGCGCGACGGCACGATCCTTTACGCCGACATCTTCCGTCCCGACATCACCGAAGCGGTCCCCGCGATCATGAACATCAGCGTCTACCAGAAAGACAAGGTGTGGATCCCGCCGGCGGACCTGGAGGAGAAGGCCAATCCCTACATGAACTGGGAAACGGCCAATCCGCAGTGGTGGTGCCCGCGCGGCTACGCCTGCGTGCGGGTGGATTCGCGCGGCACCGGCAAGTCGCCCGGCCGCGCGGAGCCCTCCTCGTACCAGGAATCGCTCGACTTCTACGACGCCATCGAGTGGGTGGCGAAGCTGCCATGGTGCTCGGGCAGCATCGGCACGCTCGGCATCTCTTACCACGCGAGCTCGCAGTGGCGCGTGGCGAATCTCAAGCCGCCGTCGCTGAAAGCGATCATCCCGTGGGAGGGCCGCGCCGATCAGTACCGTGACCAGGTCTACCATGGCGGCATCTTCTCGATGGGCTTCGTCTCGAACTGGATCGCCACGCATACCGCGCACCACCTGCTCGGCCGGCCGCGGAGCTACAACCCGGATGCGTTCCAGCCGGATTTCCTCTACCAGTTGATGCAGCACGACCTCGATTCGGAGTGGTGGCGCCAGTGCAGCGCGCGCTGGGAAAACATCGACGTGCCGGTGTATACCGTCGGCAACTGGGGCGGCTTCTCGCTCCATCTGCGCGGCAACACCGAGGGCTACATGAACGCCGCCTCGAAGCACAAGAAGCTGCGCATCCACACCGGCACCCACTTCCATCCGTTCCACTCGGAAGAAGGCCGCATGGACCAGCTGCGCTTCCTCGACCAGTGGCTGAAGGGCATCGACACCGGAATCGTGGACGAGCCGCCGGTGAAGCTCGAGATCCGCACCGGCGGCAGCCCGAAGCCCTACCCGTTCCGCTTCGAGAACGAGTGGCCGCTCGCGCGCACGCAGTGGACGAAGATGTACCTCAGGATCGATCGCGGGCAGGGCCACGACCCGATGGCGGTCGAGGGCGAGATTACCGCCGCCGCGCCCAAGACCGAAGCCAAAGTGACGTACCCGGCGAGCGGCGTGACCGCGGCCGGTGTGGCGTCGGGCTCGTCGCTCTCGACCACCCACGGCGGCGCGGGCCGGCTCGGCGTCTCGTTCGAGACAGCGCCGATGAAAGCGGACACCGAGATCACCGGGCCGCTGATGCTCAACGTGTGGGTGTCGAGCACGTCCGAGGACATGGACATCATGCTGACGCTGCGCAACATCGGGCCCGACGGCAAGGACGTATGGGAAGTCGGGCAGCACGGACAGCCGGTGCCGCTCACCAAGGGGTGGCTGCGCGCCTCGCACCGCAAGCTCGACCCGAAAAAGTCGCTGCCGTACCGGCCGTACCACCCGCACGACGAGCGCCGATGGCTGAAACCCGGCGAGCCGGTCGAGTGCCAGGTCGAGATCTGGCCGACCTGCATCGTGCTGAAGCAGGGGCACAAGCTGCGGCTCGACGTGCAGCCGCGCGACGGCGTAGGAGCCGCGCCCTACACGCACTACCACGCGGACTACAACGCCGGCGCCGAGAACACGATCCACGCCGGTGGGGACAGGCAGTCCTACCTGCTGCTCCCGATCATCCCGCAGAAGAAGTGACGCGGAGGCCGGATCGGGGGAATTGGGGCGGCGCGGGAGGTCGCGCGCGTCAGCCTATAGCCGATGCTTCGCCAGCGGCAGGACGGTGCCCGGCGGCTGGATGAGCTCGAAGAACAGATCACTCGCGCGCTGGGCTCCGGTGCGTTCCCGGTTGCTCCGGAATACCGTCTGGCCCAGCAGCTCCGACAGGTCCAGCGTTATCCCGAAGTAGACGTTGCGGCTGCGCTCGAGCTGCGACGGGCTTTCGTAGCCCCGCGTGCCATATCCGACGGCGAGCTCGAAATAGCGCAGCACGCTGTTGTCGCGCAAAACGGGAATGCCGCTCGCCTTGACCGCCAGGAGATAGGTCTGGCCCGAATAATCGCCGCCGATATTGTAGTTGCCGCTTTCCGACGGCCGGTAATGCAAACGGAAGGCAAGCAGCGAGTCGAGCTCGGGATTTCGCTCCATGATGTAGCCGGCGGCGGCGCCCACGATGTTCATGATGGCGTCTTCCGAGCTGAAGCTGTACTGTCTGGAGTATCCGTCCAGTATCTCGACGCCCGTCATGATGCCGAGCGACCACAACGCGCCGAGATCGGCCGCGGATTTTGCATCGTTTCCGGCAGCGCCGAACGCCGCGGTGAGCACCCTTGCCCCGGAGTAGGAAAAAAAAGCATGGCCCAGCTTGTCGGCGCCGCCGTAGCGCGTCGGCTGCCCGAACCATCCTTCGCTCACGGTCCGGAAGCTACCCGTAAACCCGTCCTGCCACCAGTTGTTCATGCCGTAAGCAGCGACCAGTCCCACGGCGCCGCCGATGATCGCCGCGTTGCGCCACCGCAGCTGCTCCGGTGTCACGCGGGCTTTCGATCGCGCCGGGTTAGGTGATGCGGCATCGGCTGGCGCCGGCGCCGCCGCGTTCCCCGCTTGCGCGATGGTTGTCAGGGCCTGCGTGTAGCGATAGGGAATTTCCAGGCTGCCTGCATGCGTCGAGGTGTGGAGCTCGATACGCGTGGTTCCCGGCGCTGGACCGGCCCCCCCGATTTCGTTAGCGGTGTTCCACGTGCGCGCCTGGGCCGGCACGCCCACCGGCACGAGCATGCAGAGGGCCAGGGCGGTGGTGGCGACGGTTTTCACGAGCTCTAGCGGATTCGTCTCATACGCCGGATCGCCGTTCGACTCCGGGAAGCGGGGCCGGCGAACCTGTTCCGGCGACAAGAGCCGGTCGATGCTCTTCACAGACGCTATTTTATTTCAATCTTTGTGAAGAAGCCGTGAGATGGGCCAAGGAGATCCGCGTCGCGCAATCTCCGTGAATCGGCCGTGAGACGGCGTGGCAGTGCGTGCCCCGCGCACCACCACGCCCGTGCCGGTCAGTCGGCCTTGATGCCGACGTCCTTGATCAGTGTCGCGTATTTCTCGACTTCAGCCTTGATGAAGCTGCCGAAGGCCTGCGGCGTGCTGGGGATGGCGTCCACGCCGAGGGCAGCGAAGCGCTCCTTCACGTCGTTCAACGCCAGGATGCGGCCGATCTCGGCATTGAGCCGCGAGATGATCGGCTCGGGCGTGCCGGTTGGCGCGAGCACGCCCCACCAGCTGATGAACACGAGGCCGGGAACGCCGGACTCGGCAACCGTCGGCACGCCGGGCACCAGCGGCGTGGGCTTGTCGCCGGTCACGGCAAGCGCCCGCACCTTGCCTGCCTTCACGTGCGGCAGCATCACCGGCAGGTCCGAGAACACCACGTCGACGTGGCCGCCGATCAGCGCGGGCGTGATCAGCGCGGAGCCCTTGTAGGGGATGTGCACGAGGTCGAGCCTGGTGAGCTTCTTGAACATTTCCGCCGAGAGGTGCGAGACCGATCCCGGGCCGCTTGAGCCGTAATTCAGCCGCTCCTTGTGCGACTTCGCCAGCGCCATGAACTCCCGGATGTTCTTCGCCGGAACGGAGGGGTGCACCACCACGATCTGCGGCCCGCCGACCGCGAGCGTGACCGGCGCGAAATCCCGCACCGGGTCGTAGCCGACGTTCTTGTACATGCTCACGTTGATCGCGATCGGCCCGGTGTTGCCGACAAGCAGCGTGTAGCCGTCAGGCGGCGATTTCGCCATGGCCGCGGAGCCGAGACTGCCGGCCACGCCGGCGCGGTTCTCCACCACGATCTGCTGCCCCCAGGCCTCGGTCAGTTTCATGCCGAGTATGCGCGCCACCGTGTCGGAAGTGCCGCCGGCCGGGAACGGCGCGATCACGCGGATCGGCTTGGTGGGGTAGGTTTGCGCGAGGGCGCCGGCGGCAAGCGCGCCCAGCACCGCTGCCAGCGACAGCGCTGTGATCGGACGTTTCATGGTGTTCTCCCTCTTGGTTTGGGCGCCGGGCCGAGTGGCTGGCTGCCCATCGTTCTTCTGGTCGCGAAAATTGTGCGCCCGATCGCAAGGACGCTCAAGTGCGAGTGGCGCAGGGGGATGATCGGCCGGTCTGGCTGACAGCGGCTTTAGCGGCGACTTGCCGCCGCGCTGGGCGGGAGCTCCGTGCGTTCAACGCCAGACAATGCGAGCTGCGCGCCCGTCGGCGAGCGGCACAATGATCGTGCGTGCCCCCGCATCGACCAGAAAGTCGCCCGCGGCCGCGGCGGGCAGCGCGACCGCGCCGAGCTCGCGCGGCGTGCCGCCTGCGAAGCTCACCACGCGCAGCGTGCGCCGGTCGTTCGCCGGCACGACGATATCCGGCAAGCCGTCCCCGTCGGCATCGACGAACGCCGACAGGCCCAGCATGCGCGAGCCGAGCGCGTGGTTGGAAAACCCGGAAAGCCGCCAGCGTTCTCGAAAGCCCCCGGCGCCGTAGCCGTAGACCACCAAGGTGCCGCCGATGTGCGGTGTCAGCACCACCGCCACCTCGAGCCTGCCGTCGCCGTCGAGGTCGGCGGCTCCGATCGGATTGAGCCAGCGGTGCCCGATGCCGATCGGCGGCGTCTCGGCGAGGGGCACGAGCCGGCTGCCGCGCACGCCGAGCGCCATCAGCGCCGCGCCGACCGAGCGGCGGCTCGCCACCACCAGCACCTCGTCCCGGCCGTCGCCGTCGAGGTCGATCACGCGCGCGTGGAGATCCTCGAATACCGCGTCGGATTCGAGCGCGTAGCGCAACTCACGGCCGTCGCGCGTGCGCACCATCAGCGCGCCGGCCTCGATCCCGTCGCCCAGCACGGCATGGTCGTAGCGGTCGGTCGGCTCGGCGAGCCACGCCAGCGCGATGTCGTTTTGTCCCATGCCGGGATGACTGTCGGGCAGCGCGCCCGCCGGGGGCTTCGCGCGCACCGCCGGCGCCGGTGCGGTGTCAAGAATGGTGATGGTCGGTTCCGCCGCGGCGGTTGCGGCCGCGACCAGCGCGCCCGCAAGGGCCGCTGGGATGCTCACGTGAAGCGCGCGCATGTGCCGTGAAACAACAGCGCCCTGTGGTGCCGTGGCGCCGTCAGCGGGCCGCCGGGCTGAAAACCAGGAAGTACTGGTGCGGCAGGAACGCATGCTCCTGCGCGAGCCGGTAGCCCGCTGCTGCCAGCTCCCGCTTCACGTCTTCTGCCGGCAGCCGCGCGCGCCGCGGTGGTCCATGGGGAGAATCAAGGGTGAAATCGATGATGGCGAGGCGGCCGCCGGGCTTGAGGGATCTCGTCAGCTCGCGGAAATAGCGTTCGCGCCCGGGAACGTGGTGGTAGGTGTTGACCAGGATCACGAGGTCGACTGGCGCGGGAATGCGCGGGTCGGCCTCGCCCGCCTGGACCGCCGTGATGTTGGCGATGCCCTCGCGCATCGCGCGATGCGTAAGGTAGCGCACCATGTCGGGCTCGGCGTCGACGCCGTAGACGCGTCCCTGCGGCAGGGAACGCGCGATCCGCACTGCGAAGTAGCCTGTGCCCGAGCCGATGTCGGCCACCGCCGCTTCCGGCGCCAGCGCGAGCGCGCGGATCACCTCGGCCGGCTTCTGCCATGCATCGCGCTCGGGATCGTCGAAGATCCTCGCCCACTTCTCGGCATTGCCGAAACGGTGCTCGTGATGATCGACGGTCTGCGCGAGCGCCGACGCAGGAAGACCCGCCAGCGCTATCCCGGCGAGACAGGCTGCGAGCGCAAGCGCGGGCAGGATACACAGGCGCTGCATGGTTCTTCCGGTTTTCACGGCATCTGGATCTTGCCGCCGCCCGGCAGGCCGCCTGGCCCCATGCCGCCCATCCCGCCTTGCGGCACGACGATGGAGGATGCGGCCTGACGACGCAGTTCCTGGAGCTCCTTCACAGTGCGCTCGATCGCTTCCTTCGCGGTGCCGCCGAATTTCTCGATCGCCTCGGCGAGCGACTTGGCGTCGATCTCGAAGTTGACGGGCAGCGCGCCCATGCCGGTCATGATCTGCGTCTCGCCCATGTAGACCACGGGCCGGCTCGAGTCCGCCGAGCCGTCGCTCTTGACCGGGTTCATGGTACGGATCGTGCCGACCTTGCGGTCGGTGAAAATGTCTTCTCGGTAGAGCGCTTGCGCGTCCATCTTCGGCTCGGGTAAACGCTCGGTGGGGCTCTGTGCCATAAATGCCTCGTTGCAATCAGATTAAGGCCCTAATCTATCAGAAAAGTCTGACCCATGAACGTCTCGAGGTCTTCGGGGCGGCGCGCGCGACCGGGGAGCATGCGCGCACAGTTTGATAGAATCGGACCGTTGCCGTGCCTCATGGACAGATCATGAATCTCAGCGAGTTTCGTGCAACGCTCGCGGCCGGCTCGCCGCCGCGCGGCGTGGCAAAGGCGCTGCAGGCCTTGTGGCACGAAGCGAAGGGCGACTGGGACCGTGCGCACGCAATGGTGCAATCCCTGCGCGGCAAGGACGCTGCGGCGGTGCACGCTTACCTGCACCGCCGCGAGGGTGACCTCTCGAACGCCGATTACTGGTACGAGCGTGCGGGGATCGAGCGGACCCGCGGTGCGCTCGACAAGGAGTGGGCAACGCTGGTCGAAACCTTCCTCGAACAGGAGTGATCGTGGCCGATATCGACGCGAAGACCCAGACCGTGGTGCCGCCCGAGGGCCTGGTGACACTGACGCACGTCATCTACGGCCTGCACGCGTTCAGCGCCATTGCCGGCATCGTCAGCCCCGCCTTCATCGTCACGGCGTTCCTGTCGGGCTGGCCCTCGATCATCGCGGTCATCATCAACTACGTTAAGCGCGGCGAGACCCGCGGCACCTACCTCGATTCGCATTTCGGCTGGCAGATCCGCACCTTCTGGTATGCCGTGCTGTGGGTTCTCGTGTGCGGGTTGTTCGTCCTGACTGTGGTTCTCGCCATCCCGGGATTCATCCTGCTCGGGCTCGTCGGGCTGTGGGTGATCTACCGCATTGCGCGCGGCTGGATCACGTTGAACGACGGCAAGCCGATGCCGGAGTAAGGGCGAGCAGGAAGGAGGAAGGCGGAAGGCGGAAGGAGGAAGGCGGAAGGCGGAAGGAGGAAGGAGGAAGGAGAAAGGAAGGCGTGACGGGTGACGAGTGACGAGTGACGGGTGACGAGTGGCGAGTGGCGAGTGGCGAGTGATGAGTGATGAGTGACGGGTGATGGAAAGCGTGAGGCACGAAGCGTGAGAGGGAAGGCGGGAAGCGTTTTTCCTCACGCCTTATCACTCACGAAGTTCCCCTCACGCGTTGT
>JBFKNN010000087.1:0-11675 GCA_041629335.1 Burkholderiales bacterium | reverse complement strand
GCTGGCGGCCGGCGTTCCCGGCGCCCGCTTCGTTGTCCTGGAGAGCAACAATCACCTGATCCTCGAGCACGAGCCGGCCGCCGAAACGTTCGTGAACGAGGTCGCTGCATTTCTGGGCGATCCAAGGCCAAAGTCGTGGAAGCGCAAGGCGCATCTGGCGGAAGCGAAGCTGCAGACGGTGGCGGGCAAGGTTGAGGCCAGCACGACCTACCGGATTTTCGTCATCGTCGCGGTGCTTGCCACCATCGTTTCATTTCTCATATGGATGATCGCGTGAGCGGCTAGCCGGGGCGCGCGCAGCCCGGCAGCGTACGCGTATCGTTCGCCGGCGTCGAATTCCTTCCGGGTCATCACCTCTACGCGGATCTGGACGCGATCGTCGTCGCCGAGCGGCCGCTGACCTGATGCCGGGCTTGCCCCGGACGCGGAAGCGGGCTATGGTGAAATAGGTGGTGTCGCACTGTTCATCACCACGGGTCCTTCGAGTTACCGGGATGCATGCACAGGCGCTGGCACGACTCCATCAACGTCGCGAGGCGTACCATGGTCCAATCCGAAAAACCCGTAGCAGAAATGGTGCCCTGTGAAGTGTGCCTCAGGGAAATACCCGTATCCGAGGCGAAGACCGCAGAAGCCGTCGATTACGTGGTGTATTTCTGCGGCATTGATTGCTACGTGGAGTGGAAGGAGCAACAGGCGCGCGAGGATGAGGGCGGCAAGGGCGCGTAGGGCGGTTGAACCCGGCGCCGTGTCGGCGCGCTAATGCTATGCCTGATGTTTGGCGTGCGTGGGGCGGGCCTTTAGCCCGCTGGTCCGCTTGAAGCTGGTCATGCGGTGTGCTGAAGCTGCACCCGTGCGGTGCGCTAAAGCTGCACCCTACGGCTCGGGATTACGGAAGCCGCTCCCAGTGCCCGCGCGTTTCGCGCACGCGGTCCTCGCGTGCGAGCTTGATGAGATGCGCGTGCAGTGAGCGCCGCGCCACCGGGTGCATGCGTTCCGACACGTCGTCGTAGACGATCGCGACGAGCTCGTCGAGCGTCGCCGGGTTCTTGCGCTCGAACGCCCGAAGCACTTTGTCTTCGCGCTTCAGACGGTGCGCAATCAGCCGCCGCACTTCGTCGTGCGGCGCCTCGATCAGGCGGCCGTGGCCCGGCGCGAACGCGGCGATGTCGATCGCCAGGAGGCGCTCGAGCGAAGCGAGGTAGACCCGCATGTCGCCGTCGGGCGGCGAAATCACCACGGTGGAGCCCTGCATCACGTGGTCGCCCGTGAACAGGAGCTTATTCTTTTCCAGCAAATAGCACAGGTGGTTGGACGCGTGCCCGGGCGTGTGCACGGCGCGCAAGCGGAATTCGCCGCAGTCGACCATGTCGCCGTCGGCGAGCGCGCGGTCGGGCGCGAACGCGGTGTCCTGGCGGCCATCGTCGGGCACGGCGCCGAAGCCGAGCAGCTCGGCGCCGGTCGCTGCCTTGAGCTTGCCTGCGAGCGGCGAATGATCGCGGTGGGTGTGCGTGCAGAAAATCCACTTGAGGCGCGAGCCGACCGCATCGAGCAGCGCCGCGAGATGCGAGTCGATTTCGGGACCGGGATCAATCAACGCGAGCGCGTCGCGTCCGACGATGTAGCTGTTGGTGCCCGGCCCGGTCATCGCGCCGGGATTGGGCGCGGTGACGCGGCGCACGAGCGCATCGAGCTCGGCCAGCGTGCCCGGGACAATCGTGCTCAGGTCCGCCATTCGCCCTGCCCTTCAGGCGAGCCCGCTTCCTCGTAGCCCGCATCGCCCGGCAGCAGCCGTCGCCCGGCCTTATCGATGCGCGGCAGCAGCGCCGGCGCCGGCCGCTCGCGGCGCAGCGTCCCGACCAGGTCGTCCGTCGACGCAAACTCCGCGAGCCGCTCGAGCGTCTTCCAGGTCGGCGTGCGCATCTTCAGTTCACCGCGCCGGTAGCCCTCGAGCGCCGCGGCGGGGTGCATCCACGCGTAGGCGACGGTCTCGACGTTGTCGTGCAGCGCGTCCTGACCTTCCGGCGCGCGCGCCACGAAGAAGCGGGTGTCGTAGCGCCGCGGCGCGCCGACCGGCGTGATCCACTGGCTGAAGCAGGCGAGCCGGTCAGCCGGGAGCCGCAGGCCCTCGTCCCGCACCATGCCGATGAAATCGCCACCACCGGCATTAAGCGCCTCGCGGCAGGCGCGGAAGCGGTCGGACGCCGCGATTGCCGCGGGCGCAATCGTTCGGCCGCGGGCATCGCAGGCGATGAGCAGATTCGCTTCTTCGAACGCCTCGCGGATCGCCGCGACCCAGTACGCGAGCCCGCCGCGCGCGACACCGAGCACGCGGCTCGCCGCCGCGTCGTCGAGCCCGGTGCACAACCCGAAAGCCTCCCCCGACGCGTCCGCGGCGTCCACGGCGCCGCCGGGGAAAAGGTACATGCCGGGCATGAAGCCGGACTGGAGGTTGCGCTGCAGGAGCAGCACTTCCGGGCCGCTCTCGCCGTCGCGCACCAGCACCACGGTCGACGCCGGGAGTGGCGTTACTTCAGACATCTAAAGACGTATTGGACGGGATTAACACGATCTACAAGATTAACAGGATTAGATCGCAACGTCTGTCATAGCCGACGATTCTTCCATGACGCCACGACCGGTCAACGCTTGGCGTGAAACAGCTACAGAAGAAAGCGGAGCGAACGACTCCTGCAATCTTGTTAATCCTGATGATCCTGTGGATTACGTCTTGGCTTTTCTGCCATTACGGCATCCACACCAACTACTTGTCGCGGAGCAGCCGGATGAGGCTGGAGGTATCGAGCCGCCCGCCGCCGCGCGCCTGCAGCCGCGAGTAGAACTGGTCGATCACCGCGGTCACCGGCAACCCGGCGCCATTTGCGCGCGCCTCTTCCATCGCGATGCGCAGGTCCTTGCGCATCAGGTCGACGGCGAAGCCGAAGTCGAACTTGTCGTCGATCATGGTCGGGCCGCGGTTCTCCATCTGCCACGAAGTCGCTGCGCCCTTCGAGATGACCTCGATCACGCGCTTGCCGTCGAGACCGGCCCGCAGTGCGAACGCCAGCCCCTCCGCGAGCCCCTGTATCACCCCGGCGACGCAGATCTGGTTCACCATCTTGGTCTTCTGCCCGGCGCCGGCGGGGCCCATCAGCGTCACCGCGCGTCCGTAGCGCTTCATCACCGGCTGCGCGACGTCAAAGGCGGCCGCATCGCCGCCGACCATGATGGTAAGAATGCCCTGCTCCGCGCCAGACTGCCCGCCCGAGACCGGCGCGTCGAGAAAATGCACGCCGCGGGCACGCGCCGCTTCATAGAGCTCGACCGCGACCTGCGCCGACGCGGTGGTGTGATCGACGAAAATCGCGTTAGGCTTCATTGCCGCAAACGCGCCGTGCGGCCCGACCGTCACGTCGCGCACGTCGTCGTCGTTGCCCACGCAGCTGCACACGACGTCGGCGCCCTGTGCCGCTTCCGCCGGCGTGTTCGCCGCCGTGCCGCCGTACTGCGCGGCCCACGCCTGCACCTTCGAGCGGGTGCGGTTGAATACGGTCACCGAATGTCCCGCTTTGGCGAGATGCCCCGCCATCGGGCCGCCCATGACGCCCAAACCGATGAATGCGATTTTCATGATCCGTGATTCTATTTGATCCGCCGGCACCGCGCACCAAAGGAAAGAGGCGATGAGCGGGAGTGGACGCGGGCATCGCGCACGCGCTCCGCTTCCTGCCCATCGCCTCTACCTCCCCCTCACGACCGCCACAACCGGCCTTCGCCCTCTCCCTGCCTCTTTCGCCTTTCGCCCAGGCGGTGCGCTGAAGCCGCACCCTACGATTCCGGCCCGTTTCGCCTTTCGCCTTCGACCCTCAGTCCGACCCTTTCGCGCCCGACGCCTTGATCAGCTTCGCGAACTTGTCGCTCTCCTCGCGCACGAACTTGCCCAGCTCCTCGGGCGTGGTGCCGACGGTTTCCGCGCCGACGTTGGCGAGCCGCTGCTTGACGTCGTCGAGCTGGAGCGCGCGGTTGACCTCTGTGTTGAGCCGCGAGACCGCCGCCGCCGGAGTGCCCGCCGGAACAAAGTACGCGAACCAGTTGGTGAATACGAAATCGGGCACGCCCGCCTCGCCCATGGTCGGCACGTCGGGCACCGCGGCCGAGCGCCTGGTCGACGTCACCGCCAGCGCCTTCAGCTTCCCGGCGCGCACGTGGGGCACCGCCGGCGGCATGCCGGAGAAGAACATCGGCACGTGCCCGCCGACGAGATCGGGCATCACCGCGCCCGCGCCCTTGTACGGCACGTGCGTCATGTCGAGCTTGTAGTTGATCTTGAGCAGCTCGCCCGCGAGATGCTGCACGCCGCCGGTGCCGGCCGAGGCATAGGTCATCTGCCCGGGACGCGCCTTGATCAACGCGATCAGTTCCTTCACGTTCTTCACCGGCAGCGCCGGGTGCACGACCAGGATCAACGGCGTTTGCACCGCCAGCGACACCGGCGCGAAATCCTTCTCGACGTTGTACGGCAGCTTCTGCAGGTGCGGCAGCACCGCGATCTCCGCGGGCGAAGCAAGCAGCACCGTGTAGCCGTCGGCCGCGGCCTTCGCGACGATGTCAGCGCCGATGGTGCCGCCCGCGCCGGTGCGGTTGTCCACGATGATGGTCTGCTTCACCGCTTCCTGGAGCTTGGCGCCGACAGTGCGCGCGGTGAGGTCGAGCGCGCCGCCGGGCGCGTACGGCGCGACCACGCGGATCGACTTGGTCGGGTAACCCTGTGCGGCAAGCGGCGGGCTCATGCCCGCCAACACAGATGTGGCGCAAGTGATGAATATCAGGCTTTTCGGTGACATCGCTTTCTCCTCCCTGGCTCGAATCAGTTGAGTTTGATGCCGGCGACCTCGATCACCTTGCGGTACTTCGCGGTTTCCGATTTGATGAAGCGCGCGAGCTCCTCCGGTGTGCCCGGCGCGATCTCGACCCCGGTATTGGTAAGGTACTGCACCACCTCGGGCATCCCCAGAATGCGGTTGAGCTCGGCATTGAGTTTCGCGACGACGCGCTTCGGCGTGCCCGCCGGCGCAACGAATGCGAACCAGATGCTGGTGTTGAAGTCCTTGACGCCCTGCTCCTGCATGGTGGCCACCTCGGGCAGCAGGCTCGAGCGCTTCGCCGTCGTGATGGCGAGCGCCTTGAGCCGCCCGGCTTTGACGTGCGGAATCGCCGGCCCCATGCCGACGAAACCGAAATTGACCTCGACCCCGCCCAGCAGCGCTGCGGTCGCCGGCGCGCCGCCTTTATAGGGCACGTGCACGGTGTCGGTGGCGGTAATCATCTTGAACAGCTCGCCCGACAGATGCATCGGACTGCCGACACCGACCGAGGCGTAGGACAGCGTCTTCGGTTTCGCCTTGGCGAGATCGATCAGCTCCCTGATCGTGCCCGGCTGGAACGACGGGTGGGCCGCGACGATCAGCGGCGATACGGTGCCGAGCGAGATCGGCACGAAATCGCGGTCGACGTCGTACGGCATCTTCTTGAACAGGCTCGAGTTGACCGCCAGCTCGCCGGTCGAGCCGACGAGGACGGTGTGGCCGTCGGGGGTTGCGTTCTTCACGATCTCGGCCGCGATGAAGCCGGCGCCGCCGGGTCGGTTGTCGACCACCACCGGCTTGCCCCAGTTGTCGTTCATGCGTTGCGCCACGGTGCGCGCCAGGATGTCGGTATTGCCGCCCGGCGCAAACGCCACCAGCATGCGGATCGGCTTCTCGGGAAACGGCTGCGCCGCGCCGACGGCAGCGGCGAACGCCAGCGCAGCCGCCGCACCCGCTGCGCCCAATATGCGGTAAGTCATGTTGCCCTCCTCGCTTGTTCTGTGTTGAACAGCAAATCCCCACCAGGCAGGACCAAACCGCTCGGGATCACCGGCTCGACGAACGCCTCAATCCCGACCCACTCGTCTTGTCTTGCCTTGTCTTCTCTTCGCTCCCGGTTTGGGTCTTGATTCCGGTTCTGTCCATCCGGTCGATTTCCGTTGCATCAGCCGAGCAGGATCGGGTATCCCGGCGGCGGCGTGAAACCCAGGTCGCCGCGCTTGATCACCGCATCGCGCCCGCCATTTTGCTCGAGCAGCTCAGCCTGCCGCTTCTTCGCGCGCGCATCCACCTCGGCCGGATCGCAGATGGCGTAGAGCCGGCTGCGGCATTCCTCGAGCACGCCGGCGTGTGCGGCATCGCCGGCAAGATCGTTGAGCTCCTCGGGATCCGCCTCGAGGTCGAAGAGCTGCGGCCGGTAAGCGACGTAGTGCACGTACTTGTACTTGCCGTGGCGGATCATGAAGGCGCCGGTGGTCGAGCCCATGCCGTGATATTCCGAGAGCACGTTGCGGTCGGGCTTCGCGCCGCGGGCGAGGTCGAACAGCGAGACGCCGGGGTGGCCGTCGTACATCTGCGGCGCGTCCTCGCCCACGCATTGCATGATGAACGGATAGGTATCGACCAGGCTCGCGGGTATCTCGACCCGCTTGCCGCGCGGAATGTCGGGCCCGCGGACGATCAGTGGCACCCCGGCGACCTCTTCGTACATCGTCGACTTGCCCCACAGCCCGCGCGCGCCGAGATTGTCGCCATGATCGGAGGTATAGAGCACCCGCGTATTCTCGGCGAGGCCGGTTGCCTCGAGCACCCGCAGCACCTTGCCGACGTTGTCGTCGACGAAGCTCACCAGGCCGTAGTACGCGGCAATCGCCTTTTTCAGCTTCTCGGCGTCGAAAAAACGGTCGTAGGAAAAGCTGCCGGCGTAATCCGACAGGTAGGGGTGCCGCGGCCGCTCATCGTGCCGGTACTGCTTGGGAAGCGGCATCTCGTCGAGTGGATACTGGTAGTAGAACTCGGCCGGCGCCACGAGCGGAAAGTGCGGGCACACGAACGACACGAACAGCACCCACGGCTTGTCCCGGTACTTCGGCGCCTCCTCGCGCAGCCAGATCTGCGCTCGCGTCGCGATCTCGCGGTCGTACGCGGTGTACGGCGTCTCGCCGGGGCCGGCAAGCTTGGCGATCTTCCACGACAGGCCGCGCTCGGGCAGGTCGCGGCGCACGAGCCCCATGAGATCGCCCTTGCCCTCGATGATCTGCATCGGGATCTGCATGTCGTCGAAGCCGTAATCGTCGCCCTCCGCGCCGCGGAAATGAAGCTTGCCGATGGAAACGACGCGATGGCCGCGGTCACGCAGGCGATGGTGCCAGCTCGGGATGGCGCCATCGTAGGCGTCCGCGTTGTCCCAGAACCCGATCTGGTGGATGTACTTGCCGATAGCGAACGCCGCACGCGCCGGCACGCATACCGGGCAAGTGGTGTAAGCCGAACTGAACAGGGTGCCTTCGCGCGCGAGCGCGTCGATGTTCGGAGTCCTTACGATTGGATGTCCGCTTGCCCCCATCACCTTGGGGTTGTGCTCGTCGGACATGATGATCAGAAGATTGGCGTCCTGCATTTCCTTTCCTGCGATTTCAGTGGACCCGGCGGCGCCGCACGGATTGTCGCAGTATATTCCCGGTGCTGCTCCCGGGCCACGGTTTCCCAGGTGCGGCGCATGAAATTATGCTCGGCAGCGTACGAATGCGGCTGCGCGAGACCCCCCGCTTCATCGTCCGGGGCGCCTACTGCGGCTCGACCCCGGCTGCCTTCGCGACGTCAGCCCATTTCGTGACTTCGGCGCGAATGAAGGCGGTCAGCTGCGGCGGCGTGCTCGAGCGCGCTTCCGCGCCCTGGGTCTCGAACCTGCGCGCAAGCTCCTGCTCGGTGAGCGCAGCTGCGATCGCCTGGTGCAACCGCTTCACGACCGTGGGCGGCGTGCCGGCGGGCGCGAGGATCGCGTGCCAGTTATCGGCTTCGAAACCGGGCAGCCCGGCCTCGCCAACGGTCGGCACCTCGGGCGCCGACGGCGAGCGCTTCGCAGTGGTGACGGCGAGCGCGCGCAGGCGCCCGGCCTTCACATGCGGCAGCGCGGGCGGCATGCCCGAGAAAAACAGATGCGACTCGCCCGCGAGCAGGGCCGCATTCGCCTGCCCGCCGCCCTTGTACGGGATGTGCACCATGTTCACCCCGACCTTGAGCTTGAACAGCTCCGCAGTGAGATGCTGCGGGCTGCCGTAACCCGGTGTCGCATAATTCAGGCTGCCGGGCTTCGCCTTGGCGACCTTGATCAGGTCCTGCACCGAATTCACCGGCAGCTTCGGGTTGACCACCAGGATCAACGGCACCGAGGCGACCATCGAAACCGGCGCGAACGACTTCGGCACCGAGAACTTGAGCGACTTGTACACCGTCGGGCCGATCGCGACCGAAACGGTGGCCATGAACAGCGTGTAGCCGTCGGGGTTGGCGGTGGCCACCAGCTCGGCGCCGATGTTGCCGGTCGCGCCGGGGCGGTTGTCGACGACGATCGGCTGGCCCATCCGGTCGTGCAGCCGCTCGCCCAGCAGGCGCGCGAGGATATCGGGCGCGCCGCCGGCGTTGAAGCCGACGACCATGCGCACCGGCTTGGTCGGAAAAGTGTCGGCCGCGGCTGCTTGTGCGCCCATCACAATCGCGGTGACTACAAGGCCGATCAGCAGTCTTGGTTTCATAACGTCCTCCTTTCGTTTGTCTGCTTCCAACAGCTCGGCAAAGCGCCGACGTGCGACGGTAGGGTGCGGCTTCAGCGCGTCAAACACCAATCGCGCCGCACGGTTGCGACCAGGGCGAACCAAAGGATCGCCGGAGCGGTGCGCTAAAGCTGCACCCTACAGCGCTCCGGCAAATCATTTGATCCTCCCCAATGCGCGCAGGATGCGCTCGGGGTTCATGGGAATGTCGAACACGCGCGCGCCCAGCGGCTTCAGCGCGTCGTTCACCGCGTTGAGCACCGCCGCCGATGCGCCGGCGGTGCCCGCCTCGCCCGCGCCCTTGGCGCCCAGCTCGGAAGTCTTCGTGGGCGTGCAGGTGTGCGCCACCGCAATGTCGGGAATCTCGCCCGCCATCGGCACGAGATAGTCGATGAGGCTGCCGTTCATGAGCTGCCCCTCGGGGCTGTAGACGCACTGCTCGAACAGCGCAGCGCCCACGCCCTGCACCACCGCGCCGCGGATCTGTTCGTCGACGAGCAGCGGGTTCACCACCGTACCGCAATCGTCGACCACCCAGTGCTTGAGCAGCGTGACAAACCCGGTGTCCGCGTCCACCTCGAGCCAGCTCGCCTGAATACCGTTGGTGTAGGCGCCGGTGTAGCTCTTCTGCGCGTAGCTGCGCGTCACCGTCAGCTCCGGCTGAAAGTCAGCCGGCACCTGGTCGGTGCGGAAGTACGCCGTGCGCGCGACCTGCTCCAGCGTCATCACCGTCTCCCCGCTCTCGGCTTCGACCACGTTGCCCGACCGGATGTCGAGGAGCGAGGCCTCGGTCTCTCCGACGCGCGCAACGAAGGTGAGGATGTTGTTCTTGAGCGCCTTGCCGGCCTGGAACACGGCCTCGCCCGCGATGCCGGTGCCGCGCGAGCCCCAGTTGCCGCCGCCGTAAGGCGTCACGTCGGTGTCGCCGAGCACGACTTTCACGCGATCGAGCGGCACGCCGAGCTGCGTGGCGGCGATCTGCGCCACTACTGCGTACGCGCCCTGCCCGATTTCGACGGTGCTCGACGCGACGGTGATGCCGCCGGTGGCGGTGAGCTTGATCGTGCACGCGTCCTGCGACGAGATCGACGCCCCGCCCTGGCCGTAGGTCGCCGCCGATGGATTGGAATTCTCGACGAAGCTCGCGAGCCCGATGCCGCGGTAGACGCCGCGCTTGCGCAGCGCCGCCTGCTCGGCGCGCAGCTTCGGGTAATCCATCATCGCGAGCAGCTTCTCCAGCGCCTCGTGCTGCGACAGCCGTTCGAACACCAGGCCCGGCCCCGCCTGGTACGGGTAGGCGTCGTCGGGCACGTAGTTGCGGCGGCGGAATTCCGCGGGATCGATTCCCAGCGCGTCCGCTCCGAGGTCCATGAGCAGCTCCCCGGCCAGGCACGCGACAGGGTGGCCGACCGCGCGGTATTGCCCGTACATCGCCTTGTTCTGGAACACCGCGCGGGAGCGCGAGCGGTAAGCGCCGCGCCGGTAGCCCGCCGCGACGAGATTCGACACCTGTATGCCCTCGTTTGCGCTGCCGCGCGGGTAGCCGGAATACGGGCCGATGCCGTAGAGGTCGTCGACTTCCACCCCGAGGATGTCGCCGCGCTTCGTGACCGCCATGCGCACTTGCACGCGGTGCCCCCGCGCGTGGAAGTCCGCGGTGAACGATTCGAGCCGGTCGGCGACGAATTTCACCGGCCGGCGGGTGACGATCGCCGCTGCCACCGCGGCGAGCTCGTCGCCGTAGATATGGATCTTCAGCCCGAAGCCACCGCCCACATCGGGCGCGATCACCCGCACGCGCGTTTCCTCCAGCCGGAAATGGCGCGCGAGCAGCCACTGCATCATGTACGGCACCTGGGTCGAGTGCCATACCGTGAGCTGCCCTTCCGCCGCATTGAAATCGGCGAGTATGGCGCGCGGCTCGAGCGTGACCGCGGTGTGCCGCCCGGTGGTGAAGGTCGCCTCGACGACCCGGTCGGCGCGAGCAAAGGCTTCGTCCACGCCGCCGGTATCGACCGCGCGCTCGAAGCACAGATTGGTCCCAAGCCCGGGATGGATCAGCGGCGTTGCCGGGTCGAGCGCCGATTCGGCGTCGGTGACCACCGGCAGCTCCGCCCATTCGACCTGCACCAGCTGCGCGGCATCCTCGGCCTGTGCGCGGGTTTCCGCGATCACCGCGACGACCGGCTCGCCCTGCCAGCAGGCGCGCTCGACTGCGAGCGGCCGCTGCGGCGCGGAGCGCATGTCCTTCACGTGCGCCAGCACCCCGACGTAGGGCTCGCACATTTCCGCCACCTCCGCACCGGTGATGATGCGCACGACGCCCGGCGCCTTTGCCGCCTCCGCCGCATCGATGCCCGTAATCCGGGCATGTGCGTACGGGCTACGGACGAACGCCGCGTGCGCCATCCGGGCAAGGCGTAGATCGTCGACGTATTGCCCGCGCCCGGCGACGAGGCGCTTCGCGTTTGCCCGCGGCAGCGCGGCGCCGATGTAACCGGTGTCCTCCGCTGCCGGCCGCCTTGCGCCGCCCGTTTTCATGCGCCCTTCGCTCTCCCGTTGCGGCACGCCGTCTCGACCGCGTCGACGATCGCCTGATAGCCGGTGCAGCGGCAATAGTTGCCGGAAAGGTGCTCTCGGATCTCCGCGCGCGTCGCCTGCGGGCGGCGCGCAGTGAGTTCCGCGGCGGCGATCAGCATGCCCGGGGTGCAGAACCCGCACTGCAACGCGTTACGCTCGTGGAATGCGCGCTGCAGCGCGGCGATCTCGCCGCTTGCGGTCAGCCCCTCGATGGTATCGATCGCGGCGCCGTCGCATTGCACCGCGAGCACCAGGCAGCCGCGCACGATCTCGCCATCCATGCGCACCGTGCACGCGCCGCACACGCCGTGCTCGCAACCCAGGTGCGCGCCGGTCAACCCCAGCTCCTCGCGCAGGAAATCGACGAGATGCTGGCGCGCGGAAACGCGGCGCGCCACCGGCTCGCCGGTGACGGTGAGCGTGATGTCCAGCCACTCCTGCGGTTCTGTGCTCATGC
>JBFKNN010000086.1:0-11725 GCA_041629335.1 Burkholderiales bacterium | reverse complement strand
CGCCGGCCGCGCCGGCCGACGCCGAGCCACCCGAGGCGCCGCCACTCGGCTTCGCGCTGGCCCAGCTCTCCGGCATTTATATCCTCGCCCAGAACGCAAAAGGGCTGGTCGTGGTCGATATGCACGCCGCGCACGAGCGCATCATGTACGAGAAGCTCAAGGTGGCGCTGGATGCGTGCGCGATTCCGATGCAGCCCCTCCTGGTGCCGGTCACCTTCACCGCCGATGCGATCGATGTCGCCACTGCGGAGGATAACCGCGAGGTGCTGCGCGCCATCGGCCTCGACGTCGCGCCTGCCTCTCCCGCCACGCTCGCCGTGCGCGCAGTGCCCGCGCTGCTGCAGGACGCCGATGCGCGCGATCTCGCGCGGGACGTGCTGCGCGAAGTGCGCGAGTTCGGCGCGAGCCGAGTGCTGACCGAGCGGCGCAACGAGCTGCTCGCGACCCTCGCCTGCCACGCCGCGGTTCGCGCCAACCGCCGGCTCACCCTGCCGGAGATGAACGCGCTGCTGCGCGAAATGGAGGCAACCGAGCGCTCGGGCCAGTGCAACCACGGCCGGCCGACGTGGCACGAAATCGCGATCGCCGATCTCGACAAGCTCTTCATGCACGGGAAATAGGCCGACCGATGCCCCGGCAGCCCGACCCGCCCGCAATCCTGTTGATGGGCCCCACCGCGAGCGGCAAGACTGCGGTAGCGGTGAAGCTCGCGCAGACGCTGCCGTGCGAGATCATCAGCGTCGATTCGGCGCAGATCTACCGGGGCATGAACATCGGCACCGCCAAGCCGGATGCGGCGCTGCTGGCGCAGGCGCCGCACCACCTGATCGATGTGATCGAGCCGCACGAGAGCTATTCCGCTGCGCGCTTCCGCGACGACGCGCTGGCGCTGATGCGCGAGATCACCGAGCGCGACCGCATCCCGCTGCTCGTCGGCGGCACCATGCTCTATTTCAAGGCGCTGCTCGAGGGCATGAGCGACCTGCCCGAGGCCGACCCGATGATCCGCCTGGTTATCGACACCATGGCCGAGGAGGAAGGCTGGCCGGCGGTGCACGCGCGGCTCGCGAAGGTCGACCCCGAAACCGCGGCGCGGCTGGAGCCCACCGACTCGCAGCGCGTTCAGCGGGCGCTGGAAGTCTATTACCTCACCGAGCGACCGATGTCGGACCTGCTGAAGAAACCGAAATACGTCTATTTCCCCTACACCCCGATCAAGATCTCGCTGGTGCCCGGCGACCGCTCGGTGCTGCACGCGCGCATCCAGGCCCGCTTCGACGCCATGCTCGAGGCCGGCCTCGTGGAGGAACTGGAGAAGTTGCGCGAGGACTACGGGCTGGAGACGACCATGCCTTCGATGCGCAGCGTGGGCTACCGCCAGGCGTGGGATTTCCTCGAGGGGCGCACGGGCCGCGCGGAAATGCGGGAGCAGGGTATCGCGGCTACGCGCCAACTCGCCAAGCGCCAACTCACCTGGCTGCGCTCGATGCAGGACGTGACCGAGTTCGACGCGCTCGCCCAGGACCTCGACGAGATGGTGCTCGAGTACGTGCGCCGCGAGCTCGAGGCGCTCTACGCAGGCAGTGACCAGTGAGCAGTTGGCGGTTGGCGGTTGGCGGTTGGCGGTTGGCGGTTGGCGGTTGGTTAGACCCTTCCGCCTTCCGCCTTCCTCCTTCCTCCTTCCTCCTTCCTCCTTCCGCCTTACCGGTCACGGCTCACGCTTCTTGCTCTTGACTTCCGCCTGCGCGGTCCCCCGCGCAAAGGAAATCGAGACCTCCTCCTTCACCGCAAGCCGGGCAACGTCGCGCACGATCTTGCCGTTGGCGCCGGTGGTAATGCTGTAGCCGCGCTCGAGCACCTGCTGCGGCGAGAGATGCCGCAGGTGAGCGTCGGCGCGCGCCAGCGCCGCCGCCGCCGCGTCCAGCCGGCGCCGCGCCGCCTCGCGCAGGTGTGTTGCCGTGGCTGTGATGTTCTCCAGGAAAGCCGCCAGGTCCGGCCGCGCCGCGCTGAGGCGCTGCGCCAGCTCACGCGTGCCCCAGGCGTTCTCCTGCAGCGCGCGCTGCCAGCCGCCGCGCAGGCGGCTTGCGAGATGCGCCAGCTCGGCGCGGCGAATGCGGATCCGCTCGCCCGGATGCACCAGGCGCTTGGTCAGGTAATCGAGGCGCTGCATGCGGTCCTCGAGGCCGCGCCAGAACTGCCGCGCAAACTGGCGGCGCCACTGCTCGAGTTGGCGCTCGAGCTTGGCGCCGTCGGGGCTCGCAAGCTCGGCCGCCGCCGTCGGCGTGGGCGCGCGCGCATCGGCGACGAAATCGGCGATGGTGACGTCGGTCTCATGGCCGACGCCGGCAATCACCGGAATCGCACAGGCGCGGATCGCCCGCGCCAGCTCCTCGTCGTTGTATGCCCACAAATCCTCGATGCTGCCGCCCCCGCGGCACACGATCAGGACGTCGCACTCGGCCCGGGCGCCGGCGAGAGCCACCGCCTGGGCGATTCTCGCACCAGCGCCCTCGCCCTGGACCGGCGTCGGGTAGACGATCACGCCGATCGCCGGCATCCGGCGCCGCAGCGTGGTCAGCACATCGCGCAGGGCAGCCGCCTGCGGCGAGGTGACCACGCCAATCGAGCGCGGAAAAGGCGGCAGCGGGCGCTTGTGCGCCGCATCGAACAACCCCTCCTGCGCAAGCTTCGCCTTGAGTTTCTCGAAGGCCTCGTACAGCGCGCCGCGCCCGGAGCGGCGCATCGCCTCGATGTTCAACTGGAACCGGCCGCGCGCTTCGTACAGCGACGGAAAGGCCCGGACCTCGACCTGCGTGCCATCCGCCGGCAGCCAGTCGAGATGCTGCGCCTTGTGACGGAACATCACGCAGTCGACCTGCGCCTGCTCGTCCTTGATCGTGAAATAGCAATGCCCGGAGTCGTAGCGCCGGAAATTGGACATCTCTCCCGCTACCCACATCAGCGGAAGATTCCGTTCCAGCACATCTTTCGCGAGGCGATTGAGCTCGCTGACGGTGATGACTTGCGGCCCCGTCCGGGGCGGCGGGATGTCCAGCATGGCGTCATTCTATAACGTGCCCCGGCGCAGCGATTTTGCCAAGTAATTCAACACCCCGGGCGAGATCGGACCCGCGCGCCCATCCACAACGCTGGCGCACCCGTCACCGGTCGCGGATGCGCCGCGGCCGCTCTCGGAGAGGAATCCATAACCCAATGTTTTTAATAATTAATTGTCAGAGCAAAAATTAATCGCCGTAACAAAAGCTCAAGCAGGAAATTCACTTAACGCCGTTGTTGACAGACTATGCACATGGTTATCCACAACTGATGTGGACAAAATGAAAGTTTTTTCTTTTCGCGAAGCTTAGCGCTCTTTTGTGACGCAATGGCTGAATTGTTGCTTGCCCAATTTTTTCTGCGCGATTAAAGTTACGGCGACTTTCGCGGAGCAAAAAAATTGTTTGCAATCATCGAAGCTGCCGGCTGGCCGATCTGGCCGCTGCTGATCTCCTCGGTCGTGGCGGTCGCCATCATCGGCGAGCGGCTGTGGGCCTTGCGCCAGAACGTCGTCATGCCCGAGCGCCTGCTCGCCCAGGTGATCCAGGAATGCCGCCAGAACGGCGTCACCGGGCAGATGCTCGGGCGACTCGCCAGTGGCGCACCTCTCGCCCAGATCTTTGCCGCCGGCCTCAAGAACGTCGCCAGCACGCCGACCATCATGAAGGAAGCGATCGAGGAAGCGGGCCATCTCGTGGCCATTGATCTGGAGCGATTCTTGACCAGCCTCGGGACCATAGCCGCGATCGCGCCGCTGCTCGGGCTGTTCGGCACCGTGATCGGCATGATCGAGATCTTCGGCTCACAGACGCCGCAGGGCACCAACCCGCTGCAGCTCGCCCATGGCATCTCGATCGCGCTCTACAACACCGCGTTCGGCCTGGTGGTCGCCGTTCCGAGCATGATTTTCTACCGCCATTTCCGCGCGAAAGTCGATGAAATGCTGGTCGACATGCAGCTGCAGGCGATCAAGCTGGTGGAAGTCATTCACGGCGAGCGCCGCGCGTAGCCCGGCGCTCTGATCCTATGAGATTCCGACTGCGAGCCTTCCGCGACGAGCCCGAGATCAACTTCATTCCGTTGATCGACGTGCTGCTGGTGATCCTGATCTTTCTCATGGTCACCACGACCTACTCGCGCTATGCGGAACTCAAGATCAATCTGCCCAGCGCCGACGCCGCGAAGAGCGAGCAGCGCCCCGAGCAGATTGACGTCGCCGTCAACGCCCAGGGCCGTTATGTCGTAAACCGCTTGCCCGTCGATTTCCGCGGGCCGGAAGCCCTGAGCCAGGATCTGCGCCGCGCCGCGGGCGACATGAAGGAACCCGTTATCGTCATCAGCGCCGACGCCAACGCGCCGCACCAGTCGGTGATCCACGTCATGGAAGCGGCGCGCATCGCCGGCTACGGCAAGATCACGTTCACGACCCAGGCGAAGCGTTAGATGAGGGACGGGTGACGAGTGACGGGTTAGGACCGCACCGAGCGATGCCCTGACGTTTCCAGTCGCCACGCGGCGTCGCGCACCATGCGCAGCTACCCAGACCTCTGCTGCTGTCACCGGACAAAGAGTCGCCCTCGCGCTCAAGCTGGAGTAACTGAAGGCGCCCGCACGGCGAGCCTTCCCTCGTCACTCGTCACTCGTCACTCGTCACGCCTTTAACGAACAAATGCACTGGCTCGAGCGACACTGGCAGGGCATCACGCCGCTGACTCCCCTGCTCTACCCACTGAGCCTGGTCTTCGGCCTGGTTGTCGCGACGCGCCGCTTCTTCTACCGGCATGGCTGGCTCGCGCGCGTTCGGCTCCCGGTACCGGTCGTCGTCGTCGGCAATGTGAGCGTCGGCGGCACCGGCAAGACTCCGCTCGTGCTGTGGCTCGCCGGGTTCCTCGCCGAGCGCGGCATGAGGCCCGGCATCGTGAGCCGCGGCTATCGCGGGGCCGCCGCGGCGCCGCAGGCGGTGGACGCCGCGAGCCGCCCGGAAGACTGCGGCGACGAGCCGCTGTTGATCGCGCAGCGCGGCGACTTCCCGGTGTGGGTCGGCGCGGACCGCGCGGGCGCTGCGCAGGCGCTGCTCGCAGCGCATCCCAGGTGCGACGTCATCCTGGCCGACGACGGTCTGCAGCACTACCGGCTCGCGCGCGACGTCGAGATCTCGGTCGTCGACGGCGCGCGCGGTCTGGGCAACGGGCTGCTGCTGCCCGCGGGCCCGTTGCGGGAACCCGAATCGCGCCTTGCCGAAGTCGACATTCTGGTCGTGAACGGCGCAGGCCTTGGTCTCAAGGCACGGGCGGTCGCGGCTTTCGACATGGCGTTGAAACCGCGCATGTTCTACAACCTCCTCAACCCGCAGCACCGCGGCGCCGCGGAGATGTTTCGGAATCGCGCCGTGCACGCGTTGGCGGGCATCGGCAACCCGCAGCGCTTCTTCGAGCTGCTGCAGCGCATGGGGCTCACCTTTACCGCCCATCCTTTTCCCGACCACCACGCGTTCCAGGCAGCGGACATCCAGTTCCCCGGCGCCGACTTCGTCGTGATGACCGAGAAGGATGCGGTAAAATGCCGGCAGTTCGCCACCGAGCGGCACTGGGCGCTCCGTGTCGACGCTGAAGTCGACCCGGCCCTAGGCGATCGGATTTTGCAGAAACTGGAAAGGCGCGTCTGAATGGACAACAAACTCCTGGACATCCTGGTCTGCCCGCTGTGCAAGGGGCCGCTCGTCTACCGGAAAGCGGCTGCGGAACTGATCTGCAAGCCCTGCCGGCTCGGCTATCCCATCAAGGACGACATCCCGGTGATGCTGGAGGACGACGCGCGCAAGCTTCCTCCCGAGGAGGAGGTTTGACCGCAGAATGATGAATGCTGGATTGACTGCGTCGATCACGAACCTAAGCTCCCGATTCCCATTCATCATCCATCGTTTGAAGTTCTCAGTCATCATCCCCGCCCGCCACGCCTCCTCGCGGCTCCCCGGCAAGCCGCTCGCGGTGATCGCCGGCAAGCCGATGGTGGTGCACGTGGCCGAGCGCGCGGTGAGGAGCGGTGCGCAGGAAGTGCTGGTCGCGACCGACCACGACGGCATCGCCGAAGCGGTCATCCGCCACGGCTACACCGCGCTCATGACGCGGCCCGACCACGCCTCAGGCACTGACCGCATCGCCGAGGTGGCCGCCCGGCGGCGCTACAGCGCGCGGCACATCATCGTCAACGTGCAAGGCGACGAGCCGCTGATCGCGCCCGCGCTGATCCGCCGGGTCGCTGAGGAACTCGCCCGCCACCGCGATGCCGAGATCGCCACCGCCTGCTGCCCGATCGCGGATGCACGCGAGTTCGCGAGCCCGAACATCGTCAAGGTCGTCATCGACCGCGACGGCTACGCGCTCTACTTCAGCCGCGCGCCGATTCCCTATGCACGCGACGCGTTCGCCCACGGCCTCCGCTCGCTGCCGCGCGGGCTTCCCGCATACCGCCACCTCGGCATTTACGCCTATCGCTGCGGCTTTCTGCGCCGCTACGCACGGCTCGCGCCCGCCGCGATCGAGCGCTTCGAGGCGCTCGAGCAGCTGCGCGCCCTTGCTCACGGCTTCCGCATCTGCGTCGCCATCACCGCGAAGGCGCCGCACCCCGGCGTCGACACCGCGCGCGACCTGGCCCGCGTTCGCCGCTTGCTCGGGCGCGCCTGAGCGGCGGGTTTCCGGCCGGCGCAAAAACCGCTAAACTCTCGGGCCTGGATCGTCCCCCGCGCGCGCGTTGCACGCGCCACGGCCGCCACCCTCTTCCGAGACTCCCAATCCCGTCATGCGCATTCTTCTCCTCGGCCTCCCCGGCGCCGGCAAGGGCACGCAGGCCCAGTTCCTGATGCAGAAGTACCGCATTCCACAGATCTCCACCGGTGACATGCTGCGCGCCGCGATCAGTGCCGATGCGCCTCTCGGCCGCGAGGCGAAGCAATACATGGAGAAGGGCCAGCTGGTGCCGGACCACGTCGTGATCGAGCTGGTCAAGGATCGCGTCAAGCAGCCCGACTGCGCCAACGGCTTCATCATGGACGGCTTCCCGCGCACCCTACCGCAGGCCGAGGCAATGCGCGATGCCGGCATCGGCATCGATTTCGTGATCGAGATCGAGGTGAGCGACGGGGAAATCCTGCGTCGGATGAGCGGGCGCCGGGTGCACCCGGGCTCGGGGCGCAGTTATCACGTCGAGTTCAATCCGCCCAAGGTGCCGGGAAAGGACGATGTCACGGGGGAGCCGCTGGTCCAGCGCCCGGACGACAAGGAAGAGACGGTCAAGGACCGGATCGCGACCTACCACTCGCAGACCAAGCCGCTCATCGCCTATTACATGAAGTGGGCCGAGACCGGCGACCCGCGCGCGCCGCACTACGTGAACATCTACGGCCGCGGATCGGTCGAGCACATCCGCGACAAACTGTTCGCCGCGCTCGCCCTGCCCCGGCGGCCGGCCGCGCAGCGCCGGTGAGCAGGATCGCCGACTTCAACGACGCCGACCGCCGGGTGGTGGAAACGGCATTGAAGGAGCGCTATGGCGAGCGCGTGACGGTCGAGCTCGCCGACAGCGAGATCAAGCTCGATCCGGCATCATCCGCTATCACCGTGTGTCCCACGCTCTACTGGGAAGCCCGCGGCGTGGAGTTCGTGATTTTCAAGATCGCGGGCGATGCATTCCGCAGCCAGTTCTATTACTCACTCAACGAGCAGTACGGCACCGGGCGTGATTTCAGCGACCTCGCCGAGTGCGTCACCACCACGCTGCGCCTGCAGGCCGATCACGAGAAGGACCGCGCCGGCGCCACCTCGGGCAAAACCGGCGCCGACCTCAAGCGCGACTGACCCGGCGCTCAAGGTAAGAACATGATTTGCCTTGGGATTCCGGCTGGCTTGGGCTAAAATTGCGGTTTGTCCAGCTGACCCGTAGTATTTTTCCCGTGGCCAAACGCAATGCATTCTATGCCCAGTCGGGCGGGGTGACGGCGGTCATCAACGCCACCGCCTGCGCCGTGATCGAGACCGCGCGCAAGCACCGCAGCCGCATCGGCAAGGTGCTGGCGGGCCGCGATGGCATCCTCGGCGCGCTGACCGAAGATCTGATCGACACGTCGCGCGAGCCGGCGGCGGCGATCCGCGCGCTGAAGCATACGCCCGGCGGCGCGTTCGGTTCGTGCCGCTACAAGCTCAAAGGCCTCGAGGAGGACCGCGCGCAGTACGAGCGCCTGATGGCGGTATTCGAAGCCCACGACATCGGATACTTCTTCTACAACGGCGGCAACGATTCCGCCGACACCGGCTGGAAGGTCTCCCAGATCGCGGACAGGCTGGGCTATCCCCTGCATTGCATCGGGATCCCCAAGACCGTCGACAACGATCTCGTCGGCACCGATTCGTGCCCGGGATTCGGCTCAGTGGCGAAATACATTGCCACCAGCATGCGCGAGACCGGCTACGACGTGGCATCCATGGCGCGCACCTCGACCAAGGTATTCGTGCTGGAGGTGATGGGGCGCAACGCCGGCTGGATCACGGCCGCGTGCGGGCTGGCGGCCGATCGGCCCGGGGACCCGCCGCTCGCGCTGCTGTTCCCGGAAGTCCCGTTCGAGCAGGAGCGATTCGTCATGCGGGTGGACGAGCTCGTCAAACGCCACGGCTACTGCACGGTCGGCGTGTCCGAGGGGCTAAGGGACCAGAACGGCAAGCTGATGCTGGAGTCGGGAATGCGCGACGCATTCGGCCACGCCCAGCTCGGCGGTGTCGCGCCGGTGATCGCCGGCATGGTGAGGCAGCGCTTCGGCTACCGCTGCCACTGGGCCGTCGCGGACTATCTTCAGCGCTCGGCCCGGCACCTCGCCTCGAAGACCGATCTCGACCACGCTTACGCTGTAGGCAAGGCGGCGGTCGAGCTCGCCGTGAAAGGGCACAACGCCGTCATGCCGGTGATCGTGCGCAAGTCGAACCAGCCCTACCGATGGGCGATCGGCGTGGCACGGCTCGAGGACATCGCCAACCGGGAAAAGACCGTGCCGCGCGATTTCATCAGCGAAGACGGATTTGGCATAACGGCGAAATGCCGGCGGTATCTCGCACCTCTTATCCGCGGCGAGGCGCCCCCGCCCTACCGCAACGGCCTGCCGCACTACACGCAGCTGAAGAACATCGCGGTGCGCAAGCGGCTTGCGGCCGGTTTCCAGCCATGACGCCGGAACGGGCTCGCGAGCTGCTCGAGGTGCAGGCGGACTTCGGGGGGTTTTATAATGCGAATTCCGCCAAGCTCATCCTCTCGGAAGTGATGCGCGAGCACGGCCAGGAAACGGTCGACCGGCTGATCCGCGAGCTCGAGCTCGAGCGGATCTTCGGGTTCAAGCCGGGCACGCGCTTCGAGGGCGGCCTCGCACTGGATTCGAAGAAAGGGACTTGACCCGGCTGGAAAAGAACTGATCGCCAGAACGCCGGGTTTTCATATCGCTGGATAAGCAGTTCTGATTTGCGCGCTTGGCGCCCTGGCGGTTCAATACGTTCTGCCGGCGCTGTGGGAGTCCAAATGCGGCAAAACGGCCAGCCGCGAAAAAAAGGCCGGTAACGAACGGGAGTCATCATGTCTAACGGGTTGTTATTCGCGCTTGCCTGCGCAGCGGCGGCGCTCATCTACGGCGTCTACTCCATCAAGTGGATCCTCGCCCAGCCTGCGGGCAACGACCGCATGCGCGAAATCGCCGCTGCCGTGCAGCAAGGGGCGTCCGCCTACCTCAACCGCCAGTACACGACGATCAGCATCGTCGGCGTCGTGCTTTTCGTGGTGATCGGGTTCGGACTGAGTTCCTGGGCCACCGCCATCGGCTTCGCCATCGGCGCGGTACTCTCGGGCGTTGCCGGCTATGTCGGCATGAACGTGTCGGTGCGCGCCAACGTGCGCACCGCCGAGGCCGCGCGCACCGGGCTGAACGAAGCGCTCGCCATCGCCTTCCGCGGCGGCGCGATCACGGGCCTGCTCGTCGTGGGTCTGGGCCTGTTTGGCGTCGCCGGGTTCTTCTGGGTGCTCGCGGGATTGGCCGATGCCGACGCCACCGTGAAGCATATTGCGGAGCCCCTGGTCGGGCTTGCCTTCGGCGGCTCGCTGATCTCGATCTTCGCGCGTCTCGGCGGCGGCATCTTCACCAAGGGCGCCGATGTCGGCGCCGACCTGGTGGGCAAGGTCGAGGCCGGCATTCCCGAGGACGATCCGCGCAACCCCGCGGTGATCGCCGACAACGTGGGCGACAACGTCGGCGACTGCGCCGGCATGGCCGCGGACTTGTTCGAGACCTACGCCGTTACCATCATCGCCACCATGCTGCTGGGGGCGCTACTGCTCTCCAAGCCGGAAGTGGCCTCGGCTGCAGTGACCTACCCGCTCGTGCTGGGCGGCGTTTCCATCCTCGCCTCGATCATCGGCTGCTTCTTCGTCAAGGTGACCGAAGGCAAGAAGATCATGAGTGCGCTCTACAAGGGCGTCATCGTGTCCGCCGTGCTCGCCCTCATCGCCTTCTACCCGGTCACCGCGTGGCTGATGGGCGACATCGGCGCGCATTATCCGGAGCTGTCGGTGATGAAACTCTTCGGCGCTGCGGCCGTCGGCCTGGTGCTCACCGCGCTGATGATGGTCATCACCGAGTACTACACCGCGACCGAGTTTTCCCCGGTGCGCCACATCGCCGCGGCCTCGACCACCGGGCACGCGACCAACATCATCGCCGGGCTGGGCGTGTCGATGAAGTCGACCGCGTGGCCGGTGCTCGCAGTGTGCGCGGCCATCTACACCGCTAACGCGTTCGCGGGCCTCTACGGCATCGCCATCGCGGCCACCGCAATGCTGTCGATGACCGGCATCATCGTCGCGCTCGACGCCTATGGCCCGATCACCGACAACGCCGGCGGCATCGCCGAGATGGCGGACATGCCGAAGGAAGTGCGCGCGATCACCGATCCGCTCGACGCGGTGGGCAACACCACTAAGGCGGTTACCAAGGGCTACGCCATCGGCTCGGCGGGGCTCGCCGCGCTGGTGCTGTTCGCCGACTACACGCACGCGCTGGAAGCGGCCAACAAGAGCCTCACCTTTGACCTGTCGAACCACATGGTGATCATTGGTCTCTTCATCGGCGGCCTGGTGCCCTTCCTGTTCGGCGCAATGGCGATGGAGGCGGTAGGACGCGCGGCTGGCTCGGTCGTGATCGAAGTCCGCCGCCAGTTCAAGGAGATCAGCGGCATCATGGAGGGCACCGCCAAGCCCGACTACTCGCGCGCCGTCGACATGCTCACCCGCTCGGCGATCAAGGAAATGATCATTCCCTCGCTGCTGCCGGTGCTGATCCCGGTCGTCGTGGGCGTGGTGCTCGGGCCGCAGGCGCTGGGCGGCGTGCTGATGGGCTCCATCGTCACCGGACTGTTCGTGGCGATCTCGATGACCACCGGCGGCGGCGCCTGGGACAATGCCAAGAAGTACATCGAGGATGGCAACTACGGCGGCAAGGGCTCCGACGCGCACAAGGCGGCGGTGACCGGCGATACCGTGGGCGATCCCTATAAGGACACCGCGGGCCCTGCCGTCAACCCGCTGATCAAGATCATCAACATCGTCGCGCTGATGATCGTGCCGCTGCTGTAACCCGCGGCCT
>JBFKNN010000085.1:0-11778 GCA_041629335.1 Burkholderiales bacterium | reverse complement strand
TGCCTGCCCGGCGTCGGGCCGAAGTCGGCGCAGCGTATGGCGTATCACCTGCTCCAGCGCGATCGCGACGGAGCCGAGCGCTTGTCCGCGGCGCTGAGGCTTGCGCTCGAGCGCATACACCATTGCGAAAAATGCAACAGCTTCAGCGAAGAGAAGGTTTGCCCGCTGTGCCGTTCGCCGCGCCGTGACGCCGCGGTCTTGTGCGTGGTCGAGACGCCCGGCGACCTGCTGATGATGGAGCAGGCGCAGTGCTATCAGGGGCTCTACTTCGTGCTGATGGGGGCGCTGTCCCCGCTCGACGGGGTGGGGCCGCGGGAGATCCACCTCGACCGCCTGCTCAACCGGGCGACCGACGGCACCGTGCGCGAAGCCATCCTTGCGACCAACTTCACCGTGGAAGGGGAGGCGACCGCGCATTACATCGGCGAGCTGCTGCGCGCCCGCGGCATCAAGGTGACCCGCATCGCGCGCGGACTGCCGGTGGGCGGCGAGCTCGAGCATGTCGACAGCGGCACGCTCGCGCAGGCGATGATGGAGCGGCGGGAAGTCTAGCCAATGGCCAACCGACCGCGGAAGAGGCAGGGCTGGCGGCGCGCTCCCGCCGCCGCAGTGGAGAAGCAACGCGCGCCAGCGGTGTCGGAAGAGGAGGGCGGCGGCTCGCTGAAGCTGCAAAAGCTTCTCGCGCAGGCCGGGCTGGGGTCGCGCCGCGACATGGAGCAGTGGGTGCGCGAGGGACGTGTCACAGTCAATGGCGCGCCCGCGCACGTCGGCATGCGCGTCGCGCCGGGGGATCTCGTCAAGGTGGGGCAGCGGGAAGTGGGCTGGCCGCAGGTGGCCGGGCTGCCCCGCATGCTGCTCTATCACAAGCCGGAGGGCGAGATCGCAACGCGCGACGATCCGCAGGGGCGGCCGACCGTGTTCGACAAGCTGCCGCGGCTGCGCGGGGCCCGCTGGCTCGCCGTGGGGCGCCTCGACTTCAACACCGGCGGACTGCTCGTCTTCACCACCTCGGGCGAGCTCGCCAATCGCATGATGCACCCGAGTTTTGCCGTGGAGCGCGAGTATGCCGTGCGCATCCTGGGGCAGCTGGGGTCCGAGCACCTCGCGCGCCTCGGCCAGGGCATTGCGCTCGACGACGGCATGGCGCATTGCGAGCTGATCGAGGACAAGGGGGGCGAAGGCGCCAACCACTGGTACCGCATCGTGCTCAAGGAAGGCCGCAACCGCATCGTGCGGCGCGTGTTCGAGGCGCTGGGTTTCACGGTAAGCCGGTTGATGCGCACCCGGTTCGGCATCCTCTCGCTGCCGCCGCGCCTGCGCCGCGGCCAGATGGAAGAGCTCGGCCCCGGAGAAGTGCGCCGCGTCATGACCTGGCTCGGGTTGCCGGCGCCGGCAGGCGCGCAAGGGCGCTCCGTTCGAGCAGAAACACGCAATCGTCGCCGCCGCTCGTCAGCGGCCAGGTGAATTCCACCTGCGGGAAAGCGCGCTCCACGCGGGCCCGGCTGTGCCCGGTCTCGACCACGAGCAGTCCTCGGGGCGTGAGGTGCGCCGCGGCCGCCGCGAGGATCCGGCGCACGAAATCGAGGCCGTCTTCGCCGCCGGCGAGTGCGATCGGCGGCTCGCGGCGGAATTCGCGCGGCAGGCGGCGCATCGAGCGGGTCGTAACGTACGGCGGGTTTGTGACGATGAGGTCGTAGCGCCTGCCGGCGAGCGCCGCGAAGAGATTTGACTCGATCAGGCGCACGCGCCGCCCGAGCCGGTAGTCGGCGACATTCATGCGCGCGAGCTGCAAGGCGCCGCGCGATACGTCCGCGGCGTCGATCACGGCTCGCGGGAAGGTGAGCGCGAGCAGCACGGCGAGGCACCCGGATCCCGCGCAAAGATCGAGCGCAACGCGGACGCCCGGGGGCTGGCGGATCCAGGGTGCGAGATCGTCGCGCAGCAGCTCGGCGATGAACGAGCGTGGAATGATTGCGCGGCGATCGACGCGGAAACGGTGATCGCCGAGCCACGCCTCGCCGGTGAGGTAGGCGGCGGGAACGCGCTCGCGGATTCGCCGCGCGAACAGGGAGCGAATCCTGCGGATCTGCGGTTCGGTCAAGCGCCGGTCGAGGATCGGCTGAAGCCGGTCGAGCGGCTGCCTGAGCGCGTGCAGCGTAAGGTAGGCCGCCTCGTCGAGAGCATTCGTGGTGCCCTGGCCAAAGGCGAGGTGCGCGGCGCGGAATTGCTGCGTTCCGTGCTTCACCAGGTCGCCGACCGTGGCGAGACGGCGCTGCGCCACGTTCGTGGCCGAGGTGCCGAGATTAATCCTCGTGCCGTAGTGAGCCACGTGTGCGCGGCAAGGAAAAATCGTGACAGCGCACCACGCGGGCCGTCACTCTTAGCCCAGCGCGTCGAGGTTGAGCTTGATGGTCGACAGGTCGTCCGGCTTCTGCGTGGGTTTGGTTCCGGGGGTAGCGGCCGGTTCCGAAGGCTGCGCGCCCGTCGTCTTGGTAGCGTTGTTGATCAGCCAGTGCAGGTTGGTCGGCGAGTCGGAGTTGGCGAGCGCCTCGTCGAGCGCGACCCGGCCCGAGGCGTAGAGGTTGAACAGCGCCTGCTCGAAGGTCTGCGACCCCGGCGCGAGACTCTGCTCCATCGCGTCCTTGATTTCGCCGATCTCGCCGTTCTTGATGAGCTCGGAGATGTGCTTGGTGTTGAGCAGGATCTCGGCCGCCGGCACGCGCTTCCCGTCCTTGGTGCGCACCAGGCGCTGGGACACCACCGCGCGCAACCCGATCGCAAGATCCGCGAGGAGCGCTTCCCGCATATCGCGCGGGAAGAAATTGATGATGCGGTTTAACGCGTTGTAGCTGTTGTTGGCGTGCAGGGTGGACAGGCACAAGTGCCCGGTCTGCGCGAACAGCAATGCGCTCTCCAGCGTCGGACGGTCCCGGATCTCGCCGATCATCAGCAGGTCCGGCGCCTCGCGCATCGCGCTGATCAGCGCACTTTCGTACGACATTGTGTCGATGCGCACCTCGCGCTGGTTGACGATCGACTTCTTGTGCTTGAACATGAATTCGATCGGGTCCTCGATCGTCAGGATGTGCCCGGTCCGGATGACGTTGCGATGGTCGATCATCGAGGCCATGGTGGTCGACTTGCCGGAGCCGGTGGATCCCACCACGAGGATCAGGCCGAGCTTTTCCATGATCACGTCCTTGAGCATCGGCGGCAGCCCGAGCGTGTCGAAGGCCGGCACGTCCGGCTTGACGAAGCGGATCACCATTGCCACCGCGCTCTTCTGGCGGAATATGTTGATGCGGTAATTGCCCAGCTCGCCGCCGCTCCGCGCGAAATTCATCTCGTGCGTCGCCTCGAATTCCTTGATTTGGGCCTCGTCCATCAGCTCGTAGGAGATCTTCTTGGTCTGGTCCGGGTCGAGCGGCTGGTTGTTGATCGGCATCACCACGCCGTTGATCTTGATCTGGATCGGTGCCCCGGCGGTGAAGAACAGGTCGGAAGCCTGCTTGTCGGCCATGAGCTTGAACAACGGGGTCACGAACATGCCGGTCACCTCTTGATCAGCGACTTGAGTTGGTCGAGCAGGCCGGCCCCGGGATCCGACTCGGGCACGGGCGATGCCGGATAATCCACTTCTTTCGGGGCTGCGCGGGGCCGCGGGGAACTCATCATCATCTCCTGGTGCCGCCCCAGATGGCGCAGGTTGTTGGGCTGGCCGAGCAGGAGCTTCCCCAGCTCCTCGAGCAACTCGTGCTTGATCTCGTCCGTGGTGTACAGGTATTCGATCGGGCCCAGCTTCTCGACATTGTGGAGGGTGAGCCTCGTCTGCCCGCTGTCCCAGTTGCCGGTGAACGAGGCCGCGGCGGGTATGTCGCTCGCGACCTTGAACACGGCCCGCTCGACCAGCCCGCGCTCGTTCTTGATCTCCTTGCATTCGAAACGCAGGTTGTAGCCCCACAGATACTCTTTCGTGCGCTCGATCGAGGAAGGCGTATCCTTGTGGAAGACGAGGTCGCGGCTGCCGGTGTTGCGAAAGCGCAGGCTGACCTCCTCGAAATAGTCCTGGTTGTCGACCGCTTTCCTGCGCTCGCGCACGGCATAGTCGCCCTGCCGCAGGGAATCGAGCTGGATGTTGTTCTCGATCGGGAACGTGCGGAAGACGTCGGGTTTCAGCACGTTGAGGGAATCGCTGAGCTCGATCAGGTAGCGTTGCGCTTCGCGCAGAGCGACGTGAACCGCCCGCATGTTGCGGTTCTTTTCGTCTCGCGTCGACTGCTGCTGCTCGAGTCGGGATGCGGCCTGGTTCTTCAGATCGTCGAGCAAGCCCATGCGACTATCCCCAATCATCCGCGCTGCGCGGGATTGCGCTTGTTCTTGATCGTGCCGGGCGTTGCGGAGGGCGTGCCCGGCACCGGCTTATTGTGCCAATTCCCGCGCCAATTGGAAAGCACCGCAGGCGCGAGGCGCCCCCCGAAATCGGTTCCCGGCCCCGCGGGCACTCGACGACGCTTGAGCGGGGTGCCGGCCCGCACCCGGCGCCTCAGTCGCTGCGCAACAGCTCGTTGATGCTGGTTTTTGCGCGCGTCTTGGCGTCGACTTGTTTTACGATTACCGCGCAATAGAGATTGCACTTCCCGTCGGCGGCGGGCAGCGAGCCCGACACCACGACCGAACCGGGCGGCACGCGGCCGTAGAGAATTTCGCCGGCCTGGCGGTGGTAGATCTTGGTGCTTTGCCCGATGAACACGCCCATCGACACGACCGAGCCTTCGCCGACGATCACGCCCTCGACAATCTCGGAGCGCGCGCCGATGAAGCAGTTATCCTCGATGATCGTGGGATTCGCCTGCAGCGGCTCCAGCACGCCACCGATGCCCACGCCACCGGACAGGTGCACGTTCTTGCCGATCTGGGCGCACGAGCCCACGGTGGCCCAGGTATCGACCATCGTGCCCTCGTCGACGTAAGCGCCGATGTTGACGAACGAGGGCATGAGTACGACGTTCTTGGCGATGAACGAGCCTTTGCGCGCAGCCGCCGGAGGCACAACGCGGAAACCGCCGCGCTGAAAGGCGTCCGCGCTGTAATCCGCGAACTTGGCAGGCACCTTGTCGTAGTACTGCGTGTAGCCGTCTTTCATGACGGCGTTGTCCTGCAGGCGGAAGGAGAGCAGCACGGCTTTCTTTATCCACTGGTGCACTACCCAGTCGCCGCTCTTCTTCTCTGCCACCCGCAGGCGCCCGTCGTCGAGCAGCCCGATCGTGTCGGCGACGGCCTGCCGGATCGCCGCGTCGGCGCTGGCGGGCGTGAGCGCGGCGCGGTTTTCCCACGCGGCCTCGATGGTGGTTTGAAGCTTCTGCATGATCGGTTCCTCAGGTCACAATTCGCTTACGAAATCCCGGATGCGCGTGGCCGCCTCGACGCATTCTGCCATCGGAGCGACCAGGGCGATGCGCACGCGGTCCCGGCCGGGGTTCACGCCCCGGGATTCGCGCCCGAGGTAGCTGCCGGGCAGCACCGACACCGACTGTTCCTGGTACAGGCGACGCGTGAACTCGGGGTCGGGAAGGGGCGTCGGCGCCCACAGGTAGAACGCCGCGTCGGGGCGCTCGACGTTCACCACCGGGCCGAGAATATCGAGGACCGCGTCGAATTTCTCGCGGTAGTGGCGGCGGTTCTCGACGACATGCGTCTCGTCCCGCCACGCGGCGATGCTTGCCATGTGCACCGGCGGACTCATGGCGCAGCCGTGGTACGTACGGTAGAGCAGGAACCGCTTCAGGACGCGCGCATCGCCGGCCACGAAGCCGGAGCGCATGCCGGGCACGTTGGAACGCTTCGACAGGCTCGAGAACATCACCAGGTTCGGGTAGCCGCTGCGCCCGAGCTGCTGCGCCGCCGCGAGCGCGCCGAGCGGCGGGCGGCGCTCGTCGAAATAGATTTCGGAATAGCACTCGTCGGCGGCGATGACGAAACCGTGCCGGTCCGACAGGGAGAACAGCTCTTCCCACGCCGAGAGCGGCATTACCGCCCCCGTAGGATTGCCGGGCGAGCAGACGTAAATGAGCTGCGTGCGCTTCCAGACCGCTTCAGGCAGCTCGCGAAAGTCGAAACCAAACCCCTTTCCCGGAGGATTGTTGAGGTAGTGGGGCGTTGCCCGTGCGAGCAGTGCCGCACCCTCGTAGATCTGGTAGAAGGGGTTCGGGCAGACGACGACGGGATCCGGCCGTGTCGGGTCGATCACCGATTGCGCGAAGGCGAACAACGCTTCGCGGCTGCCGTTCACGGGGATGATCTCGCTCTGCGGATCGATCGCGCTGAGGCCGTGACGCCGGCGCAACCACTCGCCGATGGCGATGCGCAACGATTCGCCGCCGAGCGTCGTCGGGTAGGTCGCCAGCCCGTCGAGGCTGTCGACGAGCGCGCGCTTGATGAACTCCGGGGTCGGGTGCTTGGGCTCGCCGATGTGCAGGCTGATCGGTTTGCGTGCGGGATTCGCCGTGACCCCGGCGAGCAGCGCGGTGAGCTTCTGGAACGGATACGTCTGCAGTCGGTCGAGGTTGGGATTCACGGTGATGTCGCCAGCCGGGCGCGGCGGGCCGCCCGTATGCCTGCAAGAGCCGAGATTATAGTGATCTTCGCGCCGTGATGCAGCGCGGAAGCGCCTTAGCGGGTGCTCGATTCGCGCGGCAGGGCTTCGAGATCCGGCGCCACCGCGCGCGGCTTCCATCCGCGCTTGGCGTGCTCGGCGACGACCGTGGTGAAGATGCCGCCGCGGACGTGGAAACGCGCGGTAAGCCGCATGAAGCGCGGCCGCGTCGCCTGGACCAGATCGTCGAGGATGCGGTTCGCCACCGCCTCGTGAAACGCGCCTTCGTTGCGGAACGACCAGATATAGAGCTTCAGGCTCTTCAACTCGACGCACAGCCGGTCCGGTACATAGTCGAGCACCAGGGTCGCGAAGTCGGGCTGGCCGGTCTTCGGACACAGGCAGGTAAACTCCGGTATTTCCATGTGAATCCGGTAGTCGCGCCGCGGCGTGGGGTTGGCGAAGGTCGCGAGCCGCTTGCTGGGCCGGGTCGGCATTATCGTGGCGGGCGAAAATTAGTTAGAATGACGCACGGAATTTCAACGTCAAATTATAACCTTTCGGGCATCAGAAAAATTGCGTCTCACTAAGATCAACCTCGCCGGTTTCAAGTCTTTCGTAGATCCCACGCATATCCCCGTCCCCGGACAGCTGGTCGGCATCGTCGGCCCCAACGGCTGCGGCAAATCGAACGTAATCGATGCCGTGCGCTGGGTCCTGGGCGAGACCTCGGCCAGGCACCTGCGCGGCGAGACGATGCAGGACGTCCTGTTCAACGGCTCGGGCGAGCGCAAGCCGGTCAACCGTGCGAGCGTCGAGCTGATGTTCGACAACAGCCTGGGCAAGGCCGCGGGGCAGTGGTCGAACTACGCCGAGATCTCGATCAAGCGCGTGCTCGAGCGCGACGGCGCGTCTTCGTACTACATCAACAATATCCACGTGCGCCGCCGCGATGTCGCCGATATCTTTCTCGGCACGGGTCTGGGCAGCCGTGCCTACGCGATCATCGAGCAGGGGATGATCTCGCGCGTGATCGAGGCGAAGCCCGAGGAGCTGCGCATCTTCCTGGAGGAGGCGGCGGGCGTCTCGAAGTACCGCGAGCGGCGGCGCGAGACCGAGCTGCGCCTGCGCGACACGCGCGAGAATCTGACGCGCGTCGAAGACATCCGGCAGGAGCTGGACAAGCAGCTCGAGCACCTGCGCGCGCAAGCCGAGGTCGCGCGACGCTACCATCAAATGCAGGCGGAGCTCACCACGGCGCAGCACCTGATGTGGTTCACCCGCAAGCAGGAATCCGGCGCCACGCGCGCGCGCCATGGGCGCGAGATCGAGCGCATGGGAACCGAGCTGGAAGCGGAAACCGCGAAGCTGCGCGAGTCGGAGAAGCGCCTCGAGGATCTGCGCGAGCACCACTACCGCGCGGGCGACGAGATGCACGCCGCGCAGGGCGCCTTGTACGAAGCCAATTCCGAAGCGGCGCGGCTCGAGCAGCAGATCGCGCACCTGCGGGAAAATCGCCGGCGCGTCGAGCACCAGCTCGCCAGCCTGCGCTCGCAGCACGAGCACAGCCATGCCGACCTTGCCGCGGCGACCGAGAACCTCAAGCAGTGGCGCGAAGAGCGCGAACGCGCAGCTGAACGGGCCGCCCGGTGCGAGCGGCTGGTTGCGGAGGAAAGCGGCAAGCTGCCGGTGGCCGAGGAGGCCTTCCGCGCCACTTTGGCGCGGCGCGAGGAGTCGCAGCGCAGCCTGGCCCAGGCCGAGCAAGCGCTGCAGGTCGAGCAGACCAAGATCGAGCATGCCGGGCGGGTGCTGGAGCAGTTGGCATTGCGGCAGGAGCGCCTGCTCGAGGAGCAGCAGGCACTGCCGGCGCCGGACGCGGCGGCGCTCGAGCAGTTGCAGCAGAGCATGCAGACGCTGGATGCCGAGCTGGGTGGCCAGCGCGGGATGCTCACCGAGAAGGAGCAGCAGGTGCCGCGGCTCGAGCAGGCGTTGCGCGAGCGCAGCGATGCGCTGGACGCGGCGGTGCAAAGCCTCACCGCGCTGGAAGCGCGCCTGCAAGCATTGACTCAGTTGCAGGACCGGCTGGCGCGCGGCGCCGGCATGGAAGGGTGGCTCGCCGAGCGTGAACTCGACCGCGCGCCGCGCCTGTGGCAGGGCATCGATATCGAAGCGGGCTGGGAAGATGCGCTCGAGGCCGTTTTGCGGGAGCGCTTGAACAGTATTGCCCTCGAGCGGCTGGAGCAGTCCGCAGTGTGGCTGCGCGATCCGCCGCCGGGCAAGATGACCGTATTCAGCGCGGAGCACGGCGGCGGGGCGGGGGAAACGTCGCTCGCGGGCGCCGACCCCTTGCGGCGCTACGTCACCTGCCGTGATGCACGCATGCAAGCGGTGCTCGACGAGTGGTTGCACGATGTCTTCGTCGTGCCGGACGCGGGCGCCGGGCTGGCGCTGCGGCAGGCATTGCCGGCAGGGGGGCTGCTCGTGTCGCGCGAGGGCCATGTCTTCACGCGACGCAGCGTCAGCTTCCACGCCCCGGATTCGGACCTGCACGGCGTGCTGTCGCGCCAGCGCGAGATCGGAGAGCTCGGCGAGCGCATTGGCAGCGACCGGGCGCAGTGCGACAGCCTCAGGCAGGCGGTGTCAGCGGCCGGGCGCCAGATCGAGGACCACAAGGCGGAGCTCGCGGCGCTGCGGCGCACGGTGAGCGACACCCAGCAACGGCATCACCAGTTGCAGATCGAGGCGCTGAAACGCTCCGAGCAGGCCCGGCGCCTGACCCAGCGCGGCGAGCAGATCGCAGCGGAGCTGCGGGAGGTCACCGGGCAGAATGCGGCCGAAACCGAACACCGGGAGGCGGCGGAAGCGAGCCTCGCCCGGCTGCAGCAGGAAGCCGCTGCGGAACGCGCGCAGCTCGAGCTCGCGGCCGATCTCTACCGGCGTGCGGAATCGGTGCTCAGGTTGCAGCGCGAGGCGTTGCAGAAGGTGCAGCGCGAGCACCAGGAGACGGTCTTCAGCCTAAGGACATCTGACAATAAAATCAATGAGATAGAGCAGGACATCGAGGCCCTCGGGCAGCGCATCGCCGAGCTCGCGACGGCCGTGGATGCGCAGCAGCAGGAGCTTGCCGGCTGCGACGAGGGGCCGTGGCAAGCTCAGCTGCAGCAGGCCCTCGAGGCGCGCAGCGCGCGCGAGCAGGCACTCGCGCAGGCGCGCGACGCCCTGGGGAGCGTCGAGGCGAGCCTCAAGCAGACTGAGCAGGAGCGCTTCGCCTGCGAGCAGAAGCTGGGGCCCTTGCGCGAGCGCATCAACGACGTGCGCCTGAAGGAACAGGAGGCACGGCTGTCGGAGGAGCAATTCGCGCAGCAGCTCGCGGAGGCCGGCGCGCAGGAGGATGCGCTCGCCGCGCTGCTCGAGAAAGGCACGCGCTCCGGCGCGTTGCAGACGGAGATCAACCGCCTGAACGAGGAAATCAAGGCGCTCGGCGCGGTCAATCTCGCCGCGCTCGAGGAGCTGCAGACCTCGCAGGAACGCAAGGACTACCTCGATGCGCAGTCGCGCGACCTGACCGAGGCGATGACCACGCTCGAGGATGCGATCCGGCGCATCGACCGCGAGACGCGCGAGCGGCTGCAGAGCACGTTCGACGACGTCAACCGGCACTTCGGGCGCATGTTCCCGGCGCTGTTCGGCGGCGGGCACGCGCAGCTCGTGCTCACCGGCGAGGAGATACTCGATGCCGGGGTGCAGGTGATCGCGCAGCCGCCGGGCAAGAAGAACACCACGATCCACCTGCTTTCGGGCGGGGAGAAGGCGCTCACCGCCTTGTCCCTGGTATTCTCGATGTTCCAGCTGAACCCGGCGCCGTTCTGCCTGCTCGACGAGGTCGACGCGCCGCTCGACGACCACAACACCGAGCGCTTCTGCGACCTGGTGCGGAAGATGTCTGAAAATTCGCAGTTTCTGTTCATCAGCCACAACAAGATCACGATGGAGATCGCCAACCAGCTGCTGGGCATCACGATGCAGGAGCCGGGCGTCTCGCGCGTGGTGGCGGTCGATATCGAAGAAGCGATGAAGTTGAGCGAGGAAGCGGCGTAAGCGGAGCCGGGGAAGGCTGTGATGAGCGACTTGCAGATCAGCCTGCTGATTATCGGGGCGGTGGTAATCGGCGGAGTCTATCTGTTCAACTGGTTCCAGGAGCGCCGGCTGCGGCGCAAGCTGGAGCAGGCCTTCGACAGCGAGCATGACGACGTTCTGCTCGGAACGGCGGCACCGGGCGAGGTGAAGGTCGAACCGCAGATGCGGGATGCCGCGGCGGCCGGCGCCGAGACGGCGGCGCGCGGCGCCCCGGTCCGGCAATCGCACGAAGCCGTGCCCCCGCCCGCGCTGGGATTCGATGACACCATCGATTTTATTGCGGCGATCGACGCCGACGCGCCGATCTCCTCGGCCGTGGTCGACGAGCTGCTCGGCAGGATTGTCGCTTGTGGCAAGCCCTGCCACGGCGCTGGATTCAGCGCGTCGACGGGTGAGTGGGAAGCGCTAGAGCGCAACGCGGGCAGTGCCTACACCCGCCTGCGCTGCGCGCTGCAGCTGGCGAACCGCGGCGGCCCGGTAAACGCGGCGCAGCTGGCGGCTTTTTGCGATTCCGTGAGGATCGCCGCGGAGCGGGCAGGGGCGCGTGCGAGCTGCCCGGACACCGATTTGGCGCTGGCCGCGGCGCGCGACCTCGACGGGTTTTGCGCCGACGTCGATGTCGCGATCGGCATCAACATTGTCGCGAGAGACGGCGGATCCTTCAACGGGACGATGATCCGGGCGCACGCCGAAGCCGCCGGTTTCAAGCTGGAGCCCGGCGGCGTGTTCCACTATCGCAACGACCAGCGCCAGACGCTGTTCACCCTGGACAACCACGAGCCGGCGCCGTTCCTGCCCGAACAGATCAAGAGCCTCAACACCCACGGCGTGACACTGCTGCTCGACGTGCCGCGCGTCGCGGATGGCATTGCCGTGCTGCAGCGCATGTTCGAGGTCGGCAAGGGCCTTGCGCTGGCGCTGGGCGGGCGCATGGTCGACGACAACCGCGTGCCACTCAACGACGCGAGCATGACGAAGATCACGCGGCAGCTGGCGGCGATCCAGGAGACCATGCAGTCCCGCGGCATAAGCGCCGGCAGCGGGCGGGC
>JBFKNN010000084.1:0-11800 GCA_041629335.1 Burkholderiales bacterium | reverse complement strand
AGCTTCCGCAGCCGCTGGTGAAGCGCCTGCACCAGGTGCTGACCGAAATCCTGCGCGAGCCGGATACCGACAGGAAGATCCGCAACGCGGGCGGCACGCCGGTCGGCAGCGCGCCGGAAGACTTCCGCAGGTTCCTGCTCTCGGACATGAAGAAATGGGCGGACGTGGTGAAGCGCAGTGGCGCCAAGCTCGACTAGCCGGAAGGCGTGATTGGTGATTAGAACCTTCTGTAAAACGCTCGCTAATTGAGGCCGAATCGATAATGGATTGGCATGAATCAGCTTGTGAGCACTTTTTTGCTCGGTTGTGTTGCTATTCCGGCGTCTAAGCGCATGGTTTTGCGCTCACGGCAGACACTAAGCCCCTTGAGCCCGCGGCGGGCTGAGCGCCACCAGCCGGCGCAGGTTGTGCGCGATGGCCAGCATCCACGCATGCATCTGGTTGCGGCGCACTCCGAGGTAGCGGCAACGAGCAAGGCTGCGCCGGCACTTCCAGTCGGCAAATACCCGCTCGACATTGGCACGAATGGGCGCCAGAACCCGGTTACGCCGCTTCTGCGCCGCCGACAACGGGCGATTGCGGTAGGCTTTATACAAGATGCCGTCCTCGATACCGGCATGCTGGAGCAGCAAGCGCCGCTCGGCATCATCGTAGGCCTTGTCGGCGTAGAGCGCCTGCGCATCGAATTGAATCAACTGCTCGGCGACCTGGCTGTCGTGCACCTGGCCCGGGGTGACTTGGACCGCGCGCACCAGCTCCGATTGCTGGTCCACGGCTACGTGGAACTTATACCCGTGCTTGACCCGCTTGCCCTTGTGCACCGCGAAGCCCGCCTCGGCATCGGCCGAACCGCCCGGCTTGCCCGGCATCGGCGGCTTGCGCGCCGACTGCACAATCGTCGCATCGATCAACGTGCCGCGCTTGATCACCAGATTGCGCGCCTCGAGCTGCCGGTTGACTGCCTCGAACACGCGCCTATCCAGTCCCGCCTCACGCAGGCGCTTGCGAAACCGGCTGAGCGTGGTTTCATCCGGCACCGTATCGGTCAAGCCCAGCCCCAAGAAACGCATGAACGACAGACGATCCCGGCAGGCCGCCTCGCACGCCGGGTCCGACAGATCAAACCAGTGCTCCAGCAGCAGCATCTTCAGGCACACCAGCGGCGGGGCCGAACCCCGGCCAATCGCCGCATACGCCGTGCCCAGCAGCGCTTCCAGCGGCCGCCAGTCGATGTGCCGGTCAACCTGCACCAGGAAATGATCGTCCGGAACTCGCTTGAGCACGGCATCGTCGCCAAATCCCAGCTGTGGATTGTGTTCCCCTTTCAATGGAGCCTCCCTATGCAAATGCCATCGCCACTTCGACCATCTAGCTCCATACAGATTCCATAAACGAAGGGTATTTTGCAGAGGTTTCCAATCACCAATCACCAGTTACCACGCGCGAAGGCACAGGGAACTACTTCGAAATCCTCCCGGTCCGTATACTAGCCCCTAGCCTCTAACCACCAGACACGGGTTTCAGCCATGTTCGAATTCGTCCGCGGCAACAAGCGTCTGATTCAGGGTATTCTGTTCGTGATCTTTCTGCCTTTCCTCTTCTTCGGCGTCGATTCCTACTTCCGTGGCGGCGTTGGCACCGATGATCTGGCAACGGTAGGGCGCTATAAGATCAGTCAGTATGAATTCAACCGCGCCCTGAGCGACCGCCAGGCGGCGATCATGCAGCTTACCGGCGGGCGTGCCGACCGGGCGCTGCTCGACAGCGCCGAGGTGCGCATGTCGGTGCTCGACGCGCTCGTCCGGCAGCGTCTGCTGCTGGACCGTGCGGTGCGCTCGGGCATGGCGGTGAGTGACCAGCACCTGCAAAACGTGATCAGCCGGCTGCCGGCGTTTCAGCAGGACGGCAAGTTCTCGTTTCAGCTCTACGACCAGTATCTCAGGCGCGAGGGCAAGAGTCCGGTCGCGTTCGAGACCGAGCTGCGGCAGGACATCATGCTGCAGCACATGGACGACGCGTTCAGCGGCAGCGCCTTGGTGCCGCGTACGGTGAACGAGCGCTTGGTGCGGCTGCTCGAGCAGCAGCGCGAGGTGAGCGTCGCCCGGATCGAGCCCGAGAAGTTCACCGGGCAGGTAAAGCTCGCCGCTGACGCCGCGAAGCGATACTACGACACGCGTCAGGAGGAATTCCGCATTCCCGAAAAAGTGCGCGTCGCGTACGTGACGCTTTCGGCGGAGTCACTGCTGCCGCAGATCCAGGTCGACCCCGAGGAGGTGCGCAGGGTCTACGAGTCGCGCCGCGCCGAGTTCGAGACCAAGGAGGAGCGGCAGGCCGCGCACATTCTGATCGCGACCGACGCAGCCGCAGGCGCGGAGGCGAAGAAGCAGGCGCGCGCCAAAGCGCAGGAAATCTACGAGCAGTTGAAAAAGACACCGGATCGCTTCGCGGAGCTGGCGAAGCAACATTCGCAGGATCCGGGCTCGGCGCAGAAGGGCGGCGACCTCGGTTATTTCAGCCGCGGCCTGATGGTCAAGGCGTTTGATGACGCGGTGTTCAATATGAAGCCCGGCGAGATCGGGCCGCCGGTGGAGACCGAGTACGGTTTCCACGTCATCCGCGTGACCGGGGTGCGTGGCGCAAAGGGCCGCAGCTTTGAGGAAGTGCGCGGCGCGCTCGAGGCGGAACTGAAGAAAAGCCGCGTGGGGCGTAAGTTCGGCGAAGTGGCGGAGAACTTCAACAATATCGTATTCGAGCAGTTCGAAACGCTGAAGCCGGCGGCGGAGCTGGCGAAGAGTCCGATCCGCGAGAGTGCATGGATCACCCGCGAGAGCGCCGAGGACGCGCGTCTCAACCACCCCAAGCTGCGTGAGGCCGTGTTCTCGGACGAGGTGCTCAAGAACAAGCGCAACACCGAGGCGATCGAAGTGGCCCCGGGAGTCCTGGTCGCTGCGCGGGTGATCGAGCACAAGCCGTCGGTGATCCAGCCGTTTGAGGAAGCAAGCGCGGCGATCACCAGGATGCTCGCCTTGCAGCAGGCAAGCCAGCTCGCGGTCCAGGAAGGCCGCGAGCGCCTCGCGCAGGCGAAGCAGGGCAACGATGCGAAGCTCAACTGGGGCGCGCCGATGCTGGTGAGCCGCGGCGACGCGAAGGGCCTGCCCGACGCGGTGGCGCAGCAGGTGTTTCGCACGGGCGTTGCCGAGCTGCCGGCCTACGCCGGGGTCGAAAGCCGCGAGGGCGGGTTCACACTGATCCGCGTGAGCCGCGTCGTCGAGGCCGAAAAGCTTCCGCCCGAGAAGAGCAGCGCACTCGCCGACGGCTTGCGCGAGATCCAGGGCCAGGAGGAAATGCGCGCCTTCCTTGAAAGTCTCAAGGAGCAGGCCAACGTGAAGGTGAGCAAGGCGGCGCTGGAGAAGAAGGAACGGTGACCGGGCACTCGTGACCGGCGACCAGTCGCCCACGGCGGGCGCACTCTGCCGTAGGGTGCGGCTTCAGCGCACCAACTGGTTTTGCTTCAATGTACCGTATGGTGCGGGGCGGAGCGGTGCGCTAAAGCTGCACCCTACACGTCACCAATCACCAACCCTTCTTTTCAATACCCCTTGAGGAGTGCTTCAGACGCACGAAGCACGTATTTCCCGTGACCGCCGCCGGCGGTCAGGCATTATTCTCCATCCCGCCGACTGTTGTATTGAACCCGCAGTCGACGTATGTGATCTCGCCGGTGATACCGGCCGCGAGATCGCTCATCAGGAACGCGGCGGCATTGCCGACGTCGTCGGTCGTGACGTTGCGCCGCAGCGGCGCGTGGGCCTCGACGAACTTGAAGATCTTCCCGAAGTCGCCGATGCCGGCCGCCGCGAGCGTCTTGATCGGCCCGGCGGAAATGCCGTTGACGCGGATGCCCCTCGGCCCGAGATTCTTGGCGAGATAGCGCACGCCCGCTTCGAGGCTCGCCTTGGCCAGCCCCATCACGTTGTAGTGCGGCACGGTGCGCACCGCGCCGAGGTAGCTGAGCGTCAGCATCGCGGCCTTGCGGCCCTCCATCAGCGGCAGCCCGCTTTTGGCGAGCGCAAGGAAGCTGTAGGAGCTCACATCGTGCGAAAGGCGAAACGCCTCGCGCGTAAGGCCTTCGAGCACCTCGCCTTTCAGGGCCTCGCGCGGGGCGTACGCGACCGAGTGCACGATTCCATCGAGCGTGCCCCATTCCTTCTTCAGGGCGTCGAACAGCGCTTCGATCTGGCTGTCCTCGGTCACGTCGCAAGGCAGCACCGGCGTCGTGGCGAACTCCTTCGCGAGACCGGCGACGCGTTCTCTTAGATCTTTATTCTGGTAGGTGAATGCGAGGACGGCGCCCTCGCGGCTCGCGGCCTTGGCGATGCCGTAGGCGATCGAGCGGTTGGACAGCAGTCCGGTGACGAGAATGCGCTTGTCCTGCAGGAAACCCATGATTCTTCCTCTTGTTGGCGAGTCGCGACGCGAGTGCCTTGCCGCAATTATAACCACAAGCGCGAGCGCTGACCGGCCAAAACCGTGATTGGCGATTGGTGTTTGTAGGGTGCAGCTGCAGGGTGCAGCTTGAACGCACCGTTTCGCCCCGCCGCCGGTCGGACAGCGAACGCCATTGGATCCGGCGCGGTGAAGCCGCAGCCGACGGAACCCCGCTCCGCGCGCCAGGAGCGAAAACTTACCGCTCACCATTCACCACTCACCGCTCACTGGTCATCGGTCACGATTCAGGCTTTAGGCTGAAATATCCGCTAAACTTGAATCCGATGCCGCGCTCCATTTCAGCCTGGGTGGTCATCGCCCTGGCGCTCACCGCCGGGTGTGACGGTCAGCCGTGGAACAATCCGTATCCCGCTTCGCAAGCGGGGACCAATACGCTTTACTCCTCGTTCTCCGAGCGTCCCAAGCACCTCGATCCGGTGCAGTCTTACGCCGAGAACGAATACGCGTTCATCGCCAATATTTACCAGCCGCCGCTGCAGTATCACTACTTCAAGCGCCCGTACGAGCTCGTACCGTTCGCGGCGACGGAGCTGCCGCGGCCGGCGCTCTATGATGCCAAGGGACGGCGTCTGCCGGACGATACCGCTGCCGGCGAGGTCGCCTACAGCGAGTACACGATCCGCATTCGTGCCGGCATCCGCTACCAGCCGCACCCGGCGTTCGCCACCGACGAGGCCGGGCGGCCCGTCTACCACAACCTCAAGCCCGGCGACCTCGACGGCGTCTACCGGCTGTCGGACTTCAAGCAGCAGGGATCGCGCGAGCTGGTTGCAGCGGACTATGTGCACCAGATAAAGCGCCTCGCGCACCCGCGGCTGCACTCGCCGATCTACGGGCTGATGAGCGAGTACATCGTGGGGCTGAAGGACCTCGCCCAGACGCTGACCGCCGCCGCCAAGGCGTTGCCGGAAGGCAAGACAGTCGACCTTACGCAATACGAGCTGCCGGGCGCGCAGGTGCTCGACCGCTACACCTACCGCATCCGGGTCAACGGGAAATACCCGCAATTCCTCTACTGGCTGGCGATGCCGTTCTTCTCGCCGGTGCCGCCCGACGCAGAACGCTTCTACGATCAGCCCGGCATGGCCGCCCGCAATATTACCCTCGACTGGTACCCCGTCGGCACCGGGCCGTACATGCTGGCGGTAAACAACCCCAACCGCCAGATGGTGCTCGAGCGCAACCCCAACTATCAGGGCGAAGTCTACCCGGGCGAGGGCGAGCCGGGCGACGCCGAGAAGGGTCTGCTCGCGGACGCGGGCAAGCCGCTGCCGTTCATCGACAAGGTGGTGTTCAGCCTGGAGAAGGAGCAGATCCCTTACTGGAACAAGTTCCTGCAGGGCTTCTACGACGCCTCGGGCATCAGCTCGGACACGTTCGACCAGGCGGTGCAGTTCGGCGGGCAGGGCGACGTCACGCTGACCGACGACATGCGCGCGCGCGGCATCAAGCTGCAGACCTCCGTCGCAACCAGCGTGTTCTATATGGGCTTCAACCTGCTCGACCCGGTGGTGGGAGGCTACACCGAGCGCTCGAGGAAGCTGCGCCACGCGATTACCATCGCCATCGACCAGGAGGAATTCATTTCTATCTTCCGCAACGGCCGCGGCATTCCGTCGCAGGGGCCGATTCCGCCCGGCATCTTCGGCTACCGCGACGGCAAGGACGGCATCAACCCGTACATTTACGATTGGGCGAACGGCGCGCCGCGGCGCAAGTCGATCGAGCACGCGAAAAAGCTGCTGGCCGAGGCGGGCTATCCCAACGGCCGCGATGCCAAGACGGGACAGCCGCTGCTCGTGAACCTCGACACCACGACTTCCGGCGCCGACAGCAAGTCGCGGCTTGACTGGTACGTCAAGCAGTTCCAGAAGCTCGGCGTGCAACTGGTGATCCGGGCGACCGACTGGAACCGCTTCCAGGACAAGGTGCGCAAGGGCAACGTCCAGCTCTATTTCCTCGGCTGGAACGCGGACTATCCCGACCCCGAGAACTTTCTGTTCCTGCTGCATGGCGCTCAGAGCAAGGTGAAGAACTCGGGCGAGAACGCGTCGAACTACGCAAACGCCGAGTTCGATCGGCTGTTCGAGCGCATGAAGCACATGCCGAACACGCCGGAGCGCCAGGCGATCATTGATCGCATGGTGGCCATCGCGCGTCACGATGCGCCATGGGTATGGAGCTTCTTCCCCAAGGACTACACGTTGCACCACGCCTGGGTCTACAACCGCAAACCGAACCAGATGGCGAACAACGGGCTGAAATACCAGCGCGTCGACCCGACGCTGCGGGAGCAGAAGCGGAAGGAATGGAACAGCCCGGTCGTTTGGCCCGCCGTGCTGCTCCTTGCGCTGCTGGGCGTCAGCATCGTGCCGGCGATTCTCACGTTCCGCCGGCGGGAGCGCGCCACCGCCGCGCTCGGTAAAGCGTGAGGCATGAAGCGTGAGGCAGAGAACGTGAGGATCAGGGCGCGACTCACGAATCGTGAAACACGAATCACGGGTTTCAAGTGATCGCCTACATCATCCGCCGCCTCTTCTACGCCATCCCGATTCTCATCGGGGTCAACGTCCTCACCTTCGCGCTCTTTTTCGTCGTCAATTCCCCCGACGACATGGCGCGCGTGCATCTCGGCGTGAAGCGCGTCACCCCGGACGCGATCGAGAAGTGGAAGGCCGAGAGGGGATATGATAAGCCTCTGTTAATAAACAAGAAAGCATCCGGCAGGGGCGTGCTCACCGACACCATCTTCTTCGACAAGTCGGTGAAGCTGTTTGCCTTCGATTTCGGCCGCTCGGACCAGGGACGTGACATAGGCCACGACATCCGCACCCGCATGTGGCCGAGCCTGGCCATCGCGCTGCCGGTATTCCTGTTCGGCCTCGTCGCCTACATCACCTTTGCGCTGCTGATGGCCTTCTTCCGCGCGACCTACGTCGACTTCTGGGGCGTCGTGCTGTGCGTCGCGATGATGTCGATTTCGGGGTTGTTCTATATCATCGGTGGCCAGTACTTGGTGGGCAAGCTGTGGAACCTGGTGCCGATCTCGGGCTACGACACCGGCTACGATGCGATCAAGTTCCTGGTCCTCCCGGTGCTGATCGGCGTCATCGCTGGCGTCGGCGCCAACGCGCGCTGGTACCGCACCATATTCCTCGAGGAGATCAACAAGGACTACGTGCGTACTGCACGCGCGAAGGGCCTGTCGGAGCTGCGCGTGCTGTTCCGCCACGTGCTGCAGAATGCGATGATCCCGATCCTCACCGGCGTGGTGGTGGTGATCCCGCTGCTCTTCATGGGCAGCCTCATCACCGAGGCGTTCTTCGGCATCCCGGGGCTCGGCAGCTATACCATCGACGCCATCAACTCCCAGGACTTCGCCGTGGTCCGCGCGATGGTGTTCTTGGGCTCGGTGCTCTACATCGTCGGCCTCATCCTCACCGACATTTCGTACACGGTGGTCGATCCGCGTGTCCGCCTGGAGTGAGGTCACCCCATGCCCTTCAAGCTTGTCATTCTCTGGACCGACGCGCTGATCTTCATTCTGGTCGGCGCGCTGCTCGTGTTCGTGTGGTACGTGCGCCGGCACGAGCACCTGCTCGCGCCCTGGCGGCGCGTCGCGCGCAACGCCTCCGGGATGTCGGCGCTCACCGTGTTCGTATTCTTCGTCGCGATCGGACTGCTCGACTCGGTGCACTATCGGCCCGCGCTGCCGGACAAGCAAAGCCGCGTGATCTACGCGGTCGAGGTCCTGAGCCTTTTCGACAGGCTTGCCGGCCACCTGCGCGAGCGCCGCGCCACGACTTATTCCGCGCCACTCGCCACGCACCGCTTCACCAAGGAGCTGATGGAGCTGCCCGACGGTCGCCAGGTGCGCGACTACCCGCGGCTGAAGCACGGTGGCGCGCACCTCAAGGACCCGGCCACGGAGTGGGCAGGTGACGTTGCCAGGCGCGCGCTGGCGGGCTTCGCGTTCGCGGCCGTCATCTGGCTCGTTCTCGCGACACTGCTCGCGGCGCTGCTTGCGCGCCGGCACACAGCCAACACCGAGACAACGTGGCAGGCTGTCTGGCGCGGCGAGACCGATGTGCCATGGCGCGCAATCCTCGTGACGCTCGCGGTGGTGCTCGCCGTGATCGGGCCGGTCGTCGCGCTCTCGCTCAAGTACCACGTTTTCGGCACCGACAAGACCGGGCAGGACGTGCTCTACCAGGCCTTGAAGAGCATCCGCACGGGACTGGTGATCGGCACTCTTACCACGCTGGTCATGCTGCCCTTCGCGCTGCTGCTCGGCATCATGGCGGGCTACCTGCGCGGCTGGGTCGACGACGCGATTCAGTACCTTTACACCACGCTGTCCTCGATCCCGGGCGTGCTGCTGATCGCCGCCGCCGTGCTGATGATGCAGGTCTACATCGAGACCCACCCCGAGCTGTTCGAGACCACCGTCGAGCGCGCGGACTTCCGCCTGCTGATGCTGTGCCTGATTCTGGGCGTCACGAGCTGGACGGGTCTGTGCCGGCTGCTGCGGGGTGAGGCGCTGAAGCTGCGCGAGATGGAGTACATCCAGGCGGCGCACGCTTTCGGCGTATCGCACTGGCGGATCGCGACGCGGCACATTCTGCCCAACGTGATGCACATCGTGCTGATTGCGATCGTGATGGATTTCAGCGGCCTGGTGCTGGCCGAGGCGGTGCTGTCCTACGTCGGCGTCGGCGTGGACCCGTCGACGACGAGCTTCGGCACCATGATCAACAGCGCGCGGCTCGAGATGGCGCGCGAGCCGATGGTATGGTGGTCGCTCGCTGCCGCGTTTGTCTTCATGCTGCTGATGGTGCTCTCGGCCAACCTCTTTGCCGACGCGGTGCGCGACGCGTTCGACCCGCGTATCCGCGGCCGCATGCTCTCGCCGAAGGACATCGCGCAGCGCCTGTCCGCGGCACTGAAGCGCGCGCCGGCGGGAAGCGCGTGAAAGACGTGTTCAGCAGGAGTTTCAGGATCTACAAGATTCACATGATTAGATCAGGAATGCCCAGGGAGTTCCGTAGATCGCGGCCGAGCGGGCGGGCCTCGCTTCTAATTCATGTTAAACGTGTCAAGCCTGTCGAATACGACTCGGCATTGCGCCTTGCCGGCCATGGCTAAGCCGCTGCTCAAGATTGAGAACCTGCGCACCTGGATCGACACCGGGTCGGCAGTGGTGCACGCGGTCGACGGCATCTCGCTCGAGGTCCAGCACGGCGAGACGGTGGCGCTGCTTGGCGAGTCGGGATGCGGCAAGTCGGTCACCGCGCTCTCCATCATGCGGCTTCTGCCCGATGCGGGCCGCGTCGTCGACGGCGCCGTCGAGCTCGACGGGGAGAACCTGGTCGCGCTGCCGGAGAAAGCCATGCGCGAGGTACGCGGTGCGCGCATCGCCATGATCTTCCAGGAGCCGATGCTCTCGCTCAACCCGGTCATGACCTGCGGCGCGCAGATCGCGGAGACTCTGCGCTGCCACACCACCCTGAAAGGCGCGGCGCTCGACGCGCGGGTGCTCGAGCTGCTGAACGCGGTGGGCATTCCCGACCCGGAGCGCCGCCGCGACGAGTATCCGTTTCAGCTCTCGGGCGGGATGAAGCAGCGGGTGATGATCGCGACCGCGCTTGCCTGCGACCCGGAGCTGCTGATCGCCGACGAGCCGACCACCGCGCTCGACGTCACCATCCAGGCGCAGGTGCTCGACCTGCTGCGCGAGCTGCAGCGCAGCCGGCGCATGTCGATGCTGCTGATCACCCATGACCTCGCAGTGGTTGCCGGCATGGCGCATCGCATCGCCGTCATGTATGCGGGCGAGATCGTCGAGACCGCCGCCCGCGACACCTTCTTCGCGCGGCCCGCGCACCCGTACTCGCGCAAGCTGTTCGACTCGCTGCCGGCGAAGGCGAAGCGCCACGGCGAGCTCGCCGTGATCCGCGGCGCGGTGCCGGCGCTCACGCGCGAATTCACCGGCTGCCGCTTCGCCGACCGCTGCGACTCCGCATGGGAGCGCTGCCGGCGCGAGAGTCCCGGCTGGTATCGCGCAGCCGACGGCCAGCACGCGCGATGCTTTCTGTTCGCCGAGGGCGAACAGCGGAAGGCGGAAGGCGAAAGGCGAAAGGGGGAAGGGTCGGGAGGCGGCGGGAGTCCCGCTGCGGCCCACCCGTCACCCGTCACCCGTCATCCGTCACTCCTTGAGGTCGAGGACCTCAAGGTGCACTTCCCCATCCACAAGGGCGTTCTTCAGCGCGTGGTTGGTCACGTCAAGGCGGTCGACGGGGTGTCGCTCGCGATCCCGCCGGGCAGGACAGTCGGGCTGGTGGGCGAGTCGGGATGCGGCAAGACCACCGTGGGCAAGAGCATTCTGCGCCTGATCGAGCCTACCGCCGGCGGCATCAACTTCGCCGGCGAGAACCTCGTCGCACTCTCGCGCGGCGAGCTGCGCACGCGGCGGCGCCACGCGCAGATCATCTTCCAGGATCCTTACTCCTCGCTCAATCCGCGCATGCGCGTGGCGGAAACGATCGAGGAGGGCATGGCCGCGCTCGGCATTGGCGCGAGCAACGACGAGCGCCAGCGGCGCATCGATGCACTGCTCAACGAAGTGGGGTTGTCGCCGGAGGTGAAATTCCGCTACCCGCACGAGTTCTCCGGCGGGCAGCGCCAGCGGATCGCCATCGCCCGCGCGCTCGCGGTCGACCCGCAGTTGATCGTGTGCGACGAGCCCACCTCGGCGCTCGACGTTTCGGTGCAGGCGCAGATCCTGAACCTCCTGAAGCAGCTGCAGGATAAGAAAGGGCTTTCCTACCTGTTCATCACGCACAACATCTCGGTGATCGAGTTCCTCGCGCACGAGATCGCGGTGATGTACCTCGGGCGGATCGTCGAGCACGGCACCGTCGAGGACGTGCTCGAGAGCCCGCGCCACCCCTACACCCGTGCGCTGCTCTCGGCGGTGCCGGTGATCGACAAGGAGACGAAGCGCGAGGTGATCCGGCTCGCGGGCGACCTGCCCTCTCCGGTCAATCCGCCGGCGGGCTGCCATTTCCATCCGCGCTGCCCGCAGGCGATGGCGCGGTGCCGCGAGGCATATCCGGAGGTGTCACGCTTCAGCGCGACGCACTCGGCGCGGTGCTATCTCTATCCCAGTCCGAGAAAAGCGTGATGCGTACCCCTCAAGCACCCCTTAAGCACCCCTCAAGGAGGTATCGAAAAGAAGGGGTATTGAAAATAATTGTTGGTGATTGGCAGGGCGGCCGTGGGGGGGGGGGTT
>JBFKNN010000083.1:0-11852 GCA_041629335.1 Burkholderiales bacterium | reverse complement strand
GCTCCTACCTCGATTACGCGATGAGCGTGATCGTGGGGCGCGCGCTTCCGGACGTGCGCGACGGCCTCAAGCCGGTGCATCGCCGCATTTTGTTCGCCATGCACGAGGCCAACAACGTCTGGAACCGTCCGTACGTCAAGTGCGCGCGTGTGGTGGGCGACGTGCTCGGCAAGTACCACCCGCACGGCGACGCCGCGACCTACGAGGCCCTGGTGCGCATGGCGCAGGGCTTCTCGATGCGTTACACGCTGATCGACGGGCAGGGCAATTTCGGCTCTGTCGACGGCGACTCGGCGGCGGCCTACCGCTACACCGAGTGCCGTCTTGACCGGATCACCTCCGAGATGCTGGCCGACATCGACATGGAAACCGTCGATTTCGTGCCGAACTACGACGGCAAGGAGCTCGAGCCGGTCACGCTGCCGACGCGCATTCCCAATCTGCTGGTGAACGGCTCCTCGGGCATTGCGGTCGGCATGGCGACCAACATTCCGCCGCATAACGTTTCGGAGGTCATTGACGCCTGCCAGGCGTTGCTCAAGAACCCTGAGGTCTCGATCGACGAGCTGATCGCAATCGTGCCGGCCCCGGATTTCCCGACGCGCGGGATCATCTACGGGGTCGGCGGGGTGAAGGAAGGCTATCGCACCGGCCGCGGCCGGGTGGTGATGCGCGCGCGCACCCACTTCGAAGAGGCGGAAAAGGGCGGGCGCGTGTCGATCGTGATCGACGAGCTCCCGTACCAGGTCAACAAAGCCAATCTGCTGATGAAGATCGGCGAGCTGGTCCGGGACAAGAAGATCGAGGGCATTTCCGATATCCGCGACGAGTCCGACAAGACCGGGATGCGCGCGGTGATCGAGTTGAAGCGCGGCGAGGTGCCGGAAATCATCCTCAACAATCTGTGGAAAGAAACACAGATGCAGGACACCTTCGGCATGAACATGGTCGCGCTCGTCGACGGCCAGCCGCGGGTCCTCAATCTCAAGCAATTTCTTGAAGCTTTTCTGAGGCATCGCCGCGAGGTGGTAACGCGGCGCACCGTGTTCGAGCTGCGCAAGGCGCGCGAGCGCGGTCACATCCTCGAAGGTCTCGCGGTGGCGCTGTCCAACATCGACGACGTGATCGCGCTGATCAAGGCCGCGCCAACGCCGGCCGATGCCAAGATCGAGCTGATGGGGCGCTTCTGGCGTTCGAAACTGGTCGAGGAGCTGCTTGCGCGCGGCGAGGGGCAGGTGTCGCGCCCCGAGGGCCTTGCGCCCGACTTCGGGCTGCACAAGAAAGGCTATAAGCTGTCGGACGTGCAGGCCCAGCGCATTCTCGAGATGCGGCTGCAGAACCTGACGGCGCTGGAGCAGGACAAGCTGGTCGCGGAGTACAAGGAGACGATGGACAAGATCGTCGATCTCATCGACGTGCTGGCGAAGCCGCCCCGGGTGACCAAGATCATCTCGCAGGAGCTGGCGGAAGTGAAGAAGCAGTACGGCGACGAGCGCCGCAGCGAGATCGTCACGCAGACGCAGGACATCGTGATGGAGGACCTGATTGCCTCCGAAGACGTCGTCGTGACGCTCTCTCATGGCGGTTACATGAAGTCGCAGCCGGTCGCGGACTACCGCGCGCAGAAGCGCGGCGGCCGCGGCAAGCAGGCCACCACCACCAAGGACGACGATTTCGTCGATGATCTCTTCATCGCCAACACGCACGACTACATCCTCTGCTTCTCGAACCGCGGGCGGGTGTACTGGATCAAGGTGTACGAGGTGCCGCAGGGCAGCCGCGCTTCGCGCGGCAAGCCGGTGGTCAACCTCGTGCCGCTGATGGAGCACGAGAAGATCACCGCCATCCTGCCGGTCAGCGAGTTCGACGAGAACCATTTCGTGTTCATGGCCACGGCCAAGGGCACGGTCAAGAAGACGGCGCTTTCGGCCTTCTCGCGGCCGATGTCGAAGGGCATCATTGCCATCAGCCTTGACGACGGAGATTACCTGATCGGCGTGGCGATCACCGACAGCAAGCGTGACATCATGCTCTTCTCCGACGGTGGCAAGGCGGTGCGCTTCGCCGAGTCGGAGGTACGGGCGATGGGGCGCGGCGCGGCAGGCGTGCGCGGGATGAAGCTCGCCAAGACACAGAGCGTGATCGCCCTGCTCACCGCGAGCGACGATAAATTGTTCGTACTGACCGCCACCGAGAACGGCTACGGCAAGCGCACGCCCGTCGCCGAGTACACGCGCCACGGCCGCGGCACCCAGGGCATGATCGCGATACAGTGCAGCGAGCGCAACGGCAAGCTGCTCTCGGCGCGGCTGGTCAGCCCCGATGACGAGATTATGCTGATAACCACGGGCGGCGTGCTGATCCGAACCCGGGTTTCGGAGGTGCGCGCACTCGGCCGGTCCACGCAGGGCGTGCGGCTGATCAACCTGGATGAAGGCGAGAAGCTGGCGGGCCTGGAGCGGATCGTCGAGCCCGAAGAGGAAGAAGAGGCGTAAATGAGCGAGCGGGCCGGGCGGTGTGCGGTTCGATCCCCGGTGTTGCGCGCGCGCGTTCACTTGTGCGGCCGCAGTGCGATATATTCGGCATTCACGACAATCCATAACGAAATCTGAATCATGACGCGTGTCTACAATTTCAGCGCGGGTCCTGCGGTGCTGCCGGAGCCGGTCCTCAAGCAGGCTGCGGAGGAAATGCTCGACTGGCATGGCAGCGGCATGTCGGTGATGGAGATGAGCCACCGCGGCAAGGAATTTATCGCCATTCACGCGCAGGCCGAGGCCGATCTGCGCGGGCTGATGGCGATCCCGAAGAACTACAAAGTGCTGTTCCTGCAGGGCGGGGCCGCGGCCCAGTTCGCGGTGGTGCCGATGAATCTCCTACGCGGGAAGGCCCGGGCCGATTACGTTTACACCGGGCAGTGGGGCAAGAAGGCGATCGGCGAGGCGAAGAAATACTGCAAGGTGAACATCGCGGCGAGCTCGGAGGACGCGAACTTCAGCTACGCCCCGAAGCAGGATAAATGGCGGCTCGATCCCGAGGCCGCATACGTGCACATTACCTCCAACGAGACGATCGGAGGCGTGGAATTCCACTGGGTGCCGGATACGGGTGAGGTGCCGCTGGTTGCCGACGCTTCGTCCCACATCCTGTCGCGGCCGATCGATGTGGCGCGCTACGGGCTGATCTACGCCGGGGCGCAGAAGAACATCGGCCCGGCCGGGCTCACCATTGTTATCGTGCGCGACGACCTGATCGGGCAGGCGCTGCCGGCAACGCCAATGGTGTTCGACTACAAGGTGCAGGCGGACAACGACTCGATGATCAACACCCCGCCCACGTTTGCGGTTTATATTGCAGGCCTGGTCTTCCAATGGCTGAAGAAGCTGGGCGGGCTCGCGAAGATGGAGCAGATCAATATCGCCAAGGCTAGGATGGTCTACGACTACCTCGACGAGACCGAGTTCTACCAGTCGCCGGTCGCGCGCGATGACCGCTCGCGCATGAACATCCCGTTCACCCTGCGCAACGCGGCGCTCGATGAGGCGTTCCTGAAGGACGCGAAGGCGAGCGGGCTCACCCAGCTGAAGGGGCACCGCTCGGTCGGCGGCATGCGCGCGTCGCTCTACAACGCGATGCCGATGGAAGGCGTAAGCGCGCTGATCGGGTTCATGCGCGAGTTCGAGCGCAAGCATGGCTGAGTCCTTCAAGATACTCACGCTCAACACGATCTCGGGGATCGGGCTGGAGCGTTTCCCGCGGGAGCGCTACCAGGTCGGAGCCGAGGTCAAGGTCCCGGATGCGATCCTGGTACGCTCGCACGATATGCACAAGATGGACATTCCGTCGCAGGTGAAAGCGATCGGACGCGCAGGCGCCGGGACCAACAACATCCCGGTCGGGAAGATGAGCGAGCGCGGCATGCCAGTTTTCAACGCGCCGGGCGCGAACGCCAACGCGGTCAAGGAGCTGGTGATTGCGGGCCTGCTGATCGCGGCGCGCAATCTCAGGCCGGCGCTCGATTTCGTCGGCGGGCTCGACGGCGATGACAAAGCGATCAATGCCGTCGTCGAGGACGGCAAGAAGCAGTTTTCCGGCACCGAGCTGCCGCATCATTCGCTCGGCGTGATCGGGCTCGGCAAGACCGGCTCGCTGGTAGCGGACGCCGCGATCAAGCTCGGCATGAACGTCCTCGGCTACGATCCCGAGATCACGGTCGAGGCCGCGTGGAGCCTGCCGTCGCAGGTCAAGAAGGCGCATTCTATCGAGGAGGTGCTGAAGAGCTGCGAATATGTCACGCTGCACGTGCCGCTGCTCGATGTCACGCGCAATCTGATCAACGCCAATCGCGTCAAGCTCATGAAGCAGGGCGCGATCCTGCTCAATTTTTCGCGCGAAGGGATCGTTGACAACGCCGCGGTGGTCGAAGCGCTCGCGGCGAAGCACCTGCGTTACTACGTGTGCGATTTCCCGGCGCGCGCGCTGCTGGGCGAGCGGCGGGTCATCGCCTTGCCGCACCTCGGCGCGTCCACGCGCGAAGCCGAGGACAACTGCGCGGTCATGGTAGTCGACCAGGTGCGTGATTTCCTGGAGAACGGGAACATCGTCAACGCGGTGAATTTCGCCGATGTCGTGATGGCGCGGGAGTCGCCGTACCGGATCGGGATCGCCAATGCCAACGTGCCGAACATGGTGGGGCAGATTTCGACCACCATGGCCAAGGCCGGGCTCAACATTCACAATATGCTCAACAAGTCGCGCGGGGAAATGGCCTACACGCTGGTCGACGTGGACAGCGCGGTGAAGCCGGAGGTGGTCGCCCGAATCGGCGAGATCGAGGGCGTGCTGTCGGTGCGCTACCTACCGCTGGACGGGCATTAGCGGCTCGCCGCATGCTGATGGGAGGATGTGGATGGGTGATCGCGTGAACCGGTGAAGCTTCGCGCCAGCCCTTTCCCGATGCGGGAAGGAGCCGGGCGCTTAGTCGGTTCTCGGCGGCGCGCCTTCACTTCACGAAATGGGCGAAGATCTCAGGGACATCCGCAGCCGCATCGACGCGCTCGACGAACGCCTGGTGAAGCTCATTTCGGCGCGCGCGCGGCTTGCCCAGCGAATTGGCGGCCTCAAGCAAGGCGCGGTTTACCGGCCCGAGCGAGAGGCACAGGTCTTGCGCCGCGTGCGGCAGGTGAACCGTGGTCCGCTCTCGAACGCGGCGCTCGCGCGGCTGTTCACCGAGATCATGTCGGCGTGCCGGGCCCTTGAAGACGAGATGGCGGTGGCTTATCTCGGACCGGCCGGAACCTTCAGCCAGGAGGCAGCGCTCAAGCATTTCGGCGGACAAACGTCGACGCGGTCGTGTACGTCGATCGACGAGGTGTTCCGCCAGGTCGAGGCCGGCTTGAGCGGCTACGGCGTAGTGCCGGTCGAGAATTCGACCGAAGGCGCGGTCGGCCGCACTCTCGATCTGCTGCTGACCACGCCGGCCAGGGTCTGTGGGGAAGTCATGCTGCCGGTGCGGCAGTATCTCATGTGCAAGGCGAGGAAGCGCGCGGGCGTCCGCAAGATCTATTCGCACACGCAAAGCCTCGCCCAGTGTCAGGGATGGCTGGCGCGCCATCTGCCCCACGCCGAATGCATCGCCGTGGTGAGCAATGCAGAAGCCGCGCGTCTGGCGGCGAAGGAGCGCGGCGCGGCGGCAATCGGGTCGCGCACGGCGGCGGCCCTCTACGGACTGGCCGTCCTTGCGCGCAACATCGAGGACGAGGCGAACAACACGACGCGCTTTCTGGTGATCGCGCAGCAGGATGCGGCGCCGTCCGGCCGTGACAAGACGTCGCTCATCCTGTCCACGCGCAACGTGCCGGGAGCGATGCACGAGCTGCTCACCCCGCTCGCGGAGAACGGCGTCTCGATGACCCGGCTCGAGTCGCGTCCGGCGCGCACCGGACGGTGGGAGTACGTGTTCTACGTCGATATCGAGGGGCATCAGCAGGAACCCAAGGTCGGCAACGCGATAGCGGCTCTCGAGCGAAAGGCGTCGTTCGTGAAAAACCTGGGGTCGTACCCTGCGGCGGCAGCGTAAGGCGGAACGATGAACTAGAAGCGCGGCGTCAGGGTGTTGCGTTCATCATTCGTCATTCATCCTTCAACAATCAGCGTCAGCGTCATCGATGGACATCTGCGACCTCGCTCCCCAGTACATCCGCGGCATCGCCCCGTACCAGCCCGGCAAGCCGATCTCGGAGCTCGCGCGCGAGCTGGGATTGGAGGAGGCGGGCATCATCAAGCTGGCGTCGAACGAAAATCCGCTGGGCGTGAGCCCGCTGGCACAGCGCGCGATCGGCGCGGTGCTCGTCGACCTGGCGCGTTACCCGGACGGCAACGGCTTCGAGCTGAAGCAGGCGATCTCCCGGCGCCTCGGGGTAAGCCCCGACCAGATCGTGCTCGGCAACGGCTCGAACGACGTGCTGGAGCTCGCCGCGCGGGCGTTTCTCACGCCCAAGGCAAGCGCGGTCTACTCGCAGCACGCGTTCGCCGTCTACCCGCTCGCGGTGCAGGCAATCGGCGCCGCGGGGATCGAAGTGCCGGCGCGCGAGTTCGGCCACGACCTCAAGGCGATGCGCGACGCCGTGCGCGCCGATACACGCCTCATCTTTATTGCCAATCCCAACAATCCTACCGGCACGTTCGCGCGTGCGCCGGATCTAGAGGGTTTTCTCGGCGCGGTGCCGCGCGACGTACTGGTGGTGCTCGACGAGGCTTACAACGAATACCTGACGCCCGGGCTCCGGTGCGACAGCATCGCGTGGCTCGAGCGTTTCCCCAACCTCGTCGTCACGCGCACTTTCTCCAAGGTGTATGGGCTGGCGGGCCTGCGGGTCGGCTACGCGCTGGCGGGCGCGAAGGTCGCCGACCTGATGAATCGTGTGCGCCAGCCGTTCAACGTGAGCAGCATCGGGCTGGCGGCGGCGGCAGCGGCGCTGGACGACGCGGAGTTCGTGCGCACGAGCTTCGAGCTCAACCAGTCCGGCATGCGTCAGATTACCGGGGGACTCGAGCGGCTCGGCCTCGGCTATATCCCCTCGTACGGCAATTTCGTGAGCTTCAAGGTCAAGGCGGCGGCGGAGGTGTTTCGCCGCCTGCTGAAGCTCGGGGTCATCGTGCGGCCCATTGCGGGCTACGGCCTGCCGGACTATCTCCGGGTTACCATCGGGCTGGAAACGGAGAACGCACGCTTCCTCGAGAGCCTCGGGCAGGCGATCGCGTGAACCCGGAAACCCGTTGCGGCGTATGCCCTGGGAAGAGAGAATCGGGACCGAGGTGAAATGCCCGCCAAAGTGAAAATCGGCAAGCTCGTGGTGATCGGCGTCGGCTTGATCGGCGGCTCTTTCGCCGCCGCGCTGAAGCGGGCGGGAATCGTCAGGCGCGTCGTCGGGGTGGGGCGCACGCGCCGCAACCTCGCCGCGGCGTTGCGCGCCGGCATCATCGATGAGACCGTCACCGAGGCGGCGCGCGCGGTGCGCGACGCGGACCTGGTCTTCATCGGCACGCCGGTTGGTCAGATGGCGGCCGTGATGGCGCGCATCGCGCCGCATTTGCCGTCGCACGCCGTCATCACCGACGGCGGCAGCACCAAGCAGGACGTCATCGCCCATGCGCGCCACCAGCTCGGCGGGCACTTCGCGCGTTTTGTGCCGGCACACCCGATCGCCGGGGGCGAGCGGAGCGGCGCGCCGGCCGCCAGCGCGCAGCTCTTTCGCGGCCGCACGGTGATTCTCGTGCCCCAGCGGGAGACCGCGCCGCGCGCGCTGAGGCTGGTGCGAAGCGCATGGCAGCAATGCGGCGCCAACGTGACGCGGCTCACGGCGCGCGAGCACGACGAGATATTCGCGGCCGTCAGCCATCTGCCGCACGTCATCGCTTTTGCCCTGGTCAGCGCGCTCGCCCGGCAGCGCAATGCGCGCAAGCTGCTCGGTTTCGCCGGCGCGGGATTGCGCGATACGGTGCGCATCGCGGGCAGCTCGCCGGAGATGTGGCGCGACATCTGCCTCGCCAATCACTCCGCGCTGCTTGCATGGCTCGACCGTTACATCGGCGAGCTGGAAATTGCGCATCGCGCGATCCGGCGCGGCGACCGCGCCGCGCTCGACAGGATCTTCGAGCGCGCCCGTGGCGCGCGAGCAAAATGGCTGGTGAAGGCCAGGTCCTAGACTATCTGGTCGATACCGTGGATTACCTCGATCTTGCGCCGATCCGCCGCGTGCGCGGCACGGTAAAGCTGCCGGGTTCGAAGAGCATCTCCAACCGCATTCTGCTGCTGGCCGCGCTCGCGTCCGGCGAGACGCGCATTCACGACGTGCTGGATTCCGACGATACCGGCCACATGCTCAAGGCGTTGAGCGTGCTGGGCGTCGGTTGGGAGGAAGAGGGCGCGCACACCGTGCGGGTGACCGGCTGCGACGGCGCCTTTCCGGTCAAGCGGGCTGACCTCTTCCTCGGCAATGCCGGCACGGCTTTTCGCCCGCTCACCGCGGTTCTCGCGTTCATGGGCGGCGACTATCGCCTGTCCGGCGTGCCGCGCATGCACGAACGGCCGATCGGCGATCTTGTCGACGCGCTGCGCCGCATCGGCGCGGACATCGAGTATCTGGGCAAGGCCGGCTACCCGCCGCTCGCGATCGGGGCAGGCCGTATCCGGGCTGGAGCGCCGGCAAGGGTGCGCGGCAGCGTGTCGAGCCAGTTCGTCACCGCGTTGCTGCTCGCGCTGCCATTGACAGGCGCGCCAGCGCGCCTCACGGTGACTGACGAACTCATCTCGAGGCCTTATGTGGAGATCACGCTCAACACGATGTCCCGCTTCGGCGTTGAAGTCGCGCGCGAGGACTGGGCCGCGTTCACGATCCCCGCGGCGGGCTATCGCAGCCCGGGTGAAATCTACGTCGAAGGCGACGCCTCCTCCGCTTCCTATTTCCTGGCAGCGGGCGCGATCAGCGGGCTCACCGGCGGCGGGCCGGTCCGGGTGGAGGGCGTGGGCCGCGCGAGCATCCAGGGCGATATCCGCTTCACCGAGGCGCTCGAAAAGATGGGCGCGGCAGTGACGATGGGGGACAACTGGATCGAAGCGACCGCGGGCGACGAGGCGCGTGCGCGCGGGCGGCTGAAGGCAATCGACGCCGACTTCAACCACATTCCGGATGCGGCGATGACGGTGGCGGTGGTGGCGCTTTTTGCCGACGGGGTGAGCCGGCTTACGAACATCGGCAGCTGGCGTGTGAAGGAAACCGACCGCATCGCAGCGATGGCCGCCGAGCTGAGGAAGCTCGGCGCTGCCGTCGACGAGGGACCGGATTACCTGGCGATTGCGCCCCCGGCATCCGCCCGCCTCAATCCTGACGCCGCCATCGACACCTACGACGACCACCGCATCGCAATGTGCTTCTCCCTTGCGGCACTGGGCGGGGTCAAGGTCCGCATCAACGATCCGGGCTGTGTCGCCAAAACGTTCCCCGACTACTTCGAGGTTCTCGGTTCGATCTCGGAGGCGCAGGGGAGGAGCGGACCCAGCATGACCCGGGAAGGCGGATGAGCCAGCCGCGAGCGCGCCCGCCCGTTATCGCCGTCGACGGTCCGTCCGCCTCCGGCAAGGGAACCGTCGCGCAACTCGTGGCCCGGCACTTGGGTTTTCACTTTCTTGACAGCGGGGTGCTCTACCGGCTCGTCGCGCTCGCCGCACTGGATGCGGGAGCAGACCTCGACGACGACTCAAGAATATCTGATATTGCCCTGAAATTAAAAGCAACCTTTTCAGACAATCTGATTCAGATGGGCGGTTGGGACGTCTCCCTGGCGATCCGCGCAGAGCGGATCGGAGAGGCCGCCTCGCGGGTGGCGGCATTGCCGGGCGTGAGACGCGCCCTGCTGCAGCGCCAGCGCGGCTACCGGCGCCAGCCCGGACTGGTGGCGGACGGCCGGGACATGGGCTCGGTGGTATTCCCCGACGCGGTGCTCAAAGTGTTTCTCACCGCGACCCCCGAGGAGCGGGCTCAGCGTAGATATAAACAGTTGATGGAAAAAGGATTGAGTGCTAACATGGCCGTCCTTTTGCAGGATATACGCGAGCGTGATGCGCGCGACAGCGCGAGATCGGTCGCACCCCTGGAAAAGGCTCCGGACGCCGTCCAGATCGATACCACCGGTATGACGGTCGATGCGGTGGTCGCGGAGGTGCTGGCGCGATTCAGCGCCGCGCAAAGGGCACCATGAGCCGGCTAGGTTCATGGTTTTTTTAACTGCCCCGTCGCCAAGGCGGGTAACCTAACACATTGAATCTGAATGATGAAAAATACTTCCCCGGCATCTGGGTCCACGGAAAATTTCGCCGCGTTGTTCGAAGAAAGCCTCTCGCGCAAGGAAATGCGGGTGGGCGAAGTGATTACCGCCGAAGTGATACGCGTCGATGACAATTTTGTCGTGGTCAACGCCGGGCTCAAATCTGAGAGCTACATCCCGGTAGACGAATTCCGCAACGATCGCGGCGAGGTCGAAGCCAAGCCCGGCGACTTCATCAGTGTCGCGATCGAATCCCTCGAAGACGGTTACGGCGAGACGCGCCTGTCGCGCGACAAGGCGAAGCGGCTCGCGGCGTGGCACGAACTCGAAGAAGCACTCGAAAAGGGCACGGTCGTACAGGGCACGATCAACGGCAAGGTGAAGGGCGGGCTTACGGTCACGGTGAATGGCATCCGCGCGTTCCTGCCCGGGTCGCTCGTCGACATCCGGCCGGTGAAGGACACCACGCCGTACGAAAACAAGGAAATGGACTTCAAGGTCATCAAGCTCGACCGCAAGCGCAACAACGTCGTGTTGTCGCGGCGCGCCGTGCTGGAGGAATCGCAGGGCGAGGAGCGCCAGAAGCTGCTGGAGAGCCTGCAGGAAGGCGCGGTGGTGAAGGGCATCGTCAAGAACATCACCGACTATGGCGCGTTCGTGGACCTGGGCGGCATCGACGGCCTGCTGCACATCACCGATCTCGCATGGCGCCGCGTCAAGCATCCGACCGAAATACTCAGCGTCGGCGACGAAGTGCAGGCCAAAGTGCTCAAGTTCGACCAGGAGAAGAACCGCGTTTCGTTGGGCATGAAGCAGCTCGGGGACGATCCGTGGGTCGGCCTGTCGCGCCGCTATCCGCCCGGCACGCGCCTGTTCGGCAAGGTCTCCAATCTCACCGACTACGGCGCGTTCGTCGAAATCGAGGCCGGCATCGAGGGACTGGTGCACGTGTCCGAGATGGACTGGACCAACAAGAACGTGCATCCCTCGAAGGTGGTGCAGCTCGGCGACGAGGTCGAGGTCATGGTGCTCGAGATCGACGAGGATCGTCGCCGCATCTCGCTCGGCATGAAGCAGTGCATGCCCAACCCGTGGGAAGAGTTCGCCATGAACTTCAAGAAGGGCGACCGCGTGAAGGGCCAGATCAAGTCGATCACCGATTTCGGCATCTTCATCGGGCTGCCCGGCGGCATCGACGGCCTGGTGCACCTGTCCGACCTTTCCTGGAGCAAGCCCGGCGAGGAAGCCGTGCGCGATTACAAGAAGGGCGAGGAAACCGAGGCGGCGGTGCTGTCGATCGACGTCGAGCGCGAGCGCATCTCGCTCGGCATCAAGCAGATCGAGGGCGATCCGTTCACAAGCTACGTCTCGACGCACGAGAAGAACTCGGTGGTGACCGGCACCGTCAAGTCGGTCGACGCGAAGGGCGCGGTGATCCAGCTCGAAGGCGATGTCGAAGGCTACCTGCGCGCTTCGGAAGTCGCGCGCGACCGCGTGGAGGACATCCGCACGCGGCTGAAGGAGGG
>JBFKNN010000082.1:0-12046 GCA_041629335.1 Burkholderiales bacterium | reverse complement strand
CGCTGCCGCCGCGATGGGCGAACTGGTGCGCCGGACGTTGGGGGAAGGATGAAGGAGGAAGGAGGAAGGAGGAAGGAGGAAGGAGGAAGGAGGAAGGAGGAAGGCGGAAGGCGGAAGGCGGAAGGCGGAAGGCGGAAGGATGAGTGCGTGGGACTGTCGAATTCACGCCGGCTTGCTGCAATCTCCGGCAGCCCGACGCGGCCGGGCTTGCGCAAGCTCTCGTGCTGGTCGCTGCGGGCGAGATGAAAACGCTGCGCGAGTGCAGGCGCGGCTATCGGCGCGCCGGCGCTGCCCGACAGAATCCTGCGGCGATCGATCTGCGCCGTGCGTTTTCCCCGAGTCAGGTGTGCTGCCGAAGAATGCGTCGCCCCCTGAGCGCGCTACTCGGCCTCCAGACGGGCCTTGATGGCGGAGAGCCACCGTTCCATGGCAGGCTCCAGCGTTCGGGTGAGCGCCTGCTCCTGCTCTTCGCGCAGGCGCCGGGCCGAATCGAAGTCTGCCCAAAGCATCATGCGGTAGGCGAGACGCAATACCTGATTTAAGGGATTGCGCGGCAGCGCCGCCTCGAGCTGCGCGTCGGTCGGCTCGAAGCTCTCGGTTTGCGTGAGACGCGTGCCGCCGCCGTCGGGCTCGGTGTCGATGCGGACGCGAAACGGGACCGCCGAGTCCGACACCGAGACGATGCGCCGCTGCGGCTCGAACTCCTCCACCCGGGTGCGGTAGTCGAGGATGCGATTGCCCGACTGCAGGCGAAAATGGCAAACGCTGCCCGGCCCGAGCGGGCCTCCGCCCTCGACCTCCACCCGGATCGGCTGCGTGGTGGGGGAGAGGGCGCTGCGCGCCGCCGGGTCGGCTACGAGCGCGAAGACCCGCTCGACGGGCGAGTTAATGCGGACGCTGCGCTTGACGACGATCATGCGTGCGCGGGCAACCGGCGATCCAGAGCGGTCGGGCGACCGCGGGAATCATCCTACGCCTTGCCGCGGCACACTGGAACCGGAAAATGAAAGGGCGGCCGCAGCCGCCCTTTGCGCTTCCGGTCACCGCGTCGCTGGAGGGGTTCCGCGTGCAGGGTGCAGCTTTAGCGCACCATGCGTTGGCACCGAATTGGCGCGCTAAAGCCGCGCCCTACGCATGACCGGTCACCAGTCACCGGCCGCGCCTCATCAAGCCTCGGGACCGGCGTACTTGCCCGCGGTGTCGGGGAAGAGGTTCTTCACGATCTTGAACTTGGTGATATCGACCGTGCCGTCCATGTGCAGGTACATGGAGGCGTCGCGGTAGAGCTTCTCGATGCCGAAGTCGAGCATGGTGCCGTTGCCGCCGTGCAGCTCCATCGCGTGGCGGCATACGTCGAGCACCGCTTCGGAGGCGTAGAGCTTGACCATGTTGCACAGCACCTCGGCCTCGGGCGATTTTTCGTCGACCGCGCGCGACGCCTCGCGCAGGAGACCGCGCACGCTGCAGATCTTGGTCGCCATCTCCGCGAGCCGCAGCGCGGTGGCCTGGTGCTTGATAAGAATGCGGCCGCCCTGCACGTACTCCTGCGCGTACTTGGCGGTTTCCTCGAATGCGCGCACCCCGACGCCCAGGTTCTTCGAGCCCTGGATGATCTTGCCGGGCCTGAAATAGACGCCGGCCTTGGCGAGCGCCGTATTCTCCACCAGGCAGTGGTCTTTCGGCACGGCGCAATCCTCGAGCACGATTTCGCCGTTGTTCATGTAGCGGCCGCCGAGCGTCTCGTTGCAGCGCGCCACCGTCAGGCCCGGCGTGTCGCGGGGCACGAGGAAGCACGATGTTCCCTTGGTCATGCCGGCGCCCGGCGTGGTCGTGGCGTACACCACGTAGAGCTTCGCGTCGTAAGCGTTGGTGATGAACTGCTTGCGCCCGTTGATCACCCACTTGTCGCCCTTCAGCGCGGCCTTGGTGTGCATCATCGCTTCCGGCACGTCGTAGGGCAGCCAGCGGTCGGATGCGCCGCGCGGCTCGGTCAAGCAATGCGACAGCAGGAACGTCGGGTCCTTCACCACTTCCGGGAACCATCTTTCCTGCAGGTGGCGCGGCGCGACGTTACGGAGCAGCACCGAGACTTTCCAGATCTGCACCAGCTTCTCGGACAGCCCGCAGTCGCCGCGGGAGATTTCCTCCGAGATCACGGCAAAGGTCTGCGTCTCCGTCTTGGGGTCGAGCGGCGTGCCACCGAATTCTTCCGGGATGCCGAGCGTGCGGATGCCGATCTTGTCTGCGACTTCGAGGATCTTGCGCGGCAGGCGCTCGTCGGGGTTCATGTTCCACTCGCGCTGCCAGTTCTGGCGCGTGAAAGGAATGACGTGCTCGTTCGCAAATTTGCGGGTGACATCGCGCATCATGCGCGTTTCTTCGGGCAGCCCGCGCTCGATCATCTCGTCCAGCAACATACGCAGTATCCTTCTTTGGCGGGAAAGTTCGAATATCCGGCGGGTTTTCCCGGTCGCCCGTCGAACCGTGATACGAGAAGGGCGGCCCGCGGCCGCCCCTCTGTTACCGCATGTGGATCGTCGTTCAGTTGGCCGCGAGACCGAGCGATTTCACCAGCTTCTCGTTCTTGACCATCGAATCCGCTATGACCTTCCGGAACTCCTCCGGGCCCCGCACGACGATCTCGGTGGCCTGAAACGCCATCCCTTTCTTCACCTCGGGCGCCTGCATCGTTTTTGCCACTGCCGTGCGCAGCTCGTCGATGACGGGCCTGGGCGTGCCCTTCGGCACCAGCAGCCCCATCCACCCGCTGTAATCGAAGCCCGGGATGGTCTCGGCGACCGCCGGAACGTTGGGAAGCAGTGGTGTGCGCTTCGGAAGGGTTTGTGCGATCGCACGCATCCGTCCGGCGCTGACGTGCCGCATTGCGGCCGCCGAGGGGATGAGCGACCACTGCGATTCACCCCTCACTACCGAGCCGCTCGACGCGCCGCCACCCTTGTACGGCACGTGCAGCGAATTGATATGGGCCTCCTGCTGAAAGTACGCACCGGACAAGTGGCTTTGCGAGCCGACGCCGGCGGATGCCATGTTGAATGGAGTCTTTCCGCTCTTGGCGTACTTGATGAAATCCTTGACCGACCTGATCGGGAGCGATGGATTGACCACCAGCACGTTGAGTGTCACCGCGAACTGGACGACGGGTTCGAAGTCATTCAGGGGATGGTAGGGCGGATTCTTCAGCATCAGCCTTGCGATGGTCGAGGCCGCCGTGGTTGCGGTGATCAACGTGTAGCCGTCCGCGTTCGCGTCCTTGCCGATTTCCATGCCGATGACCCCGGCCGCGCCGCCACGGTTGTCGACCACGATCTGTTGCCCGAGCACCTGTGTCAGCTCGTTGCTGACGATCCGGGACAGCGTGTCCACCGAGCTGCCCGGGCCGTTCGGCACGATCAGTCGGACTGGCCGGCTGGGATAATCGGCCGCCATGTCTGCGGCAAGGGCCGGCGCGATTGCCGCTGAAACCGAAACCACCGCGGCCAGGCCAAGCCTTCTTAGTCGGCGCATGTCCTTCCTCCTCGTTATGGATCTTGGGTGCATCGGGCGGCCGCCGCCGCCCTTCTTGCTTTGCGTACGTCAGTTAGCGGTGAGCCCCAGCGACTTCACGAGCTCGCCGTTCTTCCTAAGCGAATCCGCCACGACCTTCCGGAACTCCGCGGGTCCCGCAATGACGATCTCGGTGGCCTGGACCTCAAGCGCTTTCTTCACGTCCGGCCGCTGGACCGTCTTCGCCACCGCCTCCTCCAGCTTCTTCAGGATCGGGCGCGGGGTGCCTTTGGGCGCGAAGAAGCCCATCCAGCCGCTGTAATCGAAGCCCGGCACAGTCTCCGCAATCGGCGGAATGTTGGGCATCAACGGGCTGGGTTTCGGAAGGCTGTGGCCGAGTGCGCGCATGCGACCGCTCAGCACATAGTTCATCCCCGCCGCCGCGGGCACGAGTGTCCACTGCGACTCGTTGGCAACCACCGCTGCCGTGGACGGACCGCCGCCTTTGTACGGCACGTGCAGCGACTCAAACTTGGCTGCCTGCAGGAAGTACGCGCCGGACAGGTGACTTTGCGAGCCCACACCCGCGGAAGCCATGTTGATCTTGCCCTGCTTGCCTTTCGCGTACTCGATCAGCTCCTTCACGGTTTTCACCGGAATCGACGGATTAACAACCAGAATGTTGGGTGTTACGCCGAACTGCACCACGAACTCATAGTCCTTCAGCACGTCGAAGCCGGGGTTCTTCTGCAGATGCACCGCGACGGTGGAGGCGGCGGTCGTCGCGGCGATCACCGTATAGCCGTCCGCGTTGGCGCTCTTGGCGATCTGCATGCCGATAATGCCCCCGGCGCCGGCGCGGTTGTCCATCACCACCTGCTGGCCGACGACCTCGGTAAGGCCGTTGCCGACGATCCGGGTGAGCGTGTCCACCGAGCTGCCCGGCGCATTGGGCACGATCATCCGCAGCGGCCGGTTGGGGTAGTCCTTTACGGAATCGGCTGCCTGCAGCGGGGCCGCCAATGCGGCGGTGCAGGCCAATGCGACCGCAAGACGCGTGCTGTGCTTCATGGTGAATCCTCCGAGAAAATGCTTGTTGGAACGCGAATATGCACGATGAAAATGGCCGGATAATTCTCGCCAATTTGCCGGAGAATCGCAATGCCGCGCGCGAAATGTTGAACCAAATTGGTTGGGCGCCTCCTCAGGCGAAGTTGGACGGAACCCAGGGGGTTTGGCACTGTCTTTAAGCGCTTTGGTTCCAGATAATAGGCCCAGGATGAAAACCCGCATTATTGTGGTCGCCGGCTTGCTGGTACTGGGCCTGTCGGCCTGCGCGCTGTATCCCGACCGTTACGACGGTGAGGATGCGCCGCGCCATGCGCCGATCGTGCCGGTCGAGTCCGAGCGGCCGGTCGTGGCCCTCGCCCTGGGCAGCGGCGGCGCGCGCGGCTTTGCGCACGTTGGCGCCATCAAGGCGCTGGAGGCGGGCGGGGTGGTGCCCGACATCGTGGTCGGCGCCAGCTCTGGCGCGGTGGTGGCGGCGCTCTACGCAGGCGGCCTCGACGCGGAGAGCCTCGAGCGCATCGCGCTCGACCTCGACAAGGCGAGCCTGGTCGACTTCGTGCTGTTCGGCAAAGGCTGGGTTCGCGGCGAGGCGCTTCAGGACTTCGTCAACGACGCGCTCGGCGGCAGGCCGATCGAGAAGCTCTCGCGGCGCTTCGCGGTGGCGGCGACCCGCGCGCGCGACGGCAAGGGAATCTTCTTCAACCGCGGCGACACCGGGGTCGCGGTGCGCGCCTCGGCCAGCGTGCCCAATCTGTTTATCCCGCCAGTGATTCGCGGCGAGGAGTACATCGACGGCGGGCTGACCAGCCCGGTGCCGGTCGAGCTGGCGCGCAAGATGGGGGCCGATGTGGTGATCGCGGTCGACGTGTCGTGGATGGGGCAGGCGCGGCTGAACGGCGGCGACGATTTCGAGCGCGCGCGCCGGCGGCCGCGGCTTGCGTTGCTCGACGCCGAGCTCGCACGCGCCGACGTGGTCATCACGCCCGCCACGCCCCGCACCCGCATCCTCGATTTCGACACCAAGATAGAAAATATCGCCGCTGGAGAGGCCGCGGGGCAGGCGGCGCTCGCTGAGATTCGCAAGCGCATCTCCCAAGCCGCGGAACGCAAGCGGCGCGTCGCGCGCGCGCCCGCCGGCTTGTAGCGGTCCGCCGCGCCGCGCTAACATTCCCGCATACCCAAGGAGGAGGTTGCCAATGGCACAGCTCGGCGTGCGGCGCTGCACGCCCGCGTTTGGCGCCGAAGTGACGGGGGTCGATCTCTCGCGCCCGGTGGACGACGCGACGTTTCAGCGCATTCTCGACATCTTTCACGAGCACGAAGTCATCTTCTTCCGCGGCCAGGATCTGACGCCCGAGGCGCACGTCGCGTTCAGCCGGCGTTTCGGCGAGCTCGAGATCCACGTGCGCAAGGATTGCCTGCGTCCCGGCTACCCGGAGCTCTTCGTGGTGTCCAACATCATCGAGAACGGCAAGCCCATCGGCACCCGCGACGCGGGCGAGTTCTGGCACTCGGACCTGTGCTACATGCGCGAGCCGAGCCGCGGCTCGCTGTTCTACGCGCGCGAGGTGCCGGAGCGCGAGGGCGTGGTCTACGGCGACACGCTGTTCGCGAGCGCGTGCGCGGCGTACGATGCGCTGCCGGAAGACATGAAGCAGCGGCTGGCGGGGCTGAAGGCGGTGCACAGCTACGTCAAAGGCTACTACCGCCCGCGCAAGAGCGGCCCACGCCCCGAGTTGACCGAGGAGCAGAAGTCCCGCACCCCGGACGTCGAGCATCCGCTCGTGCGCACGCATCCGGAGACCGGGCGCAAGTGCCTGTTCGTCAACGAGGGCTACACCACGCGCATCGCCGGCCTGCCCGAGGCCGAGAGCGACGAGCTGCTCGAATTCCTGTTCGGCCACATCACCAGCCCCGATTTCGTCTACCGTCACCAGTGGCGCGCCGGCGACTTCCTGATCTGGGACAACTGCGCCGTGCAGCACCGAGCGATGCTGGACTACGAGCTGCCGCTGCGGCGGCGGATGGAGCGCACGACGCTCACGGGCACTGCGCCGTTCTAGGAACGGGGGTGCGTGACGAGTGACGAGTGATGAGTGATGAGTGATGAGTGATGAGTGACGGGTTGCGCCTGGAGAGCTCGAGAATGTAACAGACCGACGGATTGCTGGCGTTGCAATGGACGGCGCTCGCCTATCTCGTCACCCGTCACCCGTCACACTTTTCGGTTCAAGCTCGACTCCGTTCGAACACGCGTCACCCATTGAAGGAGTCCCCAAAAATGCAGCCGTTCGAAGGAATCCGCGTTCTCGATCTGACGCGCGTGCTGGCCGGGCCGTTCTGCGCTTACCAGATGGCGCTGCTTGGCGCCGACGTGATCAAGATCGAGCCACCGGGGCGCGGGGAGAGCGTGCGCTGGCGCAACGAAGCCGATCCGTCGTTCGGGGAGCGCGGCATGTCGCTCGGGTTCATGACGCAGTCGGCGAACAAGCGCTTCGTGACGCTCGATCTCGACCAGCCCGAGGGCCGGAAAATTTTTCTCAAGCTCGCGGCCGAATGCGACGTCGTGGTGCAGAACCTGCGCACCGGCTCCGCGGACAAGCGCGGCATCGGTTACGAGGACGTGAAGGCGGTAAATCCCAAGGCCATCTTTTGCTCCATCACCGCCTACGGCAACACCGGTCCCAAGGGCGTGCACGCGGCCTACGACAGCGTGGTCCAGGCCTGGTCCGGCCTGATGAGCGTCACCGGCACGCCGGAGTCCGCGCCGCTCAAAGTCGGCCCGCCGGTGATCGATTATTCGACCGGCATTGCGGCCGCTTACGCCGTCTCGGCGGCGCTGTTCCAGCGCAGCCGCACCGGCAAGGGGCAGTACATCGATCTGTCGATGCTGGACACGACGATCGTGCTCATGGCCTCGGTCGTGACGACGTATCTCAACACCGGCGTCGCGCCGAAGCCCGCGGGCAACAATGCATCGAGCCGCGCGCCCGCGTCCACGACGTTCAACACGGCAGACGGCCTGATCGCCTTTGCCATCAACGAGGAGCACCAGTACCAGAACATGCTGAAGGGCCTTGGGCTGGAGAAGCTCAATCAGGATCCGCGCTTTGCCGACCCGAAAGTGCGGCGCCAGAACGTGCCGCCGCTGCGCGCCGAGATCCAGCAGGCGCTGATGGCGAAGAGCGCGCTCGAGTGGGAGCTCCTGCTCAATCCGCTGGGCGTGCCGGCCGGGCGCGTGCGCACCATCCCGGACTGCCTCGCCGACGACCAGATCGCCTCGCGCGGGCTGTTTCATACCTTCGCCGCGTCTGAATCGGGGATCGGCCGCGAGGTGACAGTCCCGCTCGCGCCGTTTCGTTTCGCGCACGACGGCCCGCGCGCGCAGACGCCGCCGCGCCCGATTGGCGCGGACACCGACGCGGTGCTGAAGGAATTCGGCTACAGCGCGGCGCAGATCGCGGGTCTACGCGAGCGGAAGGTCGTCTAAGGTCAAAAGGGAAAGCCATTTTGCCGCCAAGGCCGCCAAGAAAATCAAACTCAAATGAAAATAGAACCAAATCCTCGATAATTGCTCATGCCTTGACGGTCCGAAGGATCAAACATTTGCCGAATGTCGTGAGCCCATTTTGATTCCGCTTTTGGTTTAGTCATCGAATTGTCTTTCTTGGCGCTCTTGGCGGCCTTGGCGGCTAACCGGTTTTGATTTTCAAAGCACCGGCGCCGGCCGGGTCCGCGTGCGCGGCAGCTTCTCGCGGCGCCAGTTGGCGATCGCCCAGTCCCACAAGTCGCCGGCGGTTCCGGCAGCGAGGTCATGCGGCGGCGCCTGGCCGAGGAATTCGAGCGCGGTCACGAGCTCCATCAAGGGGGCCGCAGTGTCGATGGCGGGCGCACGCGTCTGCTTGGACAGCTTTTCCCCCAGCGCGTTGACGGCGACCGGCAGGTGCAGGTAGCGCGGCGTGGGCAGACCGAGGAGCTGCTGCAGGTAGATCTGGCGCGGCGTGGAGTCGAGCAGGTCGGCGCCGCGCACGATGTCCGTGATGCCCTGCTCCGCATCGTCGACCACCACCGCCAGCTGATACGCGAAGATGCGATCGGCGCGGTAGAGCACAAAATCGCCGATATCGGTTTCGAGATCGTGCTCAATGCGCCCCTGCGCGGCGTCGTCGAATCCGACCTTCGCCCCCCGCGTGTCGATGCGCACCGAGCACGCGGAGCGGCCGGCCGGAAGACCGGCGCGGCACGTGCCCGGGTAGACATAGCCCTCGACTCCCGCAACGGCGGAATCGGCAACCTCGCGCCGGGTGCAGGCGCAGGGATAGGCAAGCCGGCGTTTCTCGAGATCGCGGAGCGCGGCACGATACGCATCGGTGCGGGTCCCCTGGAAAACGACCGGGCCGTCCCACGCCATGCCGCATGCCTCGAGCGCGCGGAGGATCGCGTCCGTGGCGCCGCGAGCGTTGCGCGGCGTATCGACGTCCTCGATCCGGACCAGCCACTCGCCGCCGCGCGCTTTCGCGTCGAGGTAGCTGCCGACCGCGGCCACCAGCGAGCCGAAATGCAGCGGTCCGGTGGGCGACGGGGCGAAGCGGCCGCGGTAGCGGGGCGTGGTATCTTTGCTTGTCATAGCGCGATACTAAACGAAACCCTCCCGCGATCAACGACGGCGCCGCAAACCAGATGATAGAAATCAGCAGCCGCCTGGCGTTGCACGCCTGGACACTCGACACGACGCCGCTTGCCGACATGCTGCGCATCGCGCGCGAGACCGGGTGGAATGCGGTGGAGCTGCGCCGCAGCGACTTCCTGCGGTGCATGGAGGCGGGCATGGCCAACGCCGAGGTCATCGAGCTCATCCGGTCCAGCGGCGTAAAGGTGGCCGTGCTGGGAACCGAATACGGACTGCTGTTCGCTAAGGGCGCCGAGCAGCGCCGGCTGCTCGACGTCCTGGCGCAAACCTGCGTCAACGCGGCCGCTCTTGGCTGCGACACGATCATGACCGCGACCGGCGCGCTCAGCGGCAGCGTGACCGAAGCGGCGGACAATCTGAAACGCGCGGCGGACGTGGTTGCCGCGCACGGCCTGCGCCTCGGCTACGAGTTCAGCTCGGCGCACGGAACCGTGAATCGCCTCGAGATTGCCCGTGAAATCCTGGCGCGGACGGACCATCCGGCCTGCGGCCTGATACTGGACGTCTATCACCTCGAAAGAAGCGGCGCCGGCGGCCGCGGGTTCGAGGACGTGCCGGCCGGGGAGATTTTCGCCGTGCAGTACAGCGACGTGCCGGACGCGCCGCTACCAGGAGGGATCAGGCCCGCGGACCGGCTGCCGCCGGGCGAAGGCGTCGTGCGCTGGGACGAGGTCCTGGGATTGCTGATCGAGAAGAACTACCGCGGGTACTTGAGCTACGAGGCGCCGAATCCGGAGTCGTGGTCGCGGCCGCCCGAAGCGGTAGCGCGGGAAGCTGCCGCCGCGACGCGCGCGCTGCTGGCGTCCGCGCGCCGCCGCCGCGCGCGGCCGTGAAGCGCCGTCACTTCATCGACGCGAGAAATTCCTCGTGCTTTTCGACCGCTTGCCGGTTGATCTCGGCATACGTTTCGGTCGCGAGCTTGTGCAGGGCAACCGCTTCGGGCGCCATGTCGTAGGCGGGCGCCGTTTCGTGGTTGAAATGCCGGTGCCGGTCGGTGCCGCGCACCAGCGTTACGCTGTCGCGGGGCAGGCCGGGCAGCGGCCGCGAATCGGCGGGGATGTAGCGCACGGCGAAGCCGATGCGACGGTCGTCGGAGGTGTTCTCTTCGGAGGCGTGGAACATCAGGGCGTGGTGCAGCGACATTTCGCCGGTCGCAAGCTCGAGATACTGCGCCTGGGATTCGTCGACTTCGACCGCCACTTCCTGGCCACGCAGCAGGAGGTTGTTCGATGCGGCCTCCCGGTGCGGAACGACTTTCTTGTGCGAGCCAGGGATCATCTTCATCACACCGCTCTTGCGCGTCGCGGGCGAGAGCGCGATCCAGGCGGTCAGGATCTTGTCCGAGAAATCGAGGCCCCAGTAAGTCACGTCCTGATGCCAGGATACGAATCCGCCGTCGTTCGGGGACTTCGCAAACAGCCGGCTCGACCAGCAAAGAATGTCGGGGCCGATGATGCTCTCGACCGTGTCGAGGATGACGGGGTGGCGCACGACCTCGTCGAGCCACGGGAACAGCAGGTGGAGCTTCAGCGTCATGTGCTTGGACCACGGCCCGTGCTGCGCCTCGAAGGCTTCGAGTTTTGCCCGCACGGTGGCGGCGTGGTCCGCGCCGATCGCGGGCAGCGGCGCGAGGAAGCCCTGCTCGTGGTAGCGCACAACTTCCGCGGGCGAGAGCGTGCCGCGTGACCCCGCGGTGCGGACGGCCGGTGCTGCGGTGCGGATCTTTGTATCAACTGTCGGCATGGACTCTCCTGCGTGCTCGTTCGCGACGCCGTGTGCGGTACTGCCCGTTAGCCGCAGCGGGTGGAATATGCTAATAGTAAGCCACTTCAAGCAACAAGACCCCGGCCAGTCCACATGATGTAGAGCCGCAACGGGTGCCCTGCCGGGGCTGCATTCCCCGTGGAGGAGATGACATGAAGGTCAAGGCTGCAGTCGCGCACAAAGCCGGCGCGCCGCTCACCATCGAAACCGTCGACCTCGCGGGCCCGAAGGCGGGCGAGGTGCTGGTCGAGATCAAGGCGACCGGCATCTACCACACCGACGAGTACACGCGCTCGGGCGCGGATCCCGAGGGCCTCTTTCCCTCCATTCTCGGGCACGAGGGAGCCGGTATCGTCGTCGACGTGGGCGCCGGCGTGACGACGCTGAAGAAAGGCGACCACGTCATCCCGCTCTACGTGCCGGAGTGCCGCCAGTGCGAGTATTGCCTTTCCGGCAAGACGAACCTCTGCCAGTCGATCCGCGTGACGCAGGGCAAGGGCGTCATGCCCGACGGCACCAGCCGCTTCTCGCTCGGCGGCAAGGACCTGCTGCACTACATGGGCACGTCGACGTTCGCCAACTTCACCGTCGTGCCGGAGATCTCGCTCGCGAAGATCCGCGAGGATGCGCCGTTCGACAAGGTCTGCTACATCGGCTGCGGCGTCACGACCGGCATCGGCGCGGTGATCAACACCGCGAAGGTCGAGGCCGGCGCCAACGTGGTCGTCTTCGGGCTCGGCGGCATCGGGCTGAACGTGATCCAGGGCGCGCGGCTCGTCGGCGCGAATATGATCGTCGGCCTGGACATCAACCCGGCGCGGAAGCCCCTGGCGGAGAAGTTCGGCATGACGCACTTCGTCAACCCGAAGCACGTGAAGGGCGACCTCGTCGCTTACCTCGTCGACTTGACCGGTGGCGGGGCCGACTACAGCTTCGAGTGCATCGGCAACGTCGATGTGATGCGCCAGGCGCTCGAGTGCTGCCACAAGGGTTGGGGCGTATCGGTGATCATCGGTGTCG
>JBFKNN010000081.1:0-12083 GCA_041629335.1 Burkholderiales bacterium | reverse complement strand
TCCGGCCCCGCCGGCGGGATCGTCGGCGCGGTGCGCACCGCCGCGGCGGCCGGCTTCGAGCGCCTCATCGGCTTCGATATGGGCGGCACTTCGACCGACGTGTCGCATTACGCCGGCGAGTTCGAGCGCGTGTTCGACGCGCAGATGGCGGGGGTGCGCGTGCGTGCGCCGATGCTCGCGATCCACACCGTCGCCGCCGGCGGCGGCTCGATCCTGCATTTCGACGGCGCACGCCAGCGTGTGGGCCCGGACTCGGCCGGTGCGCAACCCGGCCCGGCGTGCTACCGCCGTGGCGGCCCGCTCACGGTCACCGACTGCAACGTCATGCTGGGCAAGATCCAGCCCGATTTCTTTCCGCACGTCTTCGGCGCCGAGGGCGACAGGCCGCTCGATGCCGCGATCGTGCGCGGGAAATTCGCGCAGCTTGCCGCCGAAATCGGCCGCGCCACGAGCACCGGGCAAACGCCCGCGGCGGTGGCGGAAGGCTACCTTCGCATTGCCGTCGAGAACATGGCAAACGCGATCAAGAAGATCTCGGTGCAGCGCGGCCACGACATCACCACCTACACCCTGGTGTGCTTCGGCGGCGCGGCTGGCCAGCACGCGTGCCTCGTTGCCGACGCGCTCGCCATGCCGCGGATATTCATACACCCGCACGCGGGGGTGCTGTCGGCGTACGGCATGGGGCTCGCCGATATCGCCGCGCTGCGCGAGCGCGCGGTCGAGGCGCGTCTCGAAGCGGCCCTGGCGCCCAGACTCGACGCGATACTCGATGAGCTGGCGGCGGAGGCCCGCGCCGAGGTGTTGAGCCAGGGCGTCGGCGCGGACCGCCTGACCGAGGCTCGCCGGGTGCACCTGCGCTACGAAGGCACCGACACCGCGCTGATCGTCGGCTTTGGCGCGGCAGACGAGATGACCCGTCAGTTCGAAGCGGCTTACCGCACGCGCTACAGCTTTCTCATGCCCGAGCGCGCGCTGGTGGTCGAGGCGGTCTCGATCGAGGTGCTGGGTGGCGATCACGATGTCGAGCGCGCGCTGGCCGCCCCGGCGCAGCGGACGGGACCGCTCGAGCCGGCAACCCGTGCTGCGATGATAAGCGGTGGCGCGCAGCACGATGCGCCTCTCTACCGCCGCGAGGACCTGCGCCCCGGCGACATCATCGCCGGCCCCGCGATCATTGCCGAGGCCAACGCGACCACCGTTGTCGAGCCGGGCTGGCGCGCCGAGGTGACCAGGCTCGATCATCTCGTGCTGACGCGCAGCACGCCCCGCGCCGCAGCCGCAACGCAAAACACGGGAACGGGGGCCGCGCGCCCCGACCCGGTGCTGCTCGAAATCTTCAACAACCTATTCATGGCGATCGCCGAGCAGATGGGCGTCACCCTCGCCAACACCGCCTACTCGGTCAACATCAAGGAGCGGCTCGACTTCTCCTGCGCCCTGTTCGACGCCGGCGGCAACCTCATCGCCAACGCGCCGCACATGCCGGTGCACCTGGGCTCGATGGGCAGTAGCGTGAAGACCGTCATACGCGACAACCCCGACATGCGCGCGGGCGACGTCTACATGCTGAACGACCCGTACCACGGCGGCACCCACCTGCCCGACATCACCGTAATAACGCCGGTGTTCGACGACGCGGGCAGGACGGTGCTGTTCTACGTCGGCGCGCGCGGCCACCACGCCGACGTCGGCGGCATCACCCCGGGCTCGATGCCGCCGTTCAGCCGCCACCTCGACGAAGAAGGCGTGCTGATCACCAATTTCCTGCTGGTCTCGGGCGGACGGCTCCGGGAGCAGGAAGCGCGCGAGATCTTCGCCACAGCGCGCCACCCGGCGCGCAATGTCGACCAGAACCTCGCGGACCTGCGCGCAATGATCGCGGCAACGCAAAAGGGCGTCGTGGAGCTCCGCCGCATGGTCGCGCACTTCGGGCTCGAGACCGTGCACGGCTACATGCGGCACGTGCAGGACAATGCCGAGGAATCCGTGCGCCGTGTCATCGACGTGCTGAAGGACAGCGAGTTCGGCTACCGGATGGATGACGACGCGGTAATCAGGGTCGCGATCCGCATCGACCGCAAGGCGCGGTCCGGCGTCATCGACTTCACCGGCACCTCGCCACAGGCGGACTCCAATTTCAACGCGCCATCGGCCGTCACGATGGCCGCGGTGCTCTATGTCTTCCGCACCCTGGTCGACGACGACATCCCGCTCAACGCCGGCTGCCTCAAGCCACTCAAGGTGATCATCCCCGAGGGCTCCCTGCTCAATCCACGCTATCCCGCGGCGGTGGTCGCCGGCAACGTCGAGACCTCGCAGTGCATCACCGACGCGCTCTACGGCGCGCTCGGCGTGATGGCCGCCTCCCAGGGCACGATGAACAATTTCACATTCGGCAACGACCGCCACCAGTATTACGAGACGATCGCGGGCGGCTCCGGCGCGGGCGACGGCTTCGACGGCACCGCGTGCGTGCAGACGCACATGACGAACTCGCGCCTGACCGACCCGGAAGTGCTGGAGTGGCGCTTTCCGGTGCTGCTCGAATCGTTTTCGATCCGCCGCGGCAGCGGCGGCGCGGGACGCTGGCGCGGCGGCGACGGCGCGGTGCGGCGCGTGCGTTTCCTCGAGCCGATGACCGCGGCGATCCTGTCGGGCCACCGGCGCGTGCCGCCGTTTGGCGCTGCCGGCGGCTCAGCGGGCGCGGTTGGCCGCAACTTTGTCGAGCGAACGGGCGGGAAAACGGAAATCCTGGGCGGCTGCGGTCAGGCCGAGATGGATGCGGGAGACGTGTTCGTTATCGAAACCCCGGGCGGGGGCGGGTACGGCGCACCGTAAGCCCGCGCGCTCCCCGCTTCACGGCGCGGCCGCATCGGGTATATTGAGTGGATGATCGTCAACAAGAGCATCACGTTTTTCGACACCCAGTTCAAGCGACAGGTCGCGCAGGAAGAGTTTGCGCTCAACCCGTTCGAAAAAGCGACGCTGCCGTTCGTGACCGGGCGCGTGCTCGACCTGGGATGCGGCCTGGGCAACCTGAGCATCGAGGCGGCGCGGCGCGGGGCCTCGGTCGTCGCCATCGATGCGAGCGCCACTGCCGTCGAGCGCGTTCGCGCCGTGGCGGCAAGCGAACGGCTGCCCATCGAAGCGATCGAGGCCGATCTCGAAACCTATGCGATCGAAGGCCTGTTCGATACCATCGTCGCGATCGGCTTGCTGATGTTCGTGCATAAGCCCATGGCCCTCGCGATGTTGCGAACGATCCAGGAGCACGTTGCGCCGGGCGGCCGCGCCATCGTCAACGTGCTCGTCGAGGGCACCACCTACATGGACATGTTCGACCCGGACAGCTACTGCCTTTTCGGGGCGGGCGAGCTCGACGAGCGCTTCGCGGGCTGGGAGATATTGCTTTCGCAGCGCGACAGTTTCGACGCGCCGGGAAACACCGGGAAGGAATTCGCGACCATCGTCGCCCGGAAGCCTGCGCCATGATAAGCAACCGGGCACCGTCGCCACGCAGCCGTCCGATCACACCCGTAACACGATAACCGCCTGATTTCGGCGGCGAATGACCGTGCGGTTGCAGGATCATCCAGTTGGCCGAAAATGGGTTATTTCCCTCTGCGATAGGCGACGCGAACAACGACGATGGCTGCTCGCTTCCCATTGATGGTCGCTGCCTGTATCTGCCTTGCCGCCCCCGCGGCTTGGTCGGGCGACGCACCGAAGGCGGCGGCCTTGAGTCAAATTGTCTTGTACGTTCCCGCCCCCGAGCTGGAGGAGCGACTCGGGAAGGATGTCACGCCGCTGGCGAACTACATCAGGGCGCTGGAGAAGCGGGCCGACGAGCTTTTGGGCGCGCGAGCGCGGCCCGAGGCGCAGGGCCTGCTGGTCGTGGTAGGCATCAAGTCCAGGAGCGAGACACGGATTTGGTGCCAGGCGGTGGGCGGTGACATTCCCGCCGAAGTGCTTCGACGCCTGGAAAGCGAACTGGCCGGGGTCGACGCTGTGGACCTCAAGAAGGGAGTCGCCAGCTTCGCGATGCACGTGAGGTTGTTCGGGCAGAATCCGGGGAGGTTTCCACGTTTCCCGGATATCTGGTTAGCCGAAGCGGAGAAGAGCGACACCCGGCTGATGGTTCCACCGGACGAGTTGCTCGAGAAGATCTGGCCCGATTGAGCTGTGCCGGGCGGGGCCGTGCACTACAGGACGCTGCTCTCGACCGCGGCCCGGGTCGTCCCCTGTATGGGGTGGTGGCGTTGGTGGCTGCGGTAGCCAATCAAGAGGCCGAGAGATGACCCATTGTCAGTCCTCCGCCATCGTGCTCGGGGCCAGCCTGAGCGGCCTGCTCGCCGTCCGCGCCCTGAGCGGGCACTTCGAGCGCATCACGGTCGTCGAGCGGGATTTGCTCCCGGAGGGTGAGGAACTCCGCAAAGGCGTGCCCCAATCTGCCCACGCGCACGGCCTCCTGGCGAGCGGCTACCGTGTCATGGACGAATATTTCCCGGGCATGATGGACGAGCTGGAAAACCTGGGCGCGCCCCGCGGCGACGTCACCGGAGACTTTCTCTGGTTCCAGTACGGCCGCTGGAAGCTGCGCCACGACTCAGGCCTGCGCGGAATCACGGTAAGCCGCCCGTGTCTCGAAGCGGCGACCCGCCGGCGGGTCAGGGCCCTGCGCAACGTAACGTTTCGTGACGGCGTAGATGCCTTGAGGCCAACGTTTGATGCGACCACCGATCGCGTGACCGGGGTCGTCGTGCGCCCGCGCGGCCACAACGTCGAGGAGACGCTCGACGCGGATCTGGTGGTCGATGCAAGCGGCAGGGGGTCGCAGTCGCCGAAGTGGCTGGAGGCAATGGGCTTCGGGCGGCCTCAGGAAAGCCTGGTGAAAGTCAACGTCGGGTATGCGACCCGCATGTTCGAGCGCCGGCCGGGCGAGTTCTTCAACTCGAACGGCGGCATCATTGCGGGCACGCCGCCCGGGAGCGCACGGCTGGGCGCGGCGCTCGCCGCCGAGCGTAACCGGTGGGTGGTCACGCTGATGAGCACGGTGGGGGACTATCCCCCGACGAACGAGGCGGGGTGGGTTGCGTTCGCCGCGAGCCTGCCGGTACCGGCACTCCACGAGCTCGTGACTTCGGCCCGGCCGTTGACCGACATCGTGGGCTACCGTTTCCCCGCAAATCATCGTTGGCTCTACGAGCGCATGAGGCGTTTTCCCGCGGGCTATCTCGTCACCGGCGATGCGGTCTGCAGCTTCAATCCTATCTATGGCCAGGGGATGTCCGTGGCGGCGACCGAGGCGAAGGCGCTCGACAACAGCCTCGCGATGGGGCTCGACGGCCTATCGCGGCGCTTTTATGCCCGGGCCCGCAGGATCGTCGACATTCCCTGGGCCATCGCGACGGGCGAAGACCTCTGCTACCCGCAGGTCGAAGGCCGGCGACCGCCGGGGTTCCGCATGCTGAGCCGGTACCTCCGGCGCGTGCACGCCCTTGCATCGAAGGACCCGGCAGTCTGCCGCAAATTCTTCGATGTGCTCAACCTGCTTGCGCCGCCTGCCTCGTTGATGGCGCCGCGGGTCGCCTGGCGAGTGCTCGCGCGCCCGGCGCCGAGGGGCGAAGGCTCACCCTGGGGTGTGAAGCGGCCCGGGGCCGCCACCACGAGTAAACGCGGATTGGCGTAACATTTCGGGGGGCCGGCCTCGCATTAACGGGACGGTGCGCAAATGACTGGCGGCGAAAACGCGGGCACAAGCATTTCCTCCAGGTCCGCCCTGCCCCTGATCTACAATGTCGACTCGCGCACACTATGCGACAAATGCGGCGCACTTGACTGTTCCGCCCCTCGCGATCGACAACCCACAAGAGAACAGGCAACGTGAATCACGCTGACCCGAACCGCACGGGAGAGCTCGCGCGCAATGTCGCCGCCGCGCTGCGCTTCAAGAAGTCGCAGGGCACGCCCGAGATGCCGCGGGTCGAGAAGGAAGTGCTCGCGCCCGATTATGACCGGGCGCGCGGCGGCAACCTGCACCTCGCGAACAACGCGCGCGACACGGACATGATTCATCCCGGCCTCTACCTGCGCAAGGCCCTGCCCGACCGCGTCGACGTCATCGAGCGCGTCATTGCGGATGGCGACCGGGTCGGCCTGCTGTTTCGGGTCACTGCCACGCACACCGGCGGTTTCTTCGGCGTGCCGCCGAGCGGACGCCGGATCGACGTCTACGAAGTCGCATTTCTGCAGCTCGCCAACGGTCAGCTCGTGGAAGGCTGGTTCATGATGGACGAGGCGGCACTCCTGCGGCAGATGGGCGCGACCTTGCCGGCTCGCCCCGACGGGCGCATCGTCGCGCCGCCCGTGCCGGACAAAGGCGAGGACGTCGATACGGTGATCAAGCGTATCGAAGCGAAGGGAACCCTTTCCGCGCAAGATCGCAACAAGATCCTCGCGGCAGCCTCGCGCTCGACGCGCGAGAAACAGAATCTTGCCCCGGGCTATCGCCACCCGCGCTACGGCTTCGAGCATCTGCGGAATTACTGCAAGTCGCGCGGCGGCACGTTCGAAATCGACGCCGCCATCCCCGACCGGCGTGACCGGATCGAAGTGCTGATGGCGGAAGGCAATGAAGTCTGGATGCGCTTCAGCACCGGCGGCACGCACACCGGGAGCCTGTGCGGCATCGCACCGACGGGCAAACGCGTCGGCGTCAACGTCGCCGCACTTATGCGCTTCGCCGGCGGCAAGGTGACGGAGAGCTGGATCTTCGCCGACGAATTCGCGCTGCTGCTGCAGCTCGGCGTGCCGAATCTGCTTTTCCAGCCGAAGTGACGGGCCGCGCGTCCTCGCGGCCCGGCAAACGCGTCAAGTGCGGGTGAAGCCCGGTTAATTGCTCCTGAAGAGGACAACATGGAGGCGATGAAGAACGCGAGCCGTTTCTACGAGGTCGAGCGCAGGGCCGAACATGCGGCGCGGCCGGGATTTCGAATTACCGAGCTGCAGATTTCGCCGACGCAAAACGTGCCTTGGCACTATCACAGCAACGTTCAAGACACCTTCTATGTGCTCGGCGGAACCATCCGCATCTTCTTGCGCGAACCCAAAGAGGAGGTGCGGCTCGGCCCCGGTGACACCTGCACCGTAAAGGCGCGCCGCCCGCACCTGGTCACCAATGGCGGGGACGCATCGGCGACATTTCTGGTGCTGCAAGGCATCGGCGAGTACGATTTCGTCCCGCTGGTGTAGCGGCCCCTCGAGGCGCCCGCGCCTGGAACGGAAACGGAGCCTGGTGCCTATGGGGTCGCACCAGCGCAAGGCATCCTTCTCTAAAGTACGGTCTTGGGATTGGGACTGTTTCGGATGCTTAGCGGGGTATTTCCCAAGGCAAAATTCGCGCTCTAACGATCGGAACGACGCCGGTGCGCATCGGACCATCCTGCGTTACACGCATGTTTTCGGCGGCGAGAACGATGCGCCAGGGCCGGATGACGATGCCCCCTTACGCAAAAGGACCGAAAAGTCGCGCTTGGCGCGTTCCGGCCCCGACGCAGCCTGGCCAACTACTCCGAACTTTGCATATAAGCTTTTGCTTGCGTTGTTGGCGGTAGCGCTCTAACCGCCCGCTACCGCGCGACCTTCGGCTCGTCGAGACCGACGCCGACAAGCGCCCCGAACAACGCTTCCAGCTTCTGCAGGTCGGCCTCAGGCAGCGGCGGCTTCAGGATCGCCTGGATGTTCGACTCCACATGCGCCGGATTGCTCGTCCCGAACAGCACCACGTTCGCGCCCGGCTCGTGGCGCGCGAAGCGGTACGCTGCCTCGATCACGCTCTCCGCGCCGCGCCTGTGCAGCAGAAAATCCAGCGGACTCTCCTTCTCCGCCAGCCACGCCGGCACCTTGCCGCAGGCGGCGAGCGCCCGCATGTCCTGCCGCAAGCGGCCGGGCACGCTGAACAGCGCACGCACGGCGAACATGATGAGCGTCCCGACGCCGCGCGCCCGCGTCGCGGGGAACACTGCGTGCCGCGCGCTCTGCGCGAGCATGTGAAACGCGACCATCGCGACGTCCCAATGGTCGTCCCGGAGCGCCTGCCGCAGCATTGTGTGATCGGAATCCTTCGACGCCATTTCCGTGATGCCGATGAAGCGAAGCTTGCCCTTCTCCTGCTCGCGCTGGACAGCGGGCAGGATCTCGGTGCGCACGCGCAGGTAGTCATCGGGCATCACGCCGTGCAGGCAGAAGACGTCGACATGGTCGGTGCCCAGCGCCTTGAGCGAGTGGTCGAGACCCGCCACGACTTCCGCGGCGGAGATGGGCGTTTTTCCCTGCGCCACCTTGTGCTTGGTCGAAATGACGACCGAGTCGCGCGCAAGGCTCCTGATCGCCGCGCCGACGATCGGCTCGGTGCCGTAGAGTTGCGCAGTATCGATGAAATTGACCCCGAGATCGATCGCCCGGCGGACGATGCCGATGCAATGCGCTTCGCTCTTCCCGGCCGTCAGCCCGAGCCTGCTGCTGCCGCCGCATCCGAGCCCGGCGACGCTGACTTTCAGGCCGGTGCGGCCAAGGGCAATGAATTCCATGATTGCGTGGTTCCGGCTGAGGATCCCGCGCCGATTGTACGCGGACTGCCGCGCGGCGGCATGGCACAGCCTCAGCGGCCGCGCCGCGAAGGATGCACGAAATGAATGGGCTGCGCCCTTGTAAATGCCGGAACAAATGCGATAGACAGCGTCCAAACGATGAGACGGGGGCGAACCCCGATCAGGTGTGAGGCGGCATCCGGGCACCGCCGGCCACAACGCCGGGGCCTTGCGCTTTCGCTTCGCCCCGAGACGGGACCTGCACGTCAACGCGGAAAGGAGGGGAAGATGACCGAGTGGGCAAAGACCTTGGTGGCAAGCGGCGTCATCGCCGGGATCGTGAGCTGGCTCGCCGCCTCGCACAAGATCGAGCAGGAACTCCACAGCAGGCAAGGCGAAGCGGGCTACGAGGCTCTGATCGAGGCAAACTCGCTGTTGTGGCGGTCGGAAATGCTCACCGAGGAGGCGCAGCGAGAGATGGACAAAGCGTTGGCCGCCAAAGCGCAGGCATTGAAGCGGGAATCCGACGCTTCATACATCACTGCGCGGCTCAGGATCGCCGCCTTCGGAGACGAGCGCGTCGTCAAAGCACTTAGCACCTACTACTTCAGGTTCATGAATTCCTCGACGCCATGCCGCGACAAGGAAAAATTCAGGTCGGATACGCAAACATACAAGGCCATCCGAAATACGCTGGGCGTCGGCGGCAGCGTCAGCGACGAGCAGCTCGCCAACATCGTCTTTCTGTGCAGCCTGGAGAGGTAGCGGTTGGATGGGCACGGAGCCTGAATGATTGGCAGTGAAAGTGGGATCAGGCTGCGTCCCCCGCGTCACAGAGACCGATCCGAATCGCCGATGATCATGAATCTCCAGTCACAACAGGCGCATGTCATGAGGGCCCTTTCCTGGCTGGCGTTGGCCCCTCTTCCGCTCTTTTCGGATTCCGTCTTCGCGCAAGAACGCTCGCCCGGCACCCTGTGAACCCGTGCGGCTGCTGAGTGTTCGGGATCAGTGTAACTTGCCAGTAGTCGACACGCCGGGCGGCAGGGCTGCGGGCATCCCGGCTCGTGATAAAGTCTCGCCGGGAGGACCCAGCCATGATCGATTGTTTACGCAGCAGCACGCAGGGCGCGCCAGCGCTGCGGCTATCCGCTGCCGCATTGCTCGCAGCCGTATGTATCGCGCCAGGCGCCAGCATCGCGCAGACCTATCCGTCCAAGCCGATCCGCATGATCGTGCCCTACCCGCCCGGCGGGCCCACCGACATCCTCGCGCGCGCGGTCGGCCAGCACCTGACCGAGGCGCTGGGCCAGCAAATCGTCATCGACAACCGCCCCGGCGCGGCCGGCCACATCGGCACTGCCTACGCGGCGAAGCAGCCCGCTGACGGCTACAACTTCAACATGGTGGGCATCTCGTTCGCGGTCGCCCCGAGCCTCGCCAACAAGCCCGGCTACGACGCGCTGCGCGATTTCGCCCCGGTAAGCCTGATCGCCGGCGTCAACAACGTGCTCAACGTGCACCCCTCGCTCCCTGTGAAGAGCGTCAAGGAGCTGATCGCGCTCGCGCGCCGCAAGCCGACCGAGCTCACCTACGCATCGGGCGGGCGCGGCGGCGCGCAGCACCTCGCAGGCGAGCTCTTCGCGACGATGGCCGGGGTCAGGATGACCCACGTGCCGTTCAAGGGCAGCGCGCCGGGGCTCATATCGCTGATGAGCGGTGAGGTCATCGTCGGCTTCACCGACATGCTGATCACGCTGCCGCACATCAAGTCCGGGCGCCTGCGGGCGCTCGCAGTCACCGGCGGCAAGCGCGCGCGGCAGCTCCCCGACCTGCCGACGATCGCCGAGGCCGGCGTGAAAGGATACGCGGTGACGGTGTGGTTCGGGCTGCTCGCGCCCGCCAAAACGCCGCCCGAGATCATCCAGACAGTGCAATCCGAGATCGCGCGCGGCATCCGCGGCCCGCTGTTGCACCAGCGTCTCATCGCGCTCGGCGCCGAGCCTTCCGGCAACACCCCCGAGGAGTTCGCGGCGTTCATCCAGAGCGAGATGGGCAAGTGGGGCAAGGTGGTCCGGTCCGCCGGCCTCGACAGAGATTGATTGGAGCAAGGAGTTCTTTATGGCCCGCGTGCCGCTGATCGGCGAGGAGCGCGGCGACCTCGCCGCCTTCATCGCGCGGGTAAAAGCCGAGCGCGGCAAGCTGATCAACCTCTACCGCGTGCTGCTCAACAGCCCGCCGGTGGCCGAGAGCTGGCTCGACTTCAATTCCACGGTGCGCTACAAGACAACGCTCGACGCGGCGCTGCGCGAGATGATCATCCTGCGTGTCTCGATCCTGAACGGCGCCGAGTACCAGGCGCGCATCCACGGCGCCTCCCACGCGCTGAAAGCCGGTGTCACCAAAGCGCAGATCGAAGCGCTCGCCGATTGGGCGCGCTCCGACCATTTCACGCGCGCGCAGCGCGCGGCCCTCGCGTGGACCGACGCCATGACGCGCGACATCGAGGTGCCCGACGCACTGCACGCCGAGCTGCAGCGGCACTTCGACGACCGCGCAATCGTCGAGATCAGCGTGCTCGCCGGCGCCTACAACATGCACACCCGGGTCGGTCGCGCGCTGAAGATCGACATCGAGCCCGGCACCGGCCCGAGCTGATCCGCCATGTCCCGCTCCGTCATCGTCGTCGAGGATGACCCGTTCCTGCGCATTGTCGGTGTCGTGCTCGACCCCGCGACATCGCCGGAGCGCATCGCCGCCTTCGCGGATTTCTTCGCCTGCGACCTCCCCGACTTCGCCGGCTGGCTGAAGAATTTGCGCGCCCGGGCCGCCGCGCTCTATCCGGCCGAAGTGCGCCTCGTTGATTCAGAGGCCGCTTTTCACGATAACCTCGCCGATGCCGACGCGGCCGTCGTCGAATGGCTGCCGCTCGGCGCGGACGAGCTCGCACGCGCGCCGCGGCTTCGTGCCGTGCAAAAGTACGGCACCGTCACCGCCAGCATCGACCACGAGGCCTGCGCCGCGCGCGGCATACCGGTGCTGACGCTGCGCCGCCGCGCCAACATTGCCTGCGCCGAGCACGCGATGGCGCTGATGCTGGCGCTCGCGCGCAAGCTCACCCGCGTCGCAGGCCGCGTGAGCGTCGAGCAACTGCGTGCCGCGGGCTTTGCGCCCAGGACGTACGACCGGGCCCACACGGCGAACTCGAACTGGGCGCGCGTCGGCGGGCTGAGCCTCCTTTACGGCGGCACGCTCGGCATCGTCGGCCTGGGCGAGATCGGCCGCGAGATCGCGACTCGCGCCGCCGCCTTCGGCATGCGTATCGTTTACCATCAGCGCCACCCGCTGCCCGCGGCCGACGCCGCGCGCTGGCACGCCGAGTACCGCCCGCTCGAGGCGCTGCTCGCCGAGTCCGACTGGATAAGCATCAATGTACCGGGCAACCCGTCGACGCGGCACATGTTCGACCGCGCCGCGTTCGCGCGCATGAAG
>JBFKNN010000080.1:0-12187 GCA_041629335.1 Burkholderiales bacterium | reverse complement strand
GGCGGCGAGCCGGGCGGCTGCGTTTTGCGGCGCGCCGGCGCCGCCGCGTATCATTACGCCGTGGGGCGGCGCCTGACAACACGATGAAATTCCTGCTTTCTTTTGCGCGGCTGGTCGATGCGCTGAACGAGCGCGTCGGCCGGGCAGTCGCCTGGCTGGTGCTCGTCGCTGTGCTGGTGAGCGCCGGCAACGCCACCGTTCGTTATGCCTTCAACCTGAGCTCCAACGCCTGGCTCGAGATTCAATGGTATCTGTTCTCGGCGATCTTCCTGCTCGGCGCGGGCTATGCGCTCAAGAAGAACGCGCACGTGCGCATCGACGTGATCGCCGGCCGGCTGTCCAGGCGCCGCCAGGCCTGGATCGACATCGCCGGCGGCCTTGCGTTCCTGCTGCCGATGTCGCTGCTGATCCTGTGGCTGTCGGTGCCGATGTTCTGGCAGTCGTACCTGGGCGGCGAGATCTCGGCTGACGCCGGCGGCCTCGTCCGCTGGCCGGTGAAACTGCTGATCCCGGTCGGTTTCGCGCTCCTTTCGCTGCAGGGCCTGGCGGAGATCGCGAAGCGCATCGCGTACCTGCGCGGGGCCGCGCCCGATCCCCTCGAAACCGGGCAGGACGGGCTCTGATGCCGCACGAGCTGATGGCGCCCCTGATGTTCGGCGTCTTGGTGATCTTTCTGCTGCTCGGCTATCCGGTCGCCTTCGCCCTCGCCGCCAACGGCATTTTCTTCGCGCTCGTCGGCATCGAGATGGGACTCCTGAAGCCCGAGCTCATGCAAGCGCTGCCCGAGCGGGTGTTCGGCATCATGCGCAACGATACGCTGCTGGCGATCCCGTTTTTCACCTTCATGGGCCTAATCCTCGAGAGGAGCGGCATGGCCGAGGAGCTGCTCGACACCATCGGGCAGCTGTTCGGCACGGTGCGCGGCGGGCTCGCTTACGCGGCGGTATTCGTGGGTGCGCTGCTGGCGGCGACTACCGGCGTCGTCGCCGCATCGGTCATCTCGATGGGTCTCATCTCGCTGCCGATCATGCTGCGCTACGGCTACTCTGTGCGGCTCGCGAGCGGCGTCATTACCGCGTCCGGCACGCTCGCGCAGATCATCCCGCCGAGCCTGGTGCTGATCGTGCTCGCCGACCAGCTCGGCAAGTCGGTGGGCGACATGTACCGCGGCGCGCTGGTGCCCGGCCTCGTGCTCGCCGGGCTCTACATCGGTTACGTCGCGCTCGTGTCGCTGGTCAATCCGAAGGCAGCGCCGGCGCTGCCGAATAGCGCGCGCCGGCTCACGGGCCTTCCGCTCGCCATCAAGGTGGTCACCGCACTGGTGCCGCCGCTCGTGCTGATCTTTCTGGTTCTGGGCACTGTCTTCATGGGCGTGGCGACGCCGACAGAAGGCGGCGCGATGGGCGCGACCGGCGCGCTGGCGCTCGCGCTCGCCAGGCGCAGGCTCACGATGGACGTGCTCAGGCAGTCGATGGACTCGACCGCGAAGCTGACGAGCTTCGTCATCTTCATCCTGGTGGGATCGACCGTGTTCGGATTGACGTTCCGCGCGGTGGACGGCGACCTGTGGGTCGAGGGGCTGCTCACCGACTTGCCGGGCGGCGCGCTCGGCTTCCTGATCGTGGTCAATATTCTCGTTTTCGTGCTCGCCTTCTTCCTCGACTTCTTCGAGATCGCGTTCATCGTCATCCCGCTGCTCGCGCCGGTGGCGGCGAAGCTCGGCATCGACCTCGTCTGGTTCGGCGTGATCCTGGGGGTGAACATGCAGACCTCGTTCCTGACCCCGCCGTTCGGGTTCGCGCTGTTCTACCTGAAGAGCGTCGCGCCGCGCGAGGTGAAGACCACCGACATCTACCGGGGCGTCGTGCCCTTCATTCTGATCCAGGTGATCATGGTCGCTCTGGTCATCACCTTCCCGCAGATGGTGCTGCACTACAAGGGTGACACGGCGACGCGCGATCCGGCTTCGATCGAGCTCAACATCCCGGCGCCGGATGCGCCGCCGCCGGTGCAGTTCAGATGAGGAGCGTGGCACGTGGCTTGCAGGCGGGTCATGGATCGGAGGCGCAGGGTGCGGTGTTAGCGCACCACTTCGAGGTTCTGCCGCGACACCAGCCTCGGTGCGCTGAAGCCGCACCCTACAGGTCACCAGTCACAAGTCACGACTATTTCCTGCGCGCGGCGGCCTGGGCCGAGTAGACGAAATTGTCGAATGAATTCTCGGCGAGCCGGAACCACAGATACTGGTCTTCCCGGAACTTCGACCACGACGTGTAGATCTTGCTGAAATCCGGGTTCTTCGCCGCGAGCTCGTCGTACAGCTCGTGCGCGGCCTTGTGGCAGGCTTCCAGCACCGGGCGCGGGAAGGCGCGCAGCTGCGCGCCGCCGGCAACCAGCCGCCGCAGCGCCGCCGTGTTGCCGGCGTCGTATTTCGCCAGCATCTGCACGTTGGCCTCCGCGGCTGCCACCTCGATCGCTTCCTGGTATGACTTCGGCAGGGACTGCCAGCTCTTGATGTTCACGCAGATCGACAGCGCCGCAGCACCCTCCCACCAGCCGGGATAGTAGTAGTACTTCGCGACTTTGTGGAAGCCGAGCTTCTCGTCGTCGTAGGGACCGACCCACTCGGCGGCGTCGATGGTGCCCTTCTCGAGCGCCGGATAGATATCGGGGCCGCCGATCTGCTGCGGCACCACGCCGAGCTTGGCGAGCACCTGGCCGCCCAGGCCGCCGATGCGGAACTTGAGCCCCTGCAGATCGGCGACCGACTTGATCTCCTTGCGGTACCAGCCGGCCATCTGCGCGCCGGTGTTGCCACCCGGAAAGTTGATGATGTTGTACTGGCGGAAAATCTCGCGCATCAGATCCAGGCCGCCGCCGTAGTACATCCAGGCGTTGTGCTGGCGCGCGTTCAGCCCGAAAGGCAGCGCAGTGTCGAACGCGAACGCCGGATTCTTGCCGATGTAGTAGTAGGCCGCAGTCTGCCCGCATTCGACGGTGGCGTTCTGCACCGCATCGAGCACCTGCAGCGGTGGCACGATCTCGCCCGCGGCGAACACGCGGATCTCGAACCTGCCGTCGGTGAGCTTCGCGACGCGGTTCGCGAGCTGCTCGGCCGAGCCGAAAAGCGTGTCGAGGCTCTTGGGAAAGCTCGAGGCCATGCGCCAGCGGATCTGCGGCTGCGCTTGCGCCGTCGCGGGCCCCGCCACCGCGGCGGCAAGGCCGGCTCCAGCACCACTCAGGAACTGCCTGCGTTTCATGTTTTCCTCCTTTGCCGCCGACCCGCGAGGTTTACCAAGCTTCGCGGATCACCCGTAACCGGTCACGTCTCTCGGAGCCTGCAACAAATGAAAGAACTGAACCGCCAAGACCGCCAAGAGAAACAAAAACATATACAATATCCAACTCATTGCGGCGGGCAGCTTTCCGCGTTGCCCAGGCGGTGTTCCCGCTTTTAACGGAACTGTTGCGCCAGCGCCTTTGTCCCGCACTCTTGCATTATCGCAGCCCGGTGCCAGTCTGATCGATTAGCTTTTCTTGGCGGTCTTGGCGGTCCTGGCGGTTCGATTGTTCCTTTCCTGGCGCCTTCGCGGTAACGTCTCTTGCTGCGTGCTGTTAATCGCCGGCGATCGTCATTTTATCGACCAGGATCGAGCCGCACTGGCGTGAGCCGCGTCGCACCACGTCGGTGCCGGCCGCGACGAACCCCGCGAAAACATCCCTCAGGTTCCCGGCAACGGTGATTTCCTGCACCGGGTAGGCAATCTCGCCGCCCTCGACCCAGTAGCCCGCCGCCCCGCGCGAATAGTCGCCGGTGACCGCGTTGATGCCGTGGCCCATGAGCTCGGTAACCAGCAGCCCCTTTCCCATTTTCATCAGCAGCGCGGCAAAGTCATCACCGGTATCGTGCAGAATGAGATTGTGGTTGCCGCCGGCGTTGCCGCTCGAGCGCATCCCGAGCTTGCGCGCCGAGTAGCTGCCGAGGAAATAGCCGCGCACCTCGCCACCGGCGACGACATCGCGCGACTGCGTCGCGACGCCTTCCTCGTCGAACGCGCTGCTCGCCAGCCCGCCGGGGATGTGCGGCAGGTCGCTCAACCGCACGAACGGCGCGAACACGCGCTTGCCGATGCTGTCGAGCAGGAACGAGGACTTGCGGTAGAGGTTGCCGCCGCTTACCGCCGAAACGAAATGCCCGATCAGGCTCGAGGCGATCGGCGCCTCGAACAGGACCGGCGCCTGGGTAGTGGCGATCTTGCGCGAATTGAGCCGCCGCACCGCGCGCTCGGCCGCCCGTCGCCCCACGGTCTCCGGCGCGGGTAACGCGCCCGGATCGCGGCTGGTCTCGTACCAATCGTCACGCTGCATATTGTCGTTGCGCCCTGCGATGAGCGAGCACCAGATGCCGTGGCGGGAGCCTGGATAGCCGGCGAGGAAACCCAGCGAGTTGCCGTAAATGAAATGCGACTCCTGGATCGAAACCGTTGCGCCCTCGGAGTTGGTGATTCGCCTGTCCGTCCCCAGGCCGGCGGCCTCGCAGCGGCGCGCGAGCTCGATCGCGGCCTCGACCGGCAGGTCCCATGGATGGTACAGGTGGAGATCCGGGAAATCGCGCGCGAGCAGATCGGCGTCGGCGAGCCCCGAGAATTCGTCTGCGGCAGTGTAGCGCGCGATCGACAGTGCGGCATCGACGGCATCGCGGACCGCCTGCTTCGAGAAGTCCGACGTGCTGGCGTGCCCGCGCTGCTTGCCGATGTACACCGTGACCCCGAGGCCCTTGTCGCGGTTGTGCTCGATGGTCTCGACGTCACCATTGCGCACCGTGACGGTCTGCCCGAAACCTTCGCTCACCTCGGTCTCGGCTGCGCTCGCGCCGCGCTCCTTCGCGTACTGCAGCACGTCGCGCGCGAGCTCCTCCAGCGCATCCGGTTTGTAGGCAAAACGATTGCTGGGCATGATTTGCAGTAGGCGGCGGGGTGCGCCGCTCGAAAAGAGCGTTATCATAACAAACTGTGACGAGTGACGAGTGACGGGTGACGACCACCGAGTGGCGGGTAAGCGGCAAGCAATGACTTTGAGCGGGGACGCGTGACGCAAGACGACGATCGGCCCAGCAAGACCCAGCGCAAGAAGGAAATGCTGGCGCTGCAGGATCTCGGAGCCGAGCTGCTTCACCTGAGCGACGAGCAGCTTGCGACCGTGCCGCTGCCCGAGAATCTGCGTGATGCGGTGCTCGAGGCGCGGCGCATCACCGACTTCGAGGGCCGCCGCCGCCAGCTGCAGTTTGTCGGCAAGCTCATGCGCTCGACCGACGCCGCGCCCATCCGGGAACGCATTGACGCTTTCCGGACTTCCTCCCGCGAGCATACCGCGCAGCTGCGCGAGATCGAGCGCTGGCGCGAGCGGCTGATCGAGGACGACGCCGCGCTCGCCGGGCTGGTTGCCAGCCATCCCCACGCCGATACCCAGCAGCTGCGCGCACTCGCGCGCAATGCGCGCCGCGAGCGCGAGCAGAATCGTCCGCCGCGGAGCTTCCGGGCGCTGTTCAAGGCGCTCCGCACACTTCTCGAAGAGAAGCGTGACCGGTGACCGGTAAAGCATGAGACAGAGAGCGTGAAACAGGAACCGTGAGGCGGAAGGCGTGAGCAGGGAACTTCTCGCGGAGGCCACGTCAACCCCGCCCTTCCTCCTTCCTCCTTCCTCCTTCCTCCTTCCTCCTCGCGCCTCACCGCTCGCGGTATACTTCGGCGTCATGACTACGCCAAACGAAGAGCTCGTCATCGGCCTGGTCTCCATCAGTGACCGCGCCTCGAAGGGCGTCTACAAGGACGAAGGCATCCCGGCGCTCGAGGAGTGGTTCAGGACTGCCATCGCGGCGCCGAAGTGGCGCACGGCAACGCGCCTCATTCCCGACGAGCAGTCGGCGATCGAGGCGGCGTTGACGGAGCTCGTCGACCGCGAGGGCTGCCATCTCGTGCTCACCACGGGCGGCACCGGCCCGGCGCCGCGCGACGTCACGCCCGAGGCGACGTTGGCGGTGGCCGACAGGGTCATGCCCGGCTTCGGCGAGCAGATGCGGCAGGTAAGCCTCAAGTTCGTGCCGACCGCGATCCTGTCGCGGCAGGTGGCGGTGATCCGCGGCAAGGCCCTCATCATCAACCTGCCGGGCCAGCCAAAGGCAATCCGCGAGACGCTCGAAGGACTGAAGGATGCCGAAGGCAAGACCTTGGTGAGCGGGATCTTCGCGGCCGTGCCTTATTGCATCGACCTCGTCGGCGGACCCTACATCGAGACGAACGAATCGGTGGTGAAGGCGTTCCGACCGAAGTCGGCCATTCGTCCGAAAACCTGAAAACCGTTTTTTCCGCCAAGCCCGCCAAGAAAACCCGTTGATAACGTTTGCGTGCCACTTCGACCGTATCGAATCGCAACCAACAAGCGTCAGCAACGACGCAGCGCTCATTCGTAGTCGATCGCCAAGCTGGCAAAACGCTCGGATCCGCGAGCGTGGTGAGTATTGTTATGTTTTCCCTTGGCGGTCTTGGCGGCCTTGGCGGTTCAGTTTCTTTGCTTTTGCAGTCTTCCGAGAATCTCGACATGACCGAACAACTGCTTGAGGCGATCGAAATCGAAACCGGCGACAAGCCCGATGTCAGCATCATCTGGATGCACGGCCTCGGCGCCGACGGCAACGACTTCGTGCCCATCGTCAACGAGCTCGACCTCGCCGGCGCGCCGCCGATCCGCTTCATCTTTCCGCACGCGCCGATGCGGCCGGTCACCATCAACAACGGCTACGTCATGCGCGCCTGGTACGACGTCTCGCTCGGCGATCTCGAGGGGGACTCGCGCAAGGCGGACGAGCGCGGCGTGCGCGAGTCGCAGGCCGCGATCGAGGCGCTGATCGCGCGCGAGGCCGGGCGGGGCGTGGCGCACGAGAACGTCCTGCTGGCCGGATTCTCGCAGGGCGGCGCGATGGCGCTGCAGACCGGCCTGCGCCATGCGCGGCGACTTGCCGGCGTGATGGCGCTCTCGACCTACCTGCCGCTCGCCGAGAGCTTTCAGGAAGAAGCCGCGCCCCCCAACGCGAAGACGCCGGTCTTCATGGCGCACGGCACGCTCGACCCGGTGGTCCCGCACGCGATGGGATCGAAGTCGCGGGAACTGCTCGTGTCCCTGGGCTACGACGTCGAGTGGCACGAGTACCCGATGCAGCACTCGGTGTGCCTCGAGGAGATGGAGCACATCGGGACGTGGCTGCGGAAAGTGCTGCCGAAGCGCCCGGCGTGATCCGCCCTGCCCGCGCCGGCATCAGGCCGTGACGTGCCGCCGGCGCTGCGACTCAATCAGCTTCCACTTGACCACCGGCACCGCGGCGAGCAGTTCGAGCGGCAGGTCGTAGCCCGTCGCGGCCTCGAGGAACCGCACCCGGTCGCGGCGATCTCCGTCGCCCGCCAGACCGGCGGCCCCGAAATGCGAGCCCGCGACAAGCCGTTCCCGGTGGCCGCCGCCCGTCAACAGCTCCCCGGATCCGCTGCGCAGGATGACGAGCTGGCCATGCGGCGAGTCGACCAGCTCGCCGTTCTCGAAGGCGATCGGTTCCGCCGCCTGTACCAGCCGCTTGAGCGTGACGCACGAGACGCCGTCGCCAAACAGCTCGCTGCCACGCAGGAATTCACGCTTGTCGTTCGTTTGCAGGACCTCGCGGTACAGCGCATTTCGAACGATGAAGTCGCGGTAGATGTCATGGGGCACCCGCATCGCCTGCACGAAGCTCATCGCGCGATAGGTTTCTGTCGCGTTAACGCCGAGGAGAATGGCCGTCTCGCCGACGATCGACCCTGCCGAGAGCACGCTGCTGCCGCTCGTTCCGGGGCGCAGCATCTCGACCGCTCCGCTGAGGATGATATAGAGGCTTTCGATCGCCTCACCTCTCCTCATCAGCAGTACTTGCGGATTGAACACCTCGATGCTGCAGTTCATCAGATGGCGGATCCGGTGCCGCGGCACGTCGGGAAAATAGTCCCGCAGATAGCTGAACGCGCGCCGTCGCAGCGCCTCCGTGACGCCGCGGATGAGCACGTCGACCGTGCCGAAGGGGGCGCCGGAGCCGATGGCCCGCTCGTCCGGGGTGAGCGCCCGCGACGTGTGCGCCAGGATCAGCTTGCCGGAGGCGTCGTCACGGAAGTCGGCGGCGGCGCCGTGGATGAGCCCGCCGCCGATGTCGATCTTCTTGATATCGGCCTTCTCGAGATAAGCGCGCACCGTGGACTCGAACCGTGCCTGGCTGATGCCGTGAGGCGCGTCATCCGGCGCGATCATCTTGCGCATGACATCGACTGACGCGATGTCCGCGAGATGCCCGTAAGTGCGGTAGCCCCCTTCCCACAGCACCCGGAAATAGAGGATCGTGGTCTCCACCGGGTGGGGCGACAGGATCGGTTTCACCTCCAGCCCCTCGACGTCGTTCCACTCGTCCAGACGCAGGTCGCGCACGTCAAACAGCTGCCCGAACTCGCCTTCCCGCATGTCGAGCAGGGCGGCGAGCTTCCTGATCACCGAATCGCGCACCATGGGAACGGCATAGTAGGCGATGCGCCGGTCCCCGCGGGTGAGCGTGTGCAAGCCCACGAGATGGTCATCGTGGCAGTGGGTATGGAAGATGCCGTCGACCTCGTTGACCCCGATGCCGAGCGCGTTCAGCGCATAACCGATGTTGGGGCCCGCATCGACCAGGTAGACCCGGCCCTGAAACAGAATGATGCTGCCCATGGTCGGCCGGTTCATGTCCCAGCCGTCGCCGTCACCGGTGTGCACGACGGCGAAATATTCGCGCTCCAGCAGGTGGTTGTCGAGGGAATAGGGACATGGATAGTCCTCGCCCGGCGGCAGATTGAGATCGACCTCGACGTGGTCGCTGCCGTATGCGATCTCGAACACATTGGTGCGCAGCCGGCGCACGCGCACGCCGTTTCGCACCTCGACTGCCTGGTGCTCGACATAAACCGGCGTCACCAGTTCGTCCGTGGACTGGATTCGGCCGAACGCGAAAGCGAGCTTCATGCGCATCACTTCCTCGGCCTCGCCCCGCGTCAGGTCCGCGGCCGTGAGCTCCTCGACCGAGGCGAGACCGTAATTCCCGCGGAAGATATAGGCCATCTGCGCGTCGACCTGGGAGCGCGAGCCGATCAGCATCGGCCGTGATCCGGTATTTCGCGGGTGGTTCGGCAGAATCATTCCCTGGTTGTAGAGCATTTGCAGGATGGGAAACTCCGCGCGGCTGCAGATCTGCCCGTTCTGGATCGCCAGGTCGGAGAGCAATATCGCGTTGGGTCCGCTCTCGCAGTGAACGCCGTCGACCTCGATCGGGACGATGAGGCCGCGGCGCAGCAGGTGCTTGACCGCGTCCGCGGGCGAGCCGCACAGGATGCGCACGTCCGCTTCCTGGACCTCGATCCAGAATACGCCCGTGCTGACCGATATTTTCGTTATCTTCGACAATTGACTGACCCGGACGTGGCGGCGACCGCCGGCTGCCGATTCAACCGGCAGCACCGCACGGGGCCGCTCTCACGAGAACCGGCCCGTGTCCGGGCGACCGCCGATGCCCGGAGGGGCCATCCGCATGCTTTCCCGGTCGGTCAGCCAACAAGCATGTCGGCACGTTCGTCCCTTTTTCCGGCGATCCGCCAGGTGCGAAGCATAGCGCGCCAGCTCGCCCGCCGCATCCCCATCCCCCATCGTCCTCCGCCGCGGCGCGTCACTCGTTCGTCATCGGGGCATCGAGTTGCAGGGCAAGCCGGGGGACGCCTCTGTTACGCTGGCGTGCCCAACGGGCGCAAACCAGGGCGGCGCCCGGGTTGCGGCAGCGCTTCATATCAGCTTGCGGTGCACGACGCCCGCTCCCCCGCTGCGTTACTTGCCCAGTGCCGCCGTGATCGGCACCCGCGACGGCGGCAGGCACACCTGGTCGTCGCATGCCTGCACCGTCACGGTGCCGCGCACCATTCCGTTCTCGGGCAAGTCCCGCCGCGCGATGGTTGCGATCACGGTGGGGCTTCCTTCGTACACCCTGATGCCGTCGCGCGCGAAGACCGGCTTGAACAGGACCGGCTCGGGATATGCGACCGCCAACGGGGTTATGCCGTCGAAGGAAATGCTGGTCGGAATCAGGTAGGCGTACGACGCGGGATTGGCGTTGACGTGAAATCCGCGATGGATGTCGAGTCTGACCGCGACGCGGTAGTGGTCCGCTGCGGCGCTGACCGTGGCGCTCACATCGACACGATCCGCCGTGGTCGGCGGCCGGAACTCCGCGGGCGCCCCCGTTACCGCGCCTGACGCGCCGGTGTCACCAAGCGCGGCAATTTGCGGATCGAACCGGCTCGCATTGAGCGCGGCTACCATTGCACCCCAACCCGTGGCTTGCCTCGCGAGCCGCCCGCCCACGCGCTCGACCACCTTTCTCGCGGCGGCCGCGTACTCGGCTCCGCCGCCGGCCGCCGCCAGCCGCAACAGCAGCTCGACCGCAGCCGACGTTCCCGAGGGATAGGCGCCGTCGCCGTCGTCGATCGGCGCGAGCAGCAGGTCACTCCGGCTCGTGCTGGTGAGCAGCGTTCCGTCCGCCTGCGCAAAGCGCTTCAGCATCGCGTCAGCGAGGGTTCGCGCGCGGTCGCGCCAGACCGGCCGCCGGGTCGCGGCGTGCAACGCCATGTAGCCACGCGCGAGCAGCGCATAGTCGTCGAGGTAACCGTCGGTCAGTGCGCGATCGTTGAATATTTCGTGTTTCAGGATTCCGCGTCCGGGATCGTACGCCGCAGCCCAGATATGCTCGGCCGCGCGTCGCGCCACCGTAATGTATTCCGGCTTCCCGAGCAGCTGGCCGGCCTCGGCGAACGCCTCGATCGCCAGGCCGTTCAGGGCAACGATGATCTTCTCGTCGCGCAGGGGTTGCTTGCGCCGGAGGCGCACCTCCAGCAGCTCGACGCGCGCCGGACGCAACGACGCGATGAGGCTCACCGTGCTGGCGCTCCTCGTCCTGCGCAGCGTCTCGACGATCGGCAGCCGCACCCGGATCACGCCCTCCGCCTCGCCCAGGAATCGCAGGTCGGTGGTCTCGCTAACCGGCGGCGCCGGCAGCGGGGTGAGCGAGTAGACATCGAAAAATCGCCGGGCGCGGGTGCCGAGTATCGATTCGATCTCGGGTTTCATCCACACGTAGGTCGCGCCTTCCCTGCCGTCGACCTCCGCATCCTGAGCGGTGTAGAAACCGCCGCCGGGCGCCATCATCTCGCGCTCGAGGTAGGCGGCGATGTCGGCGGCGATATGCCGGTAGAGCGGCTTGCCGACCACGACATGTGCGCGGGCGTAGATCTTGAGCAGCTGCGCATTGTCGTAGAGCATCTTCTCGAAGTGCGGGACGGACCAGCTCGGCTCGATGGTATAGCGGTGGAACCCGCCGCCGAGGTGGTCGTAGATGCCGCCGTATGCCATCGCATCGAGGGCGCCGGTCAGCATTTCGAGAACCGCCGGGTCGCGCCGGATCCGGTAGTCCGCGAGCAGCAGCTCCAGCGCCGGCGCACGCGGGAATTTGCTCGGGCCGTCCGATGAAATGCCGCCGCGCTGGCGGTCGATGCGCGTGGCGAGCTCGGTCATCGCGCCCGCCAGCAGCGCCCCGGGGTTCACCGCCCGCCGCTCACCGCCCGCCGCCTGCCGTTGATTCTCCTGAAGCGCCGCGTGAACCCGCTCTGCGACTTCGAGGAGCTGCTGCCGGTCATTCGCCCAGAGTTCGCGCACCGTCGCGAGTATCGTCGAGAAGCCGGTTCGCCCGAACTCGTCGTCGTGCGGCGGGAAGTAGCTGCCGGCGAAGAACGGTTTGAGATCGGGGGAGAGGAACAGGTTGTTGGGCCAGCCGCCGCGGCCGGTCATCAGCTGCGTGGCCAGCATGTAAACGCGGTCGAGATCGGGACGCTCTTCTCGATCCACCTTGATGTTGACGAACGCGGCGTTCATGACGCGCGCGAATTCCGGCTTGGCGTAAATCGTTCTTGCCGCGACATGGCACCAGTAGCAGGTGCTGTAGCCGATCGACAGGAAGATCGGCTTGTTCTCACGCTTCGCCTTGGCGAGCGCTTCCGGGCCCCACGGGTACCAGTCGACGGGGTGGCTCGCGTGACTGAGGAGGTAG
>JBFKNN010000079.1:0-12291 GCA_041629335.1 Burkholderiales bacterium | reverse complement strand
GGGATCTGCTGCGCCAGCGTGTTGGTCTCGTCGTTCAACATGCGCTGCTCGCCGACCTTCTGCACCGTGGCCGTCAGCCGGGTCCTGGGACCGGCCCGCCATGATGCGCCTGCGGTGAGCGAGTTGCGGGGCACGAGCGGCACGCGATGGTCTGTCAGATCGATGCCGCCATAGACTCCGCTGCGGAACCGCGCGTCAACGTGCGCGAAGTTCACGAGCAGCTCTAGACTCTCGGAGAAGCGCACCCAAGACTCGATCTCGACGCCGGCCCGCCGCGTCGGGGCGAGGTTGATGTTGTCGAACAGGATCGGGTTGAAGGCGATCTCGTTCTCCAGGTCGTAGCGGTAGAGCGATATGCGCATCCTGCTCCTTCCTGTCCGGTGCTCGCCGCCGACCTCCAGATCACGCGATGTCTGCGGCTCGAGTATCGCCGGTCCGGTGAAGCTGATCTCCTCGACGCTGGGCAGGCGAAAGCTGCGGCCCACTTTGCCGTAGACCGAGACCGCGCTAGAGGCCTGGTAGCGCAGAGCGGCTTCCGAAGCCTCCACCGTGTAGGTTTTCGCGAGCGGCGCCGGGGCAGTCGCAGGATCATTGAGCGTGGTCTCGGCCCGCTGCGCGCGCAGGCCGAGTGTTAGCAGAACGCGCTCGCTCAAAGCTGCGCTGTTCTGGAGATAGGCCCCCTGCTTGCGGCTCTCGGCCTGCGAGCGCCCGGCAAAGAAGCTGCCGCTCACGTTGCGGTCGAGGCGGCCGCGCTCGAAATCGGCGCCGCCAATCAGCGTGTGCCTCACGCCGCCGGCCCCGTGCGCAAGCCTGAAGCGGGGCGAGAAGGACAGGCTCTCGGTGTCGTTGTCGACAAACGAGGAAAACGTGCTGAAGAACGCCCGGGTTTCCTGCCTGCGGTACGCGACGTTGGCAGCGACCTCTGCGCCGCCAGTGTCGACTGCGCCCCCGAAGTCCAGGCGCGCGCCCTCCCGCGAGCTGAAGTCGAACGGGGTAGCGGTGCCGCGCCGGTCGAGCGCGAGTTCCGTGAGCGTGCGTTGCCCGGGGTTGCGCAGATCCTGCTGGTCGATGCCAAGCTTCGCGTAGACATGGCCCGCTCGCCCAAGCGTTCGCGCGTCGGCAAGCAAGTTGCGCTGGGTGATGCGGTTGTTGTCACGATAGTTGCCCGAGCGCAGGTCGTTCACTGTCGCCCTGAGCCCGACGCTTTCGCCCGCCGCGGTAAACGTGCCCTGGACATCCGTCGTGCCGTAGCTTGCCACGCTGCCTTGCGCTTCCGCGGCTCTCTCGCCGGCGCGGGGCCGGCGGGTAATGATGTTGATGACGCCGCCGGTTGCACCGCTGCCATAGATGACGGCGCCGCTGCCGCGCAGAATTTCGACGCGCTCGACAGCGCCAAGCGGGATGGACGACCATTTCACCGGGCTGGTATCGATTTCGTTGTAGCGCTGCCCGTCGACCAGCACCACGGTGTTGAGGTCGCCGGTCTGGCCGAAGCCGCGAAGATCGATCTGCAGGTCGGGACCGCCGGTGCTATCGCGCACCTGGACGCCGGCCTGCTGCGACAGCAGCTCGGTGACAGTGGTCGCCGTGCTGCGCTCGATCGCCTCGCGTTCGATCGTGGTGATGCCGATTGGAAAATCGTCCCGGCGCTGCTCGAAGCGCGTTGCGGTGACGATCACCGGCTCGGTACGGTGTAGAGGGACCTCGGCAGCGAATGCCGGAAACGCCGCGACCGACAGCGCGGAAGCCAGTTGCATTGACGTCTTCACGTTGGGTCCGTGGATCGGGCACGCCCGCCGCGCGCCGGTTGATCGTTCGTGGCAACGTCGAGCAGGGAGGAAATGAGAACCAGGCAACCGGCCGTCACCGCCACCCCGCGGCGTTTCCACACCGATGGCCGGGGCCGGTATACGGGCTCGCGAGAATTTGACGCGCCGCCTTCCCGGGTCCGCACCCAGTGGCCTAGTGGCGCGCCCGCACTCGCTTACCGTTGCGGGGGCAGCGCAGGCATTGAAAGCGGTGACGCGTGACGGATGACGAGTGACGGATGAAGCCCCGTTTGGCCGCGGTCTTCACCAGCACGCGCCTTTGGCACTGGGTCGCTGCTGTCGCACCTGCTTCCCGTTTAACCCGGCTCGGAGAACGCGAGCACGGGCACCCGAGACCATGTCACGGCGGCCGGGGGACGGATGCCTCGGCCCGCTGCAACGCCTTGCATTCTAGTCGATGCGGCAACGCGCCACCACGCGGTGCGGGATGGCACGACGGGGCGCAAGGCGCGAAAGACCCGGCGGTGCGGTTCGCGCCTGCCGCCGGCATCGAGATTTTTCCGATGCTGCGTCAAGCCCTTAAGGCACGCCCCGGAAGGTGGTCCCGGGCCGTCCGGTCGGCACCGCCGAGGCCAGCACGACGTTTTCCGCGGCGGTTTCGATTGATATCAAACCACATTCAATAATTATCGTTACCAGTTGACTTAACAGGATTTTTAACTCTATAGTGTGCCCCATGGAAGCGGAAATCAAGTCGCTCGAACAGAAGATCGGTCAATGCGTCGAGCTGTGTCAGCGCCTGCGCGTCGACAACCAGCAGCTGCGCCAGCAGCTCGCTTCGGCGCTGAACCAAAACCGCCACCTCGAAGAGAAGATCGGCGGCGCCACCAACCGCCTGGAAAGCCTGCTCAACCAGATCCCCGAAGATGGCGCATGAGCAGCGATTCGAAAGGCCTGCAGATCAATATCATGGGGCGCGAATTTCGCGTCGCGTGCGCGGAGGATGAGCAGGCGGGCCTGCTGGAAGCGGTTGAGTATCTCAACAAGAAAATGGGCGAGGTGCGCGACCGCGGCAAGGTGATCGGGCTCGAGCGCATCGCGATCATGACCGCGCTCAATATCGCGCATGAATTTCTGAACACCAAGGTCGGCGGCAGCTTTGACATCGCAGAGATAAGGCGTAGAATGGCCAGCATGGAAACGGCGCTTGATGAGGCGATTGCCAATCAAGACGAGCTGTTCTGAGATTCCCCTGCGGTGCGCGTTTGAGGCCTTAGATTCTCTGAACCAACATTAGCAATCTGGTTGCCGACTTAAGCAGCACCGGTGAGCGCATCCGACATGGAAGCGCCTGAAGGGCTCGGAAGGCGACCACCTTGAACCTAAGGTTCAAGATGTAGGCCCGACGGCACAGGCGGGGGTCCCCAAAAAAATGCGGCGCAGGCCGCATTTTTTTTGGGGCCATGCTTTCCGATTTCGCAGCACAGCTCACTGCTTCCCCCCTTCGGGGGGAAGACTGGGATGGGGGTGAGTTTCGCATGAACCGCGACAGCGCTGATAGCCGTTCACGCCCGAGACGCAACCCCATCCCCTTGCTGACGCCGCCCTTGAAGGCAAGGGAATCCAACCCGGACGGGCGCACCAGCACCAATCACGAATCACCAATCATTCCTTTCAATACGCCCTTGAGGGGTACGAATCACTAGCCCATGCGTTACTGGCTGATGAAATCCGAGCCGTCGGTATACAGTATCGACGACCTCGCCCGGGACCGGACCACCGCGTGGACCGGCGTGCGGAACTTCCAGGCACGCAACTTCATGCGCGACGGGATGCAACTCGCCGACCGCGTCCTCTTCTACCATTCCAATTGCGACGAGCCCGGCATCGTCGGCGTCGCGGAGGTTTGCAGAACGGCGTATCCGGATGCCACGCAGTTCGACCGCAAGAGCAAGTATTACGATCCCACGGCGACACGCGCCGCGCCGCGCTGGCTCAACGTCGACGTCAAGTTCGTGCGCAAGACCCCCTTGATCTCGCTACAGGAACTGCGCAAGCACGAGGCGCTCGCCCGCATGCGTATCCTGCAGCGCGGCAACCGGCTGTCGGTCACCCCGATCGAGCCCGCGGAGTGGAAGGCCATCATGGCGCTCATCGGAGACCGCGCAGGATGAGCCTCAACGCTTCTTCCGTTCGTGCTCCTGAAGCCGGAGGCCGCGGCGCATGACCATTGCCGAGCCGCTGGAACAGCTGGACGCGCGGCTGCCGGGGCAAATCGTCGACGGTTCGCCCGCCGAGACGCTCGCAAAGGCCCGGGCCGCACGCCTCCGCCATCCGCTCGTCGGGCGTGTCCCCGCCACGCTGTACGACAACAGCGGCGTTGCCGGTCTTGAAAGCGCGGTGGCGCGATCACAGGCCGCGCGCGCGCTCGGCGCGCTGCGCCTCGAGTTCATGAAAGACGACGCGCCAGTCGAAGGCTCGCGGCTCGTGGAAAGCGTGGTGCTCGCCATCGACGGCGCCGATAACGACGAGGCGCTGACGCAAGAGCGCGAAGGCAAGCCGTAATGCTCGACTGGTGGTGGGCGTACCTCGCGCTCGGCGCTTTTGTCGGCTTCTTCAGCGGTCTGCTCGGCATCGGCGGCGGTGCGGCGATGGTCCCGGTGCTCGCCTTCATTTTTGCCGCCAAGGGGTTCGCGCCGCAATCCGTCGTGCACCTCGCGCTTGGAACCGGCATCGCCACCATGCTTTTTACCGCGGCCTCGAGCGCCCGCAGCCATCACCGGCACCGCGCCGTGAATTGGCCCGTCATGCTCAAAATGGCGCCGGGCATCATCGCCGGCACGTTCGGCGGCGCGCTGCTGGCAGGCTATCTCGACCTGCGGGTGCTGAGCCTGATCTTTACCGCCCTGATCTACTACCTCGCGACGCAGATGCTGATCGAGCGCAAGCCCGCGCCGGCACGCAGCATGCCGACTCCTGCGGGCGTAGTGCTGGCAGCAGGCGCTATCGGGGTGGTGTCGAGCTTGACGGCGACCGGCGGTGCCGCGCTGGTGGTCGCTTTCCTGGCCCGGCGCAATGTGCGGATACACGAGGCGATCGGCACCGCCGCTGCAATCAGCTGGCCCCTCGCCGCCGCGGGCACCGCGGGCTACGTGCTTTCCGGCCTCCCGCTGCAGGACCTGCCGGATTACAGCATCGGCTACGTCTATCTGCCGGCGCTCGCCGGCATCGCAACCGCAAGCATGCTGATGGCCCCGGTCGGCGCACGTATGGCCCATCGCACGCCGGCGCGGCGGTTGAGAAAAGTCTTCGCGCTGGTGCTGTTCAGCCTCGCCACCAGCATGCTGGTGCGATTCTTCTAGACGATTCCTCCGGCGTGCATCTGCGCGATCTCGGCCTCGCTCATGCCTAGCACCGAGCGCAGGATCTCGTCGGTGTGCTGGCCAAGCGTGGGCGGGGGAAGCTTGAACTCGAGGGGCGTCGCCGAGAAGCGCATCGGGCTTACCACCAGCGGCACCTTGCCCGCGGTCGGGTGATCGATCTCGATCTTCATCCCGCGCGCTACCACCTGCGGCTCCTCGAACACCTGTTTGATGTTGTTGATCGGGCCGTTGGGAACCCCGGCCGCCTCCAGCGCCTCGACCCACTCGCGCGTGGAGCGCTCCTTGAATACCGCCGCAAGGAGCGCCGTGAGGGCCGCGCGGTTTTCGACGCGCTTGCCGTTGGTGGCAAACCGCGGATCCTGCGCAAGGTGCTTGCAGCCCGCAACCTCGCAGAACCTGCTGAACAGATTGTCGTTGCCGCAGGCGAGAATGATGTCGCCGTCACGGGTATGGAATGTCTGGTAGGGAACGATGTTCGGGTGCGCGTTGCCGAGCCTGCCGGGCACCTCCCCGCTGGCAAGGTAGTTCATCGCCTGGTTGGCGAGAAACGCCGCCTGGGTGTCAAGCAGCGCCAGGTCGAGATGCTGGCCGACGCCCGTCTCGGCGCGGTGCGCGATCGCGGCGCATACGGCGATGCTGGCATACATGCCGGTCATGATGTCGACGATCGGCACGCCGACGCGCTGCGGGCCGCCGCCGGGCAGGTCGTCGCGCTCGCCGGTGATGCTCATCAAGCCGCCCATGCCCTGGATCATGAAATCGTAACCAGGGCGCTCGCGGTACGGGCCAGTGTGCCCGAACCCGGTCACCGAGCAGTAGATGAGCCGCGGATTGACCGCCTTCAGGTCATCGTAGCCGAGACGGTAGCGGGAGAGGTCACCGAACTTGTAGTTCTCGAGCAGCACGTCTGACCGGGAAGCCAACTCGCGCACGATCTTCTGGCCCTCGGCCTTGGACAGATTGACCGTGATCGACTTCTTGCCCCGGTTGGCCGAGGCAAAATACGCCGATTCCGCGGTATCCTTCCCGTCCTCGCCCTTCAGCCACGGCGGCCCGAAAGCGCGCGAGTCGTCGCCGCTCTTCGGGCGCTCGACCTTGATTACCTCCGCGCCGAGGTCTGCCAGATTCTGACCGGTCCACGGCGCGGCCAGCACGCGGGAAAGGTCGAGCACTCGGATATGGGATAGTGGTCCGGCCATGGGTTTCTCGTAATCGGTGATGGGTAATGGGTGATGGGTTACGTGCAGGTGTGGAAATCGCGCACCGCTCCGAGCCGTCGTTAGGTGATTAGGTAATGGGTGCTCGCGAAGCCTGTGACTCGTCACTCGTCACTCGTCACGCTCCCAAGGCACTAGCGGCCGACGAACTTCGGCTTCTTCTTGTTGATGAACGCATCATAGCCGATGCGGTAGTCCTCGGTGTTGAAGTAAGCGAAGTTCTCGTCGATCTCCGCTTCGCTCAGCGGCGCCGGATGGGGCGTCAGGCGTCGCACGAGCCGCTTGTGCCAGCGCGCCACGAGCGGCGCGCCCTCGGCGATTCGGCGCGCGGTCGCATAGACCTCCTCGCGCAGTGCCGCATCGGCGACGACCCGCGTCAACAGGCCCTTGTCCAACGCCTCGCGCGCATCCCACACCCGGCCCTCGATCAGCAGCTCGAGCACCACGGCGCGCCCCGCGAGCGGCAGCAGCGCCGCGAGCTCGTCGTAGGCGATGGCAAACCCGAGGCGGTTGATCGGCACGCCAAACCGGCCCGATGTCCCGGAAACTCGCAAGTCGCACTGACAGGCAATCTCGAGTCCGCCGCCCACGCAAGGACCGTGAATCATCGCCACCGTCGGATGACGGCATTCCGCCACCGCCTTCAGCGCGCCGTAGACGTACTCGCGATGGTAGCGCTTGCCCTGCTCGACGTTGTCGCGGACCCGCGCGAACTCGGCGATATCCGCACCGGCGGCAAAAACCTCCTCGCCCGCGCCGCGCAGCACGATGCAGCGCAACTCTTCGGCCTGCGAGAGCTCGCCCATCACGCGAGCGAGTGACTGCCACATCTCGACTGTCAGCGCATTGAGCTTCCCGGGATTGCTCAAGCTTACCGTTGCGATCGTTGCGTCACGCTCGACGAGCACGCTTCCGCTCATGACTGGATCCGGTGAAAGGCCCACATTCTATATGATCGCAATCCAGTGGCGCACGTAGCCAGCAGCGATGATCGCGCCCATGCCGGTGATGACCGCCACGAAAAGATTTTTGCGGGTCGCGTAGAAGGCCACGAGCGCGAGGGCAATGGCCAGCAACCGATCGGCAAGGAGGCTCGTCGCGAGCAGGCCGGTTGGCAGCACGATGATGCGGGTGATCAAGCCCGCCACCATCGCATAAGCTACGCAGGCGACCCAGTTGAAGATCTCGCTGTCGACCCGGATGCGTCCCGAGAGCAATACGCCCAGCCCGCGCCACGCGTAAGTGGCGGCCGCGGCCGCAAGCACCACTATCCACAGCTCAGCGTCCATAGTTCCTATGGATGAGGTAAGCAAGCGTGCCGCCACCGAGCCCCGACAGCAGCACGCTCCATTGCGGGCTCGCGAGATGGATGAGGGGCCCTGCAACCGCGCCGCAGGCGAGCGCCCACGCTGCGAGCGCGGTGCGCACGTCGCCTACCAGGATGACGAAGAAATAGACCGGCGTGAGAAACACGAAACCGAGCCGCATCGGCTCGGGAAACGAGCCAGCCAGCCAATAGCCGGCCGCAGTGGCTGCGATGCTGATCAACCAGCACGCCGCCGCGAAGCCGGTGAAGTACGGCATGCGTTGGGCCTGCGGCATCGCGGGACAGCGCTGCATCGCCCACGCCCAACCTGTCATCGCAATCAACTGCGCTACGAGGTAAACGGTCCAGTGCGAGCCGCCGGGGCGACGGACGATCGGCATCAGCGCCATCGTCATCGGCAGAAAGCGCGCACCGGTGAGCGCCACAACGAATACGGTGAGGTAGCCGGGCGCTCCGCTCGAGATCGTCTCCAGTAGCACCACTTGCCCTGGCAGCGCCCAGATGCCGGCAGTGCACGCGAGCGCGAGCCAGATGCTGAACCCGTATTCCAGCGAAAACGCCCCGAACCCGATCATCCCGGCCGCCAGCACCGCAGCCGGCACGCCGGAGGCATCCCGCACACCGGCAAGCACGGCGTCGCGATCGGTCGGCAAAGACGAGTTCATATCCGGCCGTACGGCGCACCGGAGGCAGCCGCAAATCGGTCCACTGGAATGAGAAACGTCAATCCACGAGTTTGCGGGGCGCGGGCTGCGTGCGCGGCTCGGCGGGTGGCATCTCGTGATCGAGGAATTCAATCAGGCGCGAAAGCTGCGCCGAAGCTTGCCGCCGCACCGCCTCCGTGTCGCAGCCCTTCCAGTCGTAGAAGCCGCGTCCGGCGGCAAGCCCGGTCTCGCCCGTCGCCACCATCTTCTGCAGCAGGGGATTGGGCTGTCCATTGTGAAACAGGTGGGGAACGATCGAGAGCTGGGCGTCGGCGTGGATCTTCAGGCCGCTGATGTCTTTCTGCTGGATCAATCCGTTCAGGCACATGCGCGGCGCGAGCATGCGGCGCGCGGCATGGTCGATGTCAGCCGCCGTCGCGATGCCAGCCTCGATCAGGTAATACGCCTCGTGCAGAATCGCGTGCTGCAGGCGGTTCACCAGGAATCCCACGATCGGCTTGTACAGCAGAACCGGCTCCTTGCCGCTGCGGCGAAGCGCTTCGGCTGCGGCCTCCACTGCGGCGACCGGCGCCTTGGGGCCGGCCATCACCTCGACCACCAGCGCCGTGTCGGCCGGCATGAAGTAGTGCAGGCCGATGAAGCGCTCGGGCCGGCGCATCTTGGCGGCAAGCTGCTCGAGATCCAGACCGGAGGTGCCGGTGGCAAGCAGCAGCTCGGCATCCGGATACTTAGCCTCGACTTCCTCGTATACGGCCTGCTTCGCCGCCACGTCCTCGGGCACGAACTCGATCACGAGATCCGGCGCTTCTGCGGGAAGCTCCGCCACCGCGCGAGCACCCGCCGGCAGGTCCTTCAGCTCGCGCGCGCGACTGCTCTTGATCAGCGTCGGGAAGCCGGCCGCCGCGAACGTGCTGGCGACCCCCTTGCCCATTACACCGTAACCATAGATGAGAACGTTGCGGATTTTCACTCCTCGCCTCCTAGGACAATCTTCGGGACACCCGACGGTGTAGCCGCTTCCGTACACTGGCAGGACTTGCACGCACGAACGGCGCTGGCTGAGTTTAACATCCCCCCAGCTGGCATATGGCGGGCATGCCACCGCGGTTATGACAGGGCGGCAGCCACGTCGGCACGCAGGTTGACATTGGCAGGTCGAGCGGGTTACGTTTCCCAAGCAACAACACCCTTTCCAGCCAGGCGCGCTCCCGCGCGCCTGTCGCCACCAATAAAGGAGGAGGCACATGAAACGCCTATTGCTTGCCGCTGCAGTCGGGCTCGTCGCCGCGAGTGGCTTCGCGCAGGACTATCCGTCGCGCGCCATTAACATCACGGTTCCGAATCCCCCCGGCGGGATGAACCAGATTCACGCCCAGCCGTTGTCGGCGGTCCTCGAGAAGATCACCGGCCAGCCGGCGCCGATCATCAACCGGCCGGGCGGAACGGCCGCGGTCGGCACCGCGTATGTCGCCAATCAGCCGCCCGACGGCTACAACATCCTGGTGACGACCGCCAACTTCCACCTTGTCCTCGAGAAAGACAAGATCTACGGAATCAAGACGCCGTACTCGCTCGACAAGATCGCGCTCGTCGCCCTGCTCTCCGCCGACCCGCTGATCATGGTGGTCCACCCCTCGATGCCGGTGAAGAACGCCAAGGAGCTTGCGGCGCTCGCGCGCAAGAAGCCCGGTGAAATCGTGTATTCGCATTCCGGACCGTACGGCATTACGCACACGCCGATGGAGATGTTCCTGCACGCGGCGGGCGACCTCAGGATGCGCCACCTGCCCACGACCGGCGGCGGCCCCGCGATCCTGCAGGCGCTGGGCGGGCACTCGCAGGTCACGGGCGGCGGCCCCGCGGCGCTGTACTCCCACGTCAAGGCCGGCAAGCTGCGGACGATCGGCAGCTGGGGCACGAAGCCGCACCCGGCGTTCCCTGACGTGCCCACGCTGCAGTCGATGGGCTACAAGGACGTGGAGGCCTACCTGTGGGTCGGGCTGTTCACCACCGCGGGCGTGCCCGAAGCCACGTTCAACAAAATGCGCGAACTCGTCCGCAAGGCGGCGGGTGATCCGGCGTTCACCAAGGCTCTGGAAAACGTGCAGGTCGTGCCCGACTACCGCGACGCGCCCGAGTTCAAGCAGTTCTTCGACGCGGACTACAAGCGTATGGCGGCTGCGATCCAGCGGATCGGCAAGCTGAAGGAGTAAGCGACGAGTGACGAGTGACGGGACGGCGTCGCCAGAAAATCCGCGCCGGCCGATCCCGTCACCCCTCTTCGTCGCCTCTCATCTTCACTCGTCTCCGTTCGCTCGTCCCGCATTTTCGTCACTCGTCACGCACCGCCCGTGAAAATCAAGCGCATCGAGCCGATCGCGGTCAGCCTGCCGATGGTGAAGTCGGTGAAGATGTCGCTCGAGGAGGTGAGCCGCGCAACCAATCTGCTGGTGCGGCTCGAGACCGATGGCGGTGTCGTTGGCTGGGGCGAGGCCGCCTCGGCTCCGACGATGACCGGGGAAACCCAGCAGGGCATGGCGGCAGCCGTCCGCCATCTGGCGCCGCTGCTGGAAGGAATGCCGGCGGAGGACATTCCGGCGGTGACGGCCCGCGCCGAACGTTACCTCTACGGCAACCATGCGGCCAAATCGACGATCGAGATGGCGCTGAACGATGCCGTCGGCCGCGCGACGGGCAAGCCCGTCTTCGAGCTGCTTGGCGGCAAGCGCCGCAACCGGGTGGCCATGCTGCGTCTGATCGGCACCGGCACCACCGCCGGTGATATCGAAGATGCACGCAGCAAGCGGGCCGAGGGCTACGTTGCCTTCAAGGTCAAGGTGGGCGTCGGCACGCCGGAGCAGGACGCCGAGCGCACCCGCGAGATATGCAAGGCGCTTGGCAACGGGGAATCGCTTCTCGTATGCGCCGATGCCAACCAGGGATGGTCGCCGGACCAGGCGATCGCTTACGTGCGTGCGATCGAAGACCTGCCGCTCGCGTTTTTCGAGCAGCCGGTGCCGGGAGACGACCTCGAGGGCATGGCGCGTGTTGCGCGGGCAAGCCGCATCAAGATCGGGTTCGACGAGGGACTGCACGGAATCGAGGACCTGAGACGCCATCACGCCGCGGGTGCCGCGCACGGGGTCAGCCTCAAGACCATCAAGCTCGGCGGCGTGGGACCGGTTGTCGAGGCCGCCGCGCTGTGCGAGGAGCTCGGCATGAAAGTCAATCTTGCCTGCAAGGTCGCGGAATCAAGCATCGCCAACGCGGCGATGCTCCACATCGCGGCGGCTGTCGCGTCTCTCGACTGGAGTGTCGCACTGTCAAACCAGTTTCTCGCCGACGATTTGCTGAAAAAGCCGCTTGCCATCGCGCACGGCCACGCCGAGGTGCCGTCGGGTCCCGGGCTCGGGATCGAGGTCGATGAAGCGAAGGTCCGGCGCTACGCGCGGGAAGTCTGAACAGCGTGGGCAGTGAGCAGCAAGCGGGAACTGATGGCGGGCTCCGGGTCTAACCTTATCGCCAACCGCCAACCGCCAACCGCCAACCGCCAACCGCTCACTGGTTACGCATTCAGATCTTGATCTTCGGATCAAGCCAGTCCCGCAGCGAATCCCCGAACAGGTTGAAGGCGAACACCGCCAGGCTGATCGCAAGCCCGGGGAAGATGATCATCCACGGCGCCTCGCGATAGAACTCCGCCGAAGAGCCGGAGAGCATCAGGCCCCACGCGGGTGTTGGCTCTGTCACGCCCAGGCCCAGGAACGAGAGCGAAGCTTCGAGCAGGATGGCTTGCGCCATGAACGCCGTGAACATGATGAGATACGGCGCGACCACATTGGGTACGATGTGCCGAAAGATGATGCGCGCATGCGAATAACCGGCGGCGCGCGCGGCGTCGACGTACGGCAATTCGCGGATGGCCAGCGC
>JBFKNN010000078.1:0-12491 GCA_041629335.1 Burkholderiales bacterium | reverse complement strand
ATTGTCGCGTGCGGCGTCAGCGCACCGGTCCGTAGGGTGCAGCTTCAGCGCACCGGTCCGTAGGGTGCAGCTTCAGCGCACCGGTCCGTAGGGTGCAGCTTCAGCGCACCGGTCCGTAGGGTGCAGCTTCAGCGCACCGGGCCAAGTGCCGACGTTTGGCGAAGGAGCGATGTGGTGCGCTAAAGCCGCACCCTACAGCCGCGCTGCACTCCCGCCACTCACCCTTCACAAACCCCGAATCATTCCTTTCAATACCCTCGCGAGGGGTACGGCTCACGACTCACGGATCACGCGCGTCTAATTGAGTTGTATGCGCTCGCCCCACGGCACCCGCGCCCGTCCCTTCACCAGCCAGATTACCGGGAAGTCCGGCGGCGCAGGGGGAAATTCGCCTTCTGCGTCAGTAAAATAGAGGAGCAGGTCGGGCCGCAGCTGCTCGCGCGCCACCCAGTCGAACACCGGCACGAAGCTGGTCCCGCCGCTGCCGTGCACCCGCTGCGGCAGCGCGATCGGCTCCCACGCCTGAAACGTCCATGGGCCCGCGGGATCGAGCGCCTCGTCGCAGGCCTGCAGCGTCACGCGCGCGCGGATCTGCCCTTTCAACGCGTCGACCTCGGCCACGAACTGCGCCAGCTCCTCGCTGCTGACCGAGCCGCTCGTGTCAAGCGCGACGAGCAGATTCACCTCGCCGCTCGCCAGCCGCGGCAGCACCGCCGGCCCGTCGCGGCGCGACGGCCGCTGATAGCTGTAGTCGTCGCGCGCCGCGCTGATCATGAAGCGTGCCAGGAGCACGCGCCACGGCAACTGCGGCTGGATCAGCGCGTCGATCAGGCGCAACCATGACTGCCCGAGCCGCCCCGCCCGGCGTGCCTGTTGCGCGGACGAGGCCATGCGACCCTGCCACTCGCGCATGAGCGCCTCGCGCTCGACCGGGCCCGGCTCCACTGGCGGCTTCGCCGCGCTGCGCCGGGTGCGCCGCTCGTCACCCGCATCGTCCCAGGCATCACCGCGCGCGTCGGCCCAATCGTCGGCGTGATCCGCCGCGCCAGTCCCGTTACGCGCCTCGTGCTCGCCCGGCTGTCCGCGCCCCGCACCCGCGGCCGGTGGGGGCTCCTTGGCCGCGGACTCATCAAACACGTGGCGATCGAGCGTCGCTTCCTCGGTGTCGGGCGGAATGTGCGGATAGATCTCCTCTGCCGACAGCCCGCGAAAATCGGGGTTGAGCAGCGCACCCGCAGGCGCTTTCAGCCCCTCGTCGGCCAGCAGCTGGTTTACCGCGTAGTCGCTGGCGACGTCCCAGCGCCTGCGCGTGCGATGGCTGCGGCGCGCAAAATGCCCCAGCGCACAGTGCATTGCCTCGTGCGCGAGCACGAACTGCGTCTCCGCGAGCGTGAGCTGCGCGATGTAATCCGGATTGAAATGGAAGGCGCGCGCGTCGGTCGCGACCGTCTCGCACCACGCAGGGTCAGCGGCGGTGAGCGGCAGATGCATCACCAGCGCACCGATGAAGGGCTTTTCCAGGATGAGCCGCGTGCGTGCCGCACCCAGCCGGGTCATGACTTCTTTCAGATTCGCCACCTAATGATCCTCGTGATAATGGTTCATGACCATTTTCACCGCGAATCTCCCCTCCCCTGCACCGCGGGAGAGGACCGGGGGTAAGCCGGAAGTTTCGAAGCACGTGCCTGCGCATGTCCGAGCCGGCGGGCGCCCGAAGCGATGCGGCCATTCGGGCCGAAGCGGGGTATCGCGTCGCCAATCATTTTCACGACGCTCGTCAGTCTGACGTGGCGAGCTTCAGGTCGTAGAGCATGAGATCGGTAATGCTTGCCGCCCACTCGCCGAACTCCGGCACGGCGAACAGCGGTTTGCCGATCGCGCGGTGCAGGTCGGTCACCAGCATCACGCCCATCTCGCGCTGCGGGAACGCGCGGGCGTACTTGAGGATGTTGCCGTAGACGCGCTCCGCGTGCGGCGCCTTCGCCGACTGCAGCGCCCGGCGCACCAGCGCGGCCGCGACGCCGTACTGCAGATCGATGCCCCGCGGCACCTGGGTGCTGCGGCCATCGAGTATCGCGTCGATGTCGGGCAGCTCGTCGAGATTGTCGACGAACGCTTTCAACTCGACGCCGGCCGTCGGCCCGACGCACGCCTGCAGCGCGTCCAGCAGCAGCTCGGGCGCATCGTCGAACTTGGCCAGCGCCCGGTGCGCATATTCCCACGAGCGCGGGCTCGGAAAGGCGACCGGGTTCTGGGCCGGATTGAAATCGAACAGCAGGTCCGGGCGGAAGCGCAGAAACGCGATCAGCCGCTCGTCGATCCCGGCGGCGTGCGCCCACGCCACCCAGTCGTCGAGGTGCGCCTCGATCTCGTAATGGGTAAAGCGGTTGGCGAGCGGCGACGGCATGACATAGGTGACGCCCCGATCGCCATAGCGGTTTCCCGCTGCAAAGATCGCCCAGCCCTCCGGCACGCGGTAGTCGCCGAGGCGCCGGTCGAGGATCAGCTGGTAGGCCGCCGCGGTCACCGTCGGCGGCGCTGACGTGATCTCGTCGAGAAACAGGATGCCGCGGCTGCCGTGGCGCCCGGCATCCGGCAGCAGCGAAGGCACCGACCACTCGACGAAGTCGCCGGCGCGAAACGGAATGCCGCGCAAGTCGGTGGGCTCCATCTGCGAGAGACGGATATCGATCAGCGGAACATCATGGCGCCGTGCGATCTGGGCGATGATCTGCGACTTGCCGACCCCCGGCGGCCCCCAGATCATTACCGGCGTGTGCGCAAGCTGCGTCGTGCTCGCGAACTCACGATCGAGTATCGAAAGTATGTGCGACGGTCGCATGAATCTGGGTGGTGCGTGATTGCAGGATACCGGCGTCGGGCGCGTCTGTACGGTGCGTTTCCACGGTGCGGCTGTACGGCACGTTCGTCGGGTGCGGCTTCATCGCACCGCCGTAGGGTGCAGCTTTAGCGCACCGCCGTAGGGTGCAGCTTCATCGCACCGAACGAACGTAGGTGTAACCGGGTAATCCGGCGCGTCGGTGCGCTAAAGCCGCATCCTACGACTACACTCCGCGGTCTGCCGTCCGTTCACCGCTCACGGCAAATCATAGCACGCACCCCTCACGCCCTCGACGCATGCGGCGCATCGATCATCAGCCGTGCTTCGACCAGCGCGAGGTCGAGCGCGGCGCGGTCGGCGAACTCGGGTATGAGGCGAAAGACTTCGAGCAGCTCGACTGGCCGCCGGCATGCGCCAGCCTCCAGCCGCTGGCGCGTCGCTTTCGACAGAGCCCGGTGCGTCAGCAGGCGCGCCGCGACCCACCCGTGATACTCGCGCACCAGCGCACGCTCGGTCTCGCCTGCCCAGTTCTCGTCCACCAGCAGCTCGGGAAACCCCGCCGGCTCCAGCATGCGTCCCCTCAGCGCGTCCGGCACCCGCGGCCCGCCGAGACCCTGCCCGCGCCCGCTCGCCTGGCGCACGAACCACTGGGCAGCCGCATACGGCCGCGCCGCCGCATTGACCTGGCGCTCCAGCACATCGCGGTGCGGGAGCGGCCACGCCCGCGCCGGCCGCGCGGCATCGCGCCCGCGCAGGCACTCGGCGCGGAAACCACGGTCTTCCATCGGCAGCGAGACGAAGGCGCAGTCGCCCGGCGCGTCGACCGCCGCAACGTCGCGGCGTGATGCAAGCAGAGCGAGCGGCATTTCGCTTTCCTTGTTCAACAGCCACAGCTCCACGTGGTCGGCAGGCGGAAACGGCAGCGCCGGGCGCTCGACAAACGCCGCTGCGAGCTCGGGCGCGCCACCAAGATCATGCACGTCGTGAAAGTCGATCCAGCCGCGACCGGGCCACAGCCGGCTGTCCTCCCGCAAGCGCCGCGCGCGCCAGTGCACGCCGTCGTCGGTGCAGGCGATGAGCGCGCCTGCGTCGATCACGTGCAGCGTGCCGCGGTACGGTGAAAGCCTGCGCCGCGAGTAGTAATGCGCGTTCATCCCGCTCACTCGCGCGCCCGGTCGAGCCGGCGGTGGAGCTCCTCGATCAGCCTTCCTGCCGTCTCCTGCTCGATCTCGGACAGCCCGTCGTAGACGTCCTCGAGCTCGTCGATGGCATCGAGCAGCTCCTCGCGCTTCTGGAGGCGGTCGAACCGTGGCGACAGCCGGCACAAAACGGGATGCATGGTCAAAGATGTGTTTTCCAACGATTCGATGTTACCGTATAGTTACGCGGTCACGTAACTCACCTCGTCATGAAATTCTGCAGCAACTGCGGCGAGCCGGTGACGGTCAAGATCCCGCCCGGCGACAGCCTGCCACGCCACGTATGCGACGCGTGCCGCACCATCCACTATCAGAATCCGCGCATGGTCGTCGGCTGCATCGCCGAGTGGGAAGAGCGGGTGCTGTTGTGCCGCCGCGCGATCGAGCCGCGCTACGGGCTGTGGACCGTGCCCGCGGGCTTCATGGAGAACGGGGAGACGATAGACCAGGGCGCGATACGGGAGACGCTGGAGGAAGCCAATGCCCGGGTCGAGATCGGTCCGTTATACGCCCTGTACAATATTCCGCACATCAACCAGGTCTACATGCTTTTCCGCGCGCGGCTGCTCGATCTTGATTTCCACGCCGGCGCCGAGACGCTGGAGGCGCGCCTGTTCACCGAGAACGAGGTCCCGTGGGATGTTCTCGCCTTCGCCACCGTTCGCAACACGCTGCGTCACTACTACGCCGATCGCCGCGATGGCCAGTACCGGTTTCATATCGGCACCATCGAGCCGGTGAAAAAGCCGTGAGTAGATAGCGGTTGGCGGTTGGCGGTTAGCGGTTAGCGGTTGGCGGTTGGCGGTTGGCGGTTGGCGGTTGGCGGCTGGCGGCTGGCGATCAGCAGTAAGCGGTGAGCGGACCTGGGCGCCTTAGCCCGCCGGCCCGGGGGCCTTACTGCAGGCCGGCGCGCTAAGGCGCCCGAAGGGCGTCCACGATCTCGAGCCGCGCGGCACGCACCGCCGGCAGAAATCCGCCGACCAGCCCCATCAGCAGCGCGAATCCCAGCGACGATGCCGCGATGGCAGGCGTCAGCGTGAAGCTGAACGCCAGCTCGGCGAACGACTGCCAGTTCATGGTCGACACGCGGATGAATTGCATGAGCGAAGCGAGCGCGACACCGACGACCCCGCCCGCAAGCCCGAGCAGCATCGACTCGAACAGAAACGCCCAGAGCACGGCCGCGCGCCGGAAACCGAGCGCGCGCAGCGTGCCGATCTCACCCACGCGGTTCGCCACCGTGGCGTACATGGTGATCATGGCTCCTATCATCGCGCCGATCGAGAATATGACGGACAGCGTCAAGCCCAGGTAGCTGATGAACTTGGACAGCGCCTGCGATTGCTCCTGGAAAAAAGCGCGCTCGCGCTTCACCTCCAGCGTCAGGCGGGGGTCGGATTCCAGACGTTCCTTGACGCTCAAGAAATCAGCCGGATTCGCGAGGCGGGCCACGACGGAAGAATAGGACTGGCGCCGGAACGCCTGCATCAGCTGGTCCGCGTCACCCCACACTTCCGAATCGAAAGCGGACCCGCCTGCCGAGAAGATTCCCGCCACCAGCCAGTCGCGGCCGCCGAACTTGAGCCGGCTGCCGACGGCAGCGCCGTTGAAACGCTGCGCGATGCTCTCGCCGACGATAACCTCGGACGCGCCCGGCTCGAACGCGCGGCCCTCGACGATGCGCACCTGCGGCCGAACCGCGAGGCCGGCCGCGCCGACACCGCGCGTGGTGACGTTCGTCGGCACGCCCGAGTCCCGCTTGGGCAGCGTGATCAGCACGACGATCTCCTTCGACACCATCCGCCTGCCGTCCGCGCCGATTGCCATTTCCAGCTGGGTTTCGACAATCGCCGCCTGCCCCCGGTCGATGGCGCTGGAAATCTCGGTCCCGGCCGCGCGCCGCGTCGCGAGGATGTTCTCGGGCTGTCCGGTCGCGACCAGCGTCTGCTTAAGTCCCGTGTCGAGCATCTGCACCGCGGCGAAGACAAACACCACCAGCGCCATGCCGCCGGCAGTGAGCGCGGTCGTCAGTTTGCGCGTCCCGAGATTGCGCATGCTGTAGCGCAACGGCAGCTTCATCAGCCGATCGCCCTCAAGCCGTCCACGATGCGCACCCGGATCGCCCGCTGCGTCGGAAACACCGCGGCGGCGAGGCCGACCGCGCCTGCGCACACGACCTGCAGCGCGATCGTCCCGCGGCTCACCTCGAACACCGGGAACAGCGTGCCCATCTCCCCGGCGAACCAGTCCGCCACCGGAAACGTGAGCGCGATGCCCGCCGCGGCGCCGACTGCCGCGATCGCGAGAGACTCGCCGAATATCAGCGCACACAGAAAGCCCGGCCCGAACCCGAGGGTCTTGAGCGTCGCGTACTCGGCGAGCCGCTCGCGCGCGGTCATCGCCATGGTGTTCGCCATCACCGCGAGGATGATGAAGATCACCACGAAGGACACGATCCGGATTGCGATGACGATCGCCTCGGTCTGTTTCACGAAACTGATCTGAAACGACCGCTCCGTCTCGGTGCGCGTCTCGGCCGGCGAGTTGCGGAACTGCTCGTCGATCGCCTCGCTCACCGCCGCCGCCCGGTCGGCGCGGTCGATCTCGACGACGAATATGCCGATCTGATTCGCGCGCTGCGGAGCGGTGCGCCGCACCGTCTCGTTGAGATACTCCCAGTGAAAGAAGAACTGCGAGGTATCGGTTTTCGCCTCGGCGCCATGGTAGATCGCGCGTACCGTGAATTCCCAGGTTCCGGGAAAGATCGTGCCTTTGATCGGCACCGCGTCACCGACCTTGAAGCCGTGCGTCTGCGCGAGCTTGCGGCCGATGACCGCGCCCTTGCGGTCGCGCAGGAACGCCTGGAAGTCCTGCTCCGGGATCAGGTATTCGCGGTACATCGCGAAATACGGCACCGCTTCCACCGCGAACTGGGGGAAGAAGTTCTTCGGCTCCTGGTAGACACCGCCGAACCAGTTCGCGCCCGCGACGGATTTCACGCTGTCGACCGCGCGGATCTTTTCGCGGTAATGCGACGGCAGGGGCACCACCAGCGACACCGCGTTGCGCGTGATCAGGCGGTTCGGTGCCGCGCCCTCCGCGCCCGCGTACCACGCGTCAACCACGGTCTGCAGCAGTCCGAAGGAAAGGAACGCGACCACCAGTCCGAGCACCGTGAGCGCGGTGCGCAGCCGGTGGCGCAGGGCATTGCGCACGATGAGCTTGAGCACGTGCATTCCGCGTCTACGTGCTCTCCAGGAGCACGCCCTTGTCCAGCCGCCGCACGGCGCGAGCCCGCTCCGCCGCGTACGGATCGTGGGTAACCATGATGATGGTCTTTCCCAGCTCGAGGTTGAGGCGATCCATCAGCCGCAGCACGTCGTCCGCCGAGGCGCGGTCGAGATCGCCGGTGGGCTCGTCCGCGACCAGTATCCTCGGGTCCGTGATGATGGCGCGCGCGATCGCCACGCGCTGCTGCTGCCCGCCCGAGAGCTCCGAGGGAAAGTGCGCCACCCGGTCCGCAAGACCGACCATCGCCAGGGCAAAGTCGACGTGCTCGCGGCGCTCGCGCGCCGAAAGGTCCGTCAGCAGCAGCGGCAGCTCGACATTCTCGAACGCGGTCAGCACCGGCATCAGGTTGTAGAACTGGAAAATGAACCCGACGTTCGCGGCGCGCCAGTCGGCGAGCTGCCCTTCCGACAGCGCCGTGATGTCGACGCCGCCCACTCGCAGCGTGCCGGAATCGGGCTTGTCGATACCGGCGATCAGGTTGAGCAGCGTGCTCTTCCCGGAGCCCGACGGGCCCATCAAGGCGACGAAATCGCCGGCGGCAATGTCGATCGTGATGCCGCTCAAGACCGGCACCACCTGGCCGCCGCGGCGGTACGACTTGGACAGGCGGTCGATCTCGACAATCCGGGCGGCCGGCTCGCTCACGGCGTATCCTCGGCGCTCCGATCCAGGCTTCAATTTCCGGGCAGCGCGACTCGTGCGCCGTCGCGCAGCTCGCGCGGGGGCTTGAGCACGACCTTGTCGCCAACTTTCAAGCCGCCCTTCACTTCCCGAAGCTCGCCGATCAGTGCGCCCGCGGTGACGGACACCTCGCGCACGCGCGTCTCGCCCACGCGGTAGACCACGCTGCGCCCGTTGCGCTCGACCACCGCGGCCGCCGGCACCACGGTACGCGCGCTGCGCTCGTCCGGCGGCACCTCGCGTTCGAGAAACGCCACCTTGGCGCTCATCTCCGGCAGCACCCGCGGATCGCGGTCGAGAAAGCGGATCTTGGCCGTGATGGTCGCCTTCGACCGGTCGACCGTCGGCACGATGCGGTGCACCCGGCCGGGGAAGCGCGTATCGGGCAGGGCATCGAGCTGGATTTCGCACGGCTGGTCGAGGGTCACCTTCGAGATGTTCGCCTCGGACACATCGGCTTCGACCTCGAGCGTCGACATGTCGGCCATCGTCACCACCGCCGCCTGCGATCCGAGCGCGGACGAGAACGGCGTGATCACGTCACCGACGTTGGCGTTCTTGGTGAGCACCACGCCGTCGAATGGCGCGCGAATCAGCGTCTGCTCGACCGCGATCTCGGCTACGCGCAGGCTCGCCTCCGCGACGGCGACCGCGGCCTTGAATCCGGCGCTCGCCGCCCGCGCCTTCTCGTGGCGCGCAATCGCCGCGTCGTGCGCGGCCTGCGACACGAACTTGCGCTCGAGCAGATCCTGCGACCGCCGCAACACGCGCTCGGCCTCGTTCAGCTCGGCCTCGCCCTGCTCCAGGTTGGCTCGCGCGAGGCGGACGTTGGCAGCAGCCTGGTCGCGCGAGGCGATGACGTCCCGGCTCTCGAGCCGCGCGAGCACCTCGTTCGCCTTGACGACGCTGCCCTCCCGCACGCCGAGCCATTCGAGCCGTCCGGTGGCCTTGGACGCCACCGACGCCTTGCGCTGCGCAACGACGTAGCCGGTGGCGTTGAGAAGCGTGTACGCCTGCGACGGGTAGGCTTGCGCGACGGTGACGAGGTCGACCGCAACCGCTCGCTCGTAGAACCAGGCATAGTAGGCGCCCGCGGCGGCCAGCACGGCGAGCGTGATCCAGAGCGTCAGGCGCCGGCGTTTTCCCGGCGCCCCCGGCCCGACGCTCGCGTCACCGCGACCGATGCGGAGCTTTGACAGATCTTGTGGGTCCAACGGCCGATACCTTGCTATGCACGAGTCCACCCGTGGTGCGCCGGGCTCGCCTTAAGTCCCGCGGTATCAGGGTGTTGCGAGGCCGGATGCTGCAGCGCGGAAGCCCTGTGCCGCCAGGATAAAAATACCGTAGAATTAAGCACTTCGGCTCTGATAACGAGCGTGTCTCATTGTATCAGGAGAAACCCATGACCGCACCGATCCCGACCGTCAAGCCTGCGTTTCAGTGGGACGATCCGCTCCTGCTGGAAGACCAGCTGACCGACGAGGAGCGCATGGTGCGGGACTCGGCGCGCGCCTACTGCCAGGAGAAACTGATGCCGCGGGTGATCGAGGCGAACCGCCACGAGAAGTTCCACCGCGAGATCATGAACGAGATGGGCGAGCTGGGCCTGCTCGGGTCGACGCTGGAAGGCTACGGCTGCGCCGGAGTCAACAATGTTTGTTACGGGCTGGTCGCGCGCGAAGTCGAGCGCGTCGACAGCGGCTACCGCTCGGCGCTGTCGGTGCAGTCGAGCCTTGTCATGTACCCGATCTACGAGTTCGGCAGCGACGCGCAGAAGAAGAAGTACCTGCCCAAGCTCGCCACCGGCGAATGGATCGGCTGCTTCGGCCTGACCGAGCCCAATGTCGGCTCCGATCCGAACGGCATGGTCACGCGCGCGAAGAAGGCAGGCGACGGTTACGTGCTGCACGGGGCGAAGATGTGGATCACCAACGCGCCGCTCGCGGACGTGCTGCTCGTGTGGGCCAAAGACGACGAGGGCGTGATTCGCGGATTCCTGCTCGAGAAAGGCATGAAGGGGCTATCGGCGCCGAAGATCGAAGGCAAGTTCAGCCTGCGGGCGTCGGTCACCGGCGAGATCGTGATGGACCAGGTGCACGTCCCGGCCGAGAACATGCTGCCCAAGGCGAAGGGCCTGAAGGGGCCGTTTTCCTGTCTCAGCAAGGCGCGCTACGGCATCGCCTGGGGCGCGCTGGGCGCGGCGGAATTCTGCTGGCACGCGGCGCGCAACTACACGCTGGAGCGCAAGCAGTTCGGCCGCCCGCTCGCGGCCAACCAGCTGATCCAGCTGAAGCTCGCCAACATGCAGACCGAGATTACCCTCGGGTTGCAGGCGGTGCTGCGACTCGGCCGGTTGATGGACGAGGGCCGCTGGGCGCCCGAGATGGTGTCGCTCCTGAAGCGCAATTCCTGCGGCAAGGCGCTGGATATCGCGCGCCTCGCGCGCGACATGCACGGCGGCAACGGCATCGCCGACGAGTTCCACGTCATCCGCCACGTGATGAACCTCGAGGCGGTGAACACCTACGAAGGCACGCACGACATCCACGCGCTGATCCTCGGCCGCGCGCAGACGGGCATTCCCGCCTTCAGCTGATCGAAAGGCAATCGCTTGGTCGCCGGGCGCCATTCCGCGATGGAGGCCAAGGGCTACGCCGAGGACGCGAAGCAAGATGCTGCCAGCAAACCCAAGGGCGCCGAGGCGACGCAAAGATCACCTTGCCGGACAGTCAGCGGAAGGGGCAACCCCAAGGGCGGGCGGTTGAAGTGTAGTAGTCACGACCGGATCCAAGAGAGAATTGCCCGGGCTCGACCCGGAATCGACGCTCGGTCTTCGTTCGTGCCGGCGCATCACGTATTCATTTGTGTTATGGACTCTTATGGCTAAAGGCAAGGGGCGCCGGATTTTTCATCAGCCAAGCCATGCCCCGTCGCAGGGGTCGCAGAGTATCGCCGGCAAATTGCAGCAGGCGATTGTCATGCATCAACAGGGGGTGCTGTGGCAGGCCGCCGCGCTGTACCGGGAAATCCTCAAGGTGCAGCCCAGGAATTTCGATGCACTGCATCTGCTGGGTGTCCTCGAAGCGCAAAACGGAAATTTCGCCGAGGCCGTCGATCTGATCGGCCGCGCCATCAAGCGCAATTCCGGAAACGCCGCCGCCCAATCGAACATGGGCAATGCCTTGCTCGACCTCAACCGCCTCCCGGAAGCGTTGGCCAGTTATGACCGCGCACTGTCGCTCAATCCCGACTACATCGAAGCCCATGCGAATCGCGGCAACGCGCTGCTGGCGCTGCATCGGCCCGCTGAAGCGCTGGCCAGCTACGACCGCGCGCTCGGGCTCAATCCCTGCTACGTCAACGCGCTGTGCGGCCGAGGCAACGCCCTGGGAGACCTCAAGCGGCACGAGGAAGCGCTGGCAAGTTACGACCGCGCGCTCGAGATTCATCCCGATCACGTCGAAGCGCTCAACAATCGCGGCACGGCGCTGGTGGCGCTGGAGCGCCACGAAGAAGCGCTCGCGAGCTATGACCGCGTGCTCGCCCTGCGGCCCGACCATGCCGTTGCGCTCAACAATCGCGGCAACGCGCTGCTGAAGCTTCAACGCCCCGCGGAAGCGCTCGAAGGCTATGACCGCGCGCTCGCCGTTGCGCCGGGCTATCTCGAAGCCCGTGCCAATCGCGGCAATGCCTTGCACGAGCTGGGGCGGCACGCGGAAGCACTGGTCAGCTACGACCTTGCGCTTTCTTCTGCGGCGGGACATGGCGGCGCGCGCCCGCCCGGTTTTGACTATGCCGCCGTGCTGGTCAATCGCGGCAATGTGCTGCGCGATCTGAAGCGGCATGAAGAAGCGCTCGCCAGCTTCGAGGGCGCGCTGGCGTTCAGGCCCGAGTACGCCGAGGCGCTCTACAATAGCGGCGCGGTGCTGACCGACCTGAAGCGTCACGCCGAGGCGTCCAGGGTATACGAGAAATTATTGGATCTCGCCCCGGACCACGACTATGCGCTGGGCAATCTGTTGCGTTCGCGACAGCTGTGTTGCGACTGGAAACAGCATGCGCAGATCGTGGCCAGCGTTGTCGATGCAGTCGGACAGGGCAAGCGGGCGAGCACGCCTTTTTCATTTCTTGCGGTCACGCACTCCGCGGCCGCGCAACTGCAGTGCGCCCGCACTTGGGCCGACGACCGGTATCCCGAATCGCCATCGTCCTGCTGGACCGGCCCGCGCCATGCGCACGAGAAGATACGCCTGGCTTACGTATCAGCGGATTTCCGTGATCACGCGATGTCATTTCTGATGGCGGGGTTGTTCGAAAAACATGATCGTGAGCGTTTCGAGACGATCGCGATTTCATTGCACCCTGCAAGCCCGGACACGATGGGCCAGCGGGTACGAGCCGCCTTTGACCGTTTTGTCGATGTTGCCGGCAAGACCGACAGCGAAATTGCGGATTTGATGCGTGAACTGGAAGTGGAT
>JBFKNN010000077.1:0-12701 GCA_041629335.1 Burkholderiales bacterium | reverse complement strand
GCGGAAACTCGCCAAGCAGCGGAAAAATAGGGGGGAATAAGGCTACAGCAGGACGCGAAGTATGGTATAAAGCGCCGGTTTAAACGAGCCAGGCCCTGCCGCCCCCGCCACGCCATGCCATGCCGCTAGGTTTCTACATCATCATGGCGGCGCAGTTCTTCTCGTCGCTCGCCGACAACGCGCTGCTCGTCGCCGCCATCGCGCTGCGCATCCAGATGACCGCCCCGGACTGGATGACGCCGATGCTGAAGTTCTTCTTCACCACCTCGTACGTCATCTTCGCCGCCTTCGTCGGCGCTTTCGCCGACTCGATGCCCAAGGGGCGGGTGATGTTCGTCACCAATACCGTGAAGATCGTCGGCTGCACGCTGATGTTCTTCCACGAGGCCTTCGCCATCGGCGACATCCCCGGCTACATCCCGGTGCTGTTCGCCTACTCGGTCGTCGGCCTCGGCGCGGCGGCGTACTCGCCGGCCAAGTACGGCATCCTCACCGAGTACCTGCCGCACCACAAGCTGGTGGTCGCGAACGGCTGGATCGAGGGCCTGACCGTCGCCTCCATCATCCTGGGAACCCTGCTGGGCGGCGTGCTGGTGAGCGAGGCGGTTTCCACGCGACTGCTCGCGCTGGACTTCCCGCTGATCGACACCGGCATCGATACCGCGCCGGAAGCGGCGATCGCGATCATCGTGATCTTCTACGCCATCGCCGCGACCTTCAACCTCTACATCCCCAACACCGGGGTCGACCACCGGGCGCCGAGCAAGAACCCGATCTACCTCATCCACGAGTTCTCGCACTGCGTGCGCCTGCTGTGGACCGACAAGCTGGGCCAGATTTCGCTCGCCACCACGACGCTGTTCTGGGGCGCGGGCGCGACGCTGCAGTTCATCGTGCTGAAATGGGCCGAGGTGGCGCTGGGCTACACGCTGTCGCAGGCGACGGTGCTGCAGGGCATCACCGCCGTGGGGATCGCCGCCGGCTCGGTGGTCGCCGCGAAATTCGTGCCACTGAACCGCGCGGTCAACGTGGTGCCGGTCGGCATCGCGATGGGCGTCATCGTCATCGCCATGAATTTCGCGAACACCATCGCCGTTGCCATTCCGCTGATGATCGCGATCGGCGGGCTCGCGGGATTCTTCGTCGTGCCGATGAACGCGCTGCTGCAGCATCGCGGCCACATCCTCATGGGCGCGGGCCACTCGATCGCGGTGCAGAACTTCAACGAGAACCTGTCCATCCTGGCGATGCTGGGCGTGTACGCGGCGCTGATCTGGTTCGACTTCTCGATCTACACCGTGATTGTGATCTTCGGGCTCTTCGTGTCGCTCACGATGGTGATGGTGCAGCGGCGCCACCGCTACAACGTGAGAAGCGGCCCGCTGCCGACGATCCCGACCGACGCGCACCACTAGCGCTCACCGCGGGCTTGCGGCCCGGGGCTCAGACCGGTTCGAACTTGAAGCGGCGCACGTGCTCCATGTTCTTGCCCTCGATGCGGATCAGCCGCGTCGAGCTCTCGCGCTTGGGCGAATGCAGGTCGCCCTCGTTGTACAGGTGCGCAACCCCGGGCGTCAGCTTGTAGGTCCGAGTGTGGCGCACCTTGCCGGGCTTCTCGGCGCTCGCCTTCTCGACGAGCTCGTAGTCCCGCATCTCGGTCTCGCCCACCGCCTGGCCGTAGATCGCCCAGTACGGGCCATGGTCGTGCGGCGGGCTGGTCTTGGCGCCCCGGTAATGATGCGCAAGGATGCAGAAGCCAAGTTCCGGGTCCTCGTAGAGAATCTCGCGCTCCCTGGTGTCATCGCGCAGATGCTTCGCCACGAACTGCTGATCCTTCAGCACTTCCTTGAGCAGGGCACAGACTTTCTGGCGGCCGGCCGGCCCGGGTTCCGCTTTCAGCAGGTCGCGGCACTTGGAGGCAAACTGTTCGAGGGTGTGGCCCATGAGATTCTCTCTCTGTTTTCGAGCTGATGCAGAACCGGTATTTTCCACGATCATGCCTGAGTGGCAAGTCCCGCAACGACGCGAACGCGTGCCGCAGTCATATCTTGATCTTGACGAGCCACTCGCTGACAGTCCGCACAAACGCTGCCTCGACGCGATTGTAGAAATGATCCGCTCCGGGAATCACGGCGACCGTCCCGTTCGCGCCCGCCGCCATCGCGGCCGCTTCGGCCGGATAGAGGTCCGCCTCCTCCCTGGCCCCGCGCAGCGCGAGCACCGGACCCGGGTAGTGGCGCAGTTTCTCCACCGTGAGCGGCACGTTCTGCGACAGGTCCACCCAGCTCTCGGCGGTGATCGCATACCACCAGCCCGGCAGCGCGATCATCTGCTCGCCGCGGCCTTCCGCCACCAGGCGCTTCGCCTCCGCGTCGATTGCATCGTGGCGGTCGGCGGCCAGCATGCCGCGGCGCGAGCTCTGGGCGAGGTACTGGGTTCCGCCGGATCCGGCGGAGCACAAGGCGAGCGCGACGATATCGCCGGGGTGGTCCGCCGCATAGGCCGCCGACGCGATGCCGCCGAAGCTGTGCCCGAGCAGGACGATGCGGGAGAAGCCGCGGTCCCGGAGCGCCGTGACCCCCGCAGCGATGTCGAGCTGGCTGTCGCCGAATTTCTCCCACGATCCACCATAGGACTCGCGCCCGTTGCGTATGCCGCCCAGGTCATGGCCGCGGCGGTTCATCGCGAGACAGGCAAAGCCCATTGCCGTGAGGTATGGCGGCAGGATGCGGCACGGGCCGGTGTAGAAATTCATCACCTTGCCGTGAACCAGCAGCACGGCGCGGGTGACGGCGCCGCCCGCGGGCAGGTGAAGAAGGCCGTCGAGCGGGAAACCGTCGGTAGCATAGAACGTGATCAGTTCGGTTTGCATGCGAGATCCGGAGAACGGCGGCGGAGCACGGAGTCTTGCATCAAATCAGGGGAACATCAAGCCGGCCCCGCCGCGCGTAGCGCTAAGCGTCGAGATCTTGCGCGGCGCGTGGAATTCCCCGGTGCCCGCGGCGCGCGGCGGGAATCAGCCGCGGATCACGCGGGTCTGCGGCCGGCCGCCGGCGATGTAGACGTCCTGCGGTCCGGGGCCGCCCGCCACCACGAGGTGAATGTCGTCCGGGCTCGCCGTGCGCCAGAGCATGCCTTCGCCGCCGCGGCCGGCGGCTTTCTCCATCACCACGAAGTCGGCCGCAAAGTGAGCCTCCGGCACGCGCGCGAGCTCCCACAGCCGCTGCTGAATGTCGCGCTTGGAGAGCCCGGCCTCGTGCAGGTTCGCGGCATGGTTCACGCCGAGCAGCAGCAGCACGCCGTCGCCGCCGCCGTACATCGGCGGCATGTTGGTCGCGATCTGGCGCAGGATCTCGTCCGCGCCGACGCCTTCACCGCCGGAGATGTTGCAGTAGTTCGACGCCTTGAATGCCGTCAGCGTACTGTCATTGCGGTCGAAGCCCCGGTCGACATGAAACGGCGTCCACGGATTCTCCTCCTCGTTCTCGCCGCAGATGTACGAATAGCGCAACGGCGATGCAAAGCTCGATTTCGAATAAACCCCGGGCAGCGCGCCGCCGACGTTCTGCAGAATGAGCCGCACGGCGCGGCCGATGGTGGCGTTCGCGCGCCAGCCCGGCCCGAGGCAGCCGGCGCCGTGGTTGAGATCGATTTTGTGCCGCACCGGCCCGTTCACCAGGAAGAACGGCGTCATCGGGTTGGTGGTGACCTGAATGAACTCGAGCGGATAGCCACGATCGGATATGGCGTCGATCGCCGCGAGGATCACCGGCATGTAGTCCGGCCGGCAGCCCGCCATGACCGCATTGACCGCGATCACTTCGACCGTGGCCTCGCCCTTGCGCGGCGGGAGCGTGGCAATGACGTCGGCCGCAGCGCGACCCGAAGCCGCGACGAACTCGGCTACCGTCTTTGCGGTAGCGGGAATAATCGGCAGCCCGTCGGTCCAGCCTTGGTCGTAGGCGTGCTCGTAGGCACCGAGCAGGAGTTCTGCGGCCGAGCCTTTCTCGACCGATACGGTGTCTTGTGCCACTGAACGTGCTCCTGTTTGCCCTACACCGGCTTCGCCGCGCGGACGACGCCCTTGGGATGAATCTGCTCGCGGGCGCGCTCGCGGATGGCCCGCTCGATCGCCGCGGGCGGCTGGGTCAGGCCGAAGACCACCGTGTCGATCATCGCCAGCGCGCGCTCGTGCATGCTCGCCTCGTCGAGCTGGCGGATGGGGTTGGGGGTCTCGGCGATGACGACGTGCGGAAAACCTTTGGTCGCCGCAATGCGGCGGCCGAAGCTGCTGAACGCGTCCGTGGTAATCATCACCGTCGGCACACCTCTTTCCTCCAGCGCTGGCGTGACGTGGCTACACCACGTCGTGCAGGAGCCTCAGTCGCCGGTGGCGGTGATCACGACATCGGCGCGCCCGGCGAGCGCGTCGAGCTGGTCGCGCACTGCGTCAATCAGCGCGCCGGTGCGCTGCGGCAGCTCGCGCGCCGGCTGCTCGAGCACGATTTCCTTCAGGCGGTAGCGCTCGGCGAGCAGCTTGCCCACCGCCTGCAGGATTTCGACCGCCGAGGGCCGCCAGTTGGGCAGAAGCGCGACCACGCGGCCGTTCAGCGTCTCGGGCCGCGGCGCGAGCGGCGCGCCGCCCGTCGCTTCGTCGAGATAGACCGGCAGTGGAGACAGCATCGTCAGGGACAGGGCTCGCTCGCTCATCGCGCATACCTCCTGTTGGAGAGCGCCCGACGCCCCGGGACTGGGGCGCGCGGGCGTCCGGGCAACTTGTCCGGACAAGTACGCCGATCATACTCCGCGGCCCTTCGCTGTCAAGCCGCGCGCCGGCAGCCTACTTCTCCCGCGGGCTGTGCAGCCCCTCGCTCGGCGCGCGGTACTCGCCGGAGCGGATCTGCCGCACCATGTTGGCGAGCGACAGCGCGGCATTCTCGACCTGGGTGAAGGTATCGGGGTCGTCGTCGAGGTCCTCGTGGCTGGTGGCGTACGGCTTGTACCAGCCGATCCACGTGTCGAGCGCGGCCTGCGGACCGGCCTGGATCATGCCGAGGTCGGTCATCCAGTCAGCCAGCATGCGCCGCAGGTTCTCAGGTCCCGCCGCGTCGCCATGCGCGACGATGGCGAATGCGCGGCCCGCGAGATGCTTGGGATAGTCCCAGCCCGCGAGCTCCATCGCCTTCGCGATCGCCGGGTTCTTGCCCTTGGTGGAAGTCCAGTCGGGGTTGCCGCCGTCGGCGCAGACCAGCCGGTCGATCATGAGCTTGAGCGAGGCCGGCGCCTGGTACCAGTGCACCGGGCACAGGATGAAGACGCCGTGAGCCGCGGTCCAGCGCGGATAGATTTCCTCCATCCAGTCGTTGGTCTGGCCCATCGCGTGATTCGGATAGCACGAGCACGGCCAGTGGCACAGCGCCTGCGACGTCGACACGCAGCCCTTGCACGGATGGATCACTTTCCACGGCTCGTCGGCGAGCGTCGAGATGTCGAGAAAATCCACCTCGTGGCCGGGCAGCGCCTCGATGGTCTTCTGCGCCTGGCGCGCAAGCCGCCGCGTCTTGGAAATCTCGCCCGGGCACGAATGCTCGCTGCGCGTCGAGCCGTTGACGATCAGGATGCGCGACGGCGACTGCGGATCTTTCTGGCGCTTCTCGGCCGCGTCGATCTCGGCGCGCACCTTCAGCCATTCGGCGGGGACTTCCATCTTGGGGTCCGCATACGCGGGCCCCGCAGGCGCTTTGCGCGGCGACTTGCGGTAGCGGATGTAGCCGTCCCACGACACTTCGCACACCTTCTCGAGCTCGGCGCGCACGGCGTCGAAGGCCGGGTCGTAGAACTTGGCGAAAAAGCGCTCGCGGAACTGCGCCTTGGTGAGCGGAACGTATTCCGTCTCACGGCGGACTGCCGGTTCGGACATGCAACACCTCCCTTAGACTGCGCAACAAGGACAACTGAACCGCCAAGGCCGCCAAGAAAGACAAAGAAATCAAATAAGGACTAAAACCGAAACCAGAAGCGAATCCGGAAGCGATTCGGCCCCGCGAAGCGCGGGCACGGCGGAAATCGTGAACGTATGATTCCTGCTTCTATTTCATTCGATTTTCCTTGGCGGTCTTGGCGGCCTTGGCGGTTCGAATTGGTTCTGCTCTATCGGCTCTCATCGCCGCTTTGGTCGACCGGTGGTCCGCTTCCTTACGGCGGGCACGTCATTCCGCGCGCTCGAACAGCGCCAGGTACTCGGTCCTCGCGAGCGGCGGAATGCGTGCCACTGCGAGAAGATCGTCGAGGTGCGCCGGCGTGCTGATGCCGACCAGCTTGGTGCGTAGGTTTCGGTGCCCGCGCGCGTGGCACGCCCCGGCAACAGCCGCCTCGTTCATCGCCGGACATACGGATGGTTGCGCACCCCATCCGCAACTACATGTATTTGTTCACTGATTTTTCTACCCTCCAATTGGTCGAAACGGGTGGCAAACAGCCGCTCGAAGTACGGCTCGTCCTCATCGAGCTGCCAGCCGGCCGCGCGCAGCACCTCGGCGCCGGCGGCCGGAATTTGCACCGGCAGATCGCGTTCCGACAACAGCGCCCACAGCCCCGTCCATGCGCGCGCGACGAGCAGCGGGTGATACCCGCCCCCGCCGGTCACTGCGAGCCGTGGCGTGCCGTCGGCGTGGCGCGGGGCGGTCTCGATCACAGTGCGCACAATGCCGAGAAAGCCCTCGGTGGAAAGCGCGAGCTTGCCGAGCGGGTCGCGCGCGATCGCGTCGGTTCCCGCCTGGAGCACGACTGCGTCGGGCGCGAACTTGTCGAGCACCGGCTGCCATACGGCATCGAAGAGCAGCCGGTACTCCGCATCGTGCGTGCCCGCCGGCAGCGGGACGTTCATCGTGGTGCGCCTGCCCGCCTCGCTGCCTTGATCTTCGAGCCGGCCGCCGCGATACGGATAAGCATAGGCGGTGTCCATGTGCAGCGACAGCGTGAAGACCTCCGGGTCGTCGCGGAACGCCTCCTCCACCCCATCGCCGTGGTGGGCGTCGATATCGACGTAGAGCACGCGCCATCCGGCGCGCTTCAGCCGCAGCACCGCGAGCACCGGATCGTTGAAGTAGCAGAAGCCGTGCGCCGCGCCGGCCCGGGCGTGGTGCATGCCGCCCGCGGGATTGAACGCGACGCGGCCCGCGATCACCGCTTCGGCGGCCTGGATGCTGCCGCCGGTCGCCAGGGCGGGGATGGTGAAGAGATGGTCGAAGTACGGATTCTCCACCGTGCCGAGCTGAAAGCGCTCGCGGTCGCCGTCGCGCAACCGCCCGTTCGCTTCCGCCGCCTGGAGCGCGGCGATGTAGTCGCCGGTATGAAACCAGCCGAGCTCCTCGACCTCCGCCACGCGGCCGGAGACCAGCTCGCCGTCGTCGACAGCGCCGTAGGCGCGGATCAAGTCGATCGCGAGCGCGGTTCGCGGAATCGCGAGCGGGTGGTTGCTGCGGTACGGGCGCTGGCGACGCGTGACCGCGTTGATGAGCGTGGCCTTCATCGGTTCCATTCGGCGCAGGGCCGCTTCCATGTGAAAATTGTAAGCTGTATTGCACCCGACCAGCCGCCCGCTACCAATGACAGCCCGTACTGCAATCGCAGGCGCGCTCGGCACACCGTCGGTGCTCGTGGCGCTGACCGCGCTGACGTTGCTCGGCGCACCGCTCGCCGGCGCATGGCTCGCCGGGCAGCCGCTCGCTCCTTACCTGGCGCTGCCGCCGCGCCCGGGACAGATCGCGGCACCCGGGTTTTCGTGGATCGCCTTCTGGCTGATGGCAGGACTGGTGATTGCCGCGCTCGCGCCGCTCCTGTGGCGCCTGGCGACGACGCCGCGGCCGGCACCGCATCCGGCGCGGCACGCGTTTCCGTCGTGGGGCTACGCCGCCCTCGTGTTTCTTGCGGCGAGCTGGTTGCTGGCGTGGACGCGCTTCTCCTGGTTCGAGTCCGCGCAACAGCACACGTTCACGCCGCTGTGGCTGGGCTACATCTTCACCGTCAACGCGCTCACCGTGAGGCGCAAGGGCAACTCCATCGCCACCCGCGCGCCCTGGCGTTTCGCTGCGCTTTTTCTTTTCAGCGCGCTCTTCTGGTGGTTCTTCGAGTATCTCAACCGGTTCGTCGGCAACTGGCGCTACGTAGGAATCGACGATTTCGGCGCGCTCGAGTACACGCTGTTCGCCTCGGCCGCCTACTCGACCGTGCTGCCGGCAGTCGCGAGTACGGCGGAGTTTTTCGGAACTTTCTCGCGACTCGACGCGGCATTTGCGGATTGGCTCTCGGTCCGGTTCCGGCGGGCCAAGCCGACTGCGGCGATCCTGCTCATCATCACCACGCTGTCGCTCGCCGGGCTCGCGGTGTACCCGCAGCACCTCTATCCGCTGGTGTGGATCTCGCCGGTGCTCGTCATCGTGAGCCTGCAGGCGCTCGCCGGGCTCGACACGGTTCTCGCCCCGCTCGCCCACGGCGACTGGCGCGGCTTCGTCGCGTGGTCGGCCGCCGCACTCACCTGCGGGTTCTTCTGGGAGATGTGGAACTTCGGCAGCCTCGCGCAGTGGCAGTACAGCATCCCGCACGTCGAGGCGTTCCGCCTCTTCGAAATGCCGCTGCTCGGTTACGCGGGCTATCTTCCGTTCGGCATCGAGTGCGCAGCGATCGCCGCGCTGGTGCTTGACCGGAACGCCGCGCTTCGCTGAAGATCGATGGCATTCCACGCTGGCAAGGTTTCGGCACCATGGTTGACGCAACCAGACCCGCAGCCGCTGCGGGAACGATCACGCTGGGCGATCTGACGGTCAACCGCGCTGCGTTGGGCGCGATGCGCGTGAACGGCCCCGGAACCGGCAGGAAACTCAGGCCAAATCGCTTGTCATCCGGCGGAACACGAGCCGAAAGACTTGGTCTGATTAGATGGGCTCCCTTCACCACGCCGACCGTGACGCCTCGACGGGTCGAGAAGCTGAACAAGATGCGTACGCGCCATCTTGGGAAAGGTTGACATGAGAAAGATCGCACTTGCCGTTTTCGCGGCGGCGTTTGCCGCGACCGCGCCCGCCGCCAACTGGAAAGTATTCCAGGACGCCCCGATCACGCGCATGAACGCCAAGGACCTGTCCGCGTTCAAGGCTGCCGTCATACAGACCCTGGACAAGGGGGAGAACGGCCGGACAGTAAACTGGTCAGGCGAAGAACCGGGGGTCCACAGCCAGCTCACCCCGCTCAAGTCCTACGAGATGTATGGCCTCAACTGCCGCGACATCCGGATCGAGACCGAAGCCAAAGAACTGGCTGCGCGGGGGACTTACACCCTGTGCAAGGGCGCCAAGGGGGAATGGGGTTTCAAAACCTCACCCAAGACATCGGCCTCCGTAAAGCCGAAACCGTGACGTTGCCACTGCGCCGGCATCGATCGTGCCGGTCTGACGCAGGACCGGATCGTCAAGCGCCGCTCGTATCAGGCTGCCGCATGCGTCTGCGATCTTCATCTTTCGCGCACCAGATCGACGTCCGTTTCCATATCCACATGGTTTTTTTGCCGCCGGGACTCCGGATCAGGTAGCCAATGGATCAGTCGTTCGAACCCAGTTCCTTCGATGGTTTGTTGTTGGATCTGTTGCGTCGGTTCATCAATCCGCCTCGCGACCAAGTCCGGAGCCTGGTTGAAAGCGCCCTGGCCCGCGCAGCATCACACCTGGGTTTCGATGTCATTATCCTGACCGCGCTCGGTGTCCACGCGACCGAACAGCGAAGCCGCATGCTGTGGCAGATCCCGCAGGCGGCCGAGTTCCATGTCGAACGGGACTTTCCCTGGATAGCCGGTCAACTGGGACAGGGCGCGACTGTGCGAGTCCCCGATACGACGGAACTGCCCCGCGAAGCGCAGGTGGATCGCACGAATTGCCAACGCCATGGCGTCTCTTCGCTGCACGCGGTGCCCGCGCTCACGGAAGGCGAGACCGCGACAGGCCTCGTTGTTTGCTCGACGCAGGTGCGGCGCGACATCGACCCGCCAGTGCTCCAGCGGATGCGGGTGCTCGGCGAAATACTCGCGCATGCCCTCGCTTGCGCAAATGCCGATGACCGCATCGCGGCCGCGGTGGAGTCCGCCGATGCCGGGCTGTGGTCGCTCGATTTCGCCACCATGACCTTCTGGGCGACCGAGAAGACGCGCGCAATGCACGGATTGTCTCCGACCGACGTTTTCACCCTCGAGACGCTTCTTGCCACGATGCACGCCGACGACCGCGAAAGGATGCGCGCGACATTCGAACGGTCCGCCGCATCGCCCGAAAACGTCAGAGCCGAATACCGGGTCCTGCATCCTGACGGCAGCACTCGCTGGGTCGCCATCCGGATGCGGCCGCAGCACGGCGTATCCGGCGAGCCGCAGCAGTTGATCGGCGGATGCGCGGATGTCAGCGACCGCAAACGCGTCGAGATTGAGATGCGCAACGAAGTAGCGCTGACCGAGGCCGTCTTCGACAGCGTTCCCGGGTTGCTGTACCTGTATTCGCAGGACGGGAAGCTCAAGCGCTGGAACCGCAAGCACGAGGAGATGACCGGCTACAACGCGGCTGAGCTCCTGGATTTCAATGCAGCTGCATGGTTCGACGAGGAAGAGTTGCCGCTCATGCAGCGCGAATGGAACAGGGTTTTCGCGGAAGGCCACGCCTTCGCGAAGCTGAATCTGAAACGCAAGAATGGCACCAAGGCCCCGTTCTATTTCACCGGCGTCAGGGTGAATATCGACGGGCAGCCCCACCTTGTCGGCATCGGGATGGACCTTTCCGAGCAGAAGAAGGCGGAAGCAAGACTCGAGCAGCTTCGCGCGGAGATCGCGCATGCCACCCGCGTGACGACGCTCGGCCAGCTCGCGAGCGCGCTGGCGCACGAACTGACCCAACCGCTCGCCGCGATCCTCAGCAATGCGCAGGCGGCGCGCCGCTGGCTGGCCCGTCCGGACGCCAACCTCGACGAAATCCGCGACATCCTGGACGACATCATCGTCGACGACAAGCGCGCTGGCGAGATCATCCACCGCCTGCGCGCGCTGATGACCAGGAGCGAATCCCGGCATTCCCTGCTCGACTTGAACAAGGTGGTCGGCGACGTCGCTGGGCTCCTGCACAGCGAGCTGGTTGCCCTGGACGTACCGCTCGTGCTCGATCTGCAGCCCGATCTGCCGCGGATAGAAGCAGGTGAAATCGAACTGCAGCAGGCGCTGCTTAATCTGATGATCAACGGCCTCGATGCCCAGCGAAAAACCGGGCCTGCCAGGCGCCGTCTGACGGTCAGGACGAGGCACGACGGCGACCGGGTGGTCCTGGCCGTATCCGATCACGGCACCGGCATCACCGAAGGCGAGCTTCCGCAACTGTTCGAGCCCTTCTTTTCCACCAAGCCGCAAGGCCTGGGCATGGGGCTGGCGATCTGCCGCCGCGTCGCCGAGACGCATCACGCGCACTTGGGTGCGGAGAACAATCCGGGCGGCGGAGCCACCTTCTTCCTGGCGCTGCCGACCGTGGCGGGGAGCCCATGACGGGCGCGGCCGCGGTTTTCGTGGTCGATGACGACGCCTCGGTGCGTCAGGGGCTTTCCCGCCTGCTGCGTTCCGCGGGTTATGAAGTGCGGACGTTTGACTCGGCCGCGGCTTTTTGCGCTTGCGCACCGAGCGAGGCGCTCGGCTGCCTGGTTCTCGACTTGAGCATGCCGAATGTCAACGGCCTCCAACTGCAGGACAGGCTGAAGGACTGGGGGTACGACATACCGGTCATCTTCCTGTCCGGGCACGGGGACGTTCCGGTAAGCGTGCAGGCGATGAAGCGCGGCGCGATCGATTTCCTCACCAAACCGGTTGACGAGAAAGTGCTCCTCGCAGCCCTCGATACGGCGATCTCGCGACACCGGGAACTGCGGACGGCGTCAGCCGAGCGAAATGCCGTTCGCCAACGCGCCAACACGCTCTCGCCGCGAGAACTCGAGACCATGCAATGCGTGATCGCCGGCCTGCTCAACAAGCAGGCCGCGGACCGGCTCGGCATCGCCGAGAAAACCGTCAAGGTCCACCGCGCCCGCGCCATGCAGAAGATGAACGCGACCTCCGTCGCCGAGCTGGTGCGGCTGTGCGAGATCGCCGGCATCGAGCCGGCTCCCGCGCGCGATTAGGTGACTCGCCGCATCGCCAACCGCGCGCACTCCCTCCCCTCGTAGGCACAAGGTCCAATAGGCGGCCTGGCCCCGCGCCGCTAGCCTGTGCTCTGGGCAATGTACGACGGGAAACGGGCAGCGGGACACGGATGAAATGCGCACGACACGAACACCATTTACCCTGTCGACGACGACTTAGTCGGGCGCTCTCTTAGCCGGCCGATCAGTGCTGCCGGATTCACGTCCAGGTCTTTTTCCAGCGCCACTGCTTTTCTCCCGGTCGACGCGCTCGCCGCCCCCGTGTGCGTCACAACCGGCGTGCAGATGAAAGGCGGCGGCATTCCCGCTCTCCTCCGCAAGCCGATTGACAGGCGGGCGCTGATCGACGCCATCGAACGGGAACACATCAGCAATTGCAATAGCAGGACACGGAGGATCTATGAAAAAGATACTGATCACGGGTGCCCGAGGAGGAATCGGCTTGGACGCCGCCAAAAGACTAATGGCGTTGGGCCACACCGTTTATG